>JAYSTY010000487.1:0-12385 GCA_043719385.1 Blastocatellia bacterium | reverse complement strand
CTTTCGCAACCTGGCCCCATGACCGTAAACAAAGTTTCGACGCCGTGAATTCCGTACCAGAATAAATCGGGGTGATGCGCTTCGGTGGGCGCAGGGCTGTACGCGACCGCGCCGACTATTTCGCCAAGCTGATCATTTTTTCGCAGTCCCTGAATTTCAGGTAAAAATCGCAAACTCGAAGAACTGAAAAATGGTGTCCCTGATTCACGCGCCAGCTTCATAATTTCTTTTGCGTCCTGCAAAGTTCCGGCAAATGGCTTGTCAATAAAGACAGGCTTTTTAGCTTTGAAGACAGCGCGGACTTGTGCCAGGTGCGGACGACCATCAACACTTTCCAGCAGCACCGCATCAACTTTGGCGCATAATTCCTCGATAGAACTGACCAGCTCGACGCCCCATTTTTCTTTGATCTCAGCGGCGTATTTATCAACCCGGGTGCGGCTGGATTCAACATCAGGGCTGCCACCTTTGAAGGCCGCGACAACCCGTGCGCCGGGAATGTGACCGACGCTTGACGGATCATTGAGCGTTTGCGTGAACGCCGGAACGTGCGAAGTGTCTGTGCCAATGATGCCGATTTTGATGACTGGCTGTGCTGTCGCAACAATTGCTAAAATACACAGGCACAATATGGTGAAGAGCAGGTTTTGTTTCATTGAGATCACTTCAGTTCTGTCAGGAAAATTCTTCCCTTCGTGCTGCTTCGTGTAGCTTCGTGGAAAAAATGTTTGCTTGAACGCTACAATTTCCAGGGCTTGCGATAAGGACGTGACAACATTTTATTGGCTTCCGGGTCGCCGATGAAAATTTCTTTCTCGCCATCCCACTTCAATGAACGACCGAGACGAGTTGCGATATTTCCCAGATGGCACACGGTCGCGGTCAGATGTCCTTCTTCGACATCAGCATTCGGATGTTTGCGGCTCTTCACGCAATCCAGAAAATTGCGCACGTGCAGCCCCGTCGAATCGCCGCCAGCTTCGGCTTTGACTTCCATTGCAGCCATCTGTAGTTGATCGCTGCTCTTGCGGGTTGGCTTCCATACTTCCGGCGTAATCGTGAAGCCGTCGCGCATAATGTTGAGCGTGCCTTTCGTGCCGTGAAAAACTAAATACTCGTCGCGTGTCCGATTGACTTCGCGGCCTGACCACGTGACAACGGCAGTCGGGAAATTGTAAATCACTTCCTGAACATCAGGCGTCTGGCCTCCGTCTTTCAGCTCATAACGTCCGCCAAAAGCCGTAACTGCGGTCGGCGCTTTGGCACTCAAAGCCCAGCGTGCGATGTCCAGATTATGTGCGCCCCAATTCGTCATTTGTCCGCCGGAGTAATCCCAGAACCAGCGAAAATGATAAAGGCAACGGAACGGATCGAACGGCACAAGCGGAGCCGGGCCGCACCACATCTCCCAATCCAGTCCTTTGGGCTGCGTCGTGCCGAGTTCAGCTTGCGGCTTAAATCCTGGCATCGCATTGCGCGTATAACCAGCCGTGATTTTGTGGACTGCGCCAAGTTCGCCGTTCTGAATCATCTGGACGGCCTTTTGATAGTGCGGCGCAGAGCGTTGCTGACTACCGGTTTGGACAACGCGCTTATGTTGGCGGGCGGCCTCGACCATTTTGCGACCTTCATCAATCGTCAGGGAAAGCGGCTTTTCGCAATACACATCTTTGCCCTGCGCACAGGCTCTGATGGTGGGCAGCGCGTGCCAGTGATCCGGTGTGCCAACCAGCACGGCGTCCACTTCTTTTAGATCAAGCAACTGCTGAAAATTGGCAAACGTTTTGGCTTTGTTGGCGGTGACAGTGGCGGCTTTGGTCAGGTTTGGTTCGTAAATATCACAGAGTGCAACCGGGGCGACATCGGGCTGTTTTAAGAAGCTGGCAAAGACCGACATCGCTCTGTCGCCGCACCCAATCACGCCCAGATTGACGCGATCATTCGCGCCGATAATGTTCATACTGCTGAGCGCGGTTCCCGCGCCGACGGCAAAGGTTGTTTTGGTGAAATTTCTTCGACTGATTTCTTTCATGAATGGATTCCTTTTAAATAATAACGAGCAATTATAAAGACTGATTTTGAGGGCTGGCGGTTGCACGTAATTTTGCCGCATATTCCGGCGGGAAACTCCGGGCATGTCCTTTGCTGTTCATGACGATGTGGGCGGTTTCGCCCGTTGCCAGCAATGTATTATCAACAGCGCGGCGCACTTCATAGGAAAAATTAATCGCCCGGCTGCGAATTTCAAATGCCCGCGTTCTGACTAAAATTATGTCGTCATATCGCGCCGGAATGCGATAGCGAAGTTTCGCTTCGGTGACGGGTAAAAACGCATCCGCCTCGCGTTCCATATCGCAGTAATTGAAGCCGTGGGCGCGGCACAATTCGACGCGTCCAACCTCAAACCAGATCAAATAATTCGCGTGATAAACCATTCCCGCCTGATCGGTTTCGGCATAGCGGACACGCAGGCGAGTTTCGCTCCATTGGTATTCTTCGGTTTCATTTGGCATGAAATAATTTGAAATTTAAAATTCGTGATAAATTGTTACTTGCCCTATTCTGTTTACGCGAAAGGAAACTTAATGTCAAAGAGCTTTTCATTCAAACTGGCGCTGGCGCTGATGCTGGTCGTTAGCATTTTTCTGGTGGCGCAGCAACCAGCGACTTCTTCCAAAACCGGAAAAAGTAAAACCGATGAGGCAACGGGAAAAGTTGTTATCACCTCCGCGCAGGTCGCCGCAATGACGACTGAAATTTTGCAGCAGGTCAGCGAAATTCGCGGCTTGAAATTATTGCGACCGGTCAAAAGCGGAGCGAAGTCACGCGCCGAAATTGAGCAGATGGTCATCAAAAATTTTGCTGAAGAAGCAACGCCGGAAGAGTTGGATGCGCAATACAAAACTCTGGTCGCGTTTGGCCTGGCACCCAAAGATTTTAAGTACCAGGAATTTCTGACGAAATTACTGGTCGAACAAATTGCCGGATTTTACGATCCTAAAAAGAAAGAATTCAATCTGGCGAACTGGAACGCGCTCGAAATGCAAAAACCGGTGATGGCGCACGAATTGACGCATGCGTTACAGGATCAGCATTTTAATTTGCAGCAGTTTGATAAATGGCCCAAAGGCGACAGCGACCGCGAACTGGCGATTCATGCTCTGATCGAAGGCGATGCGACGGCGCTGATGATTGATTATTTAGTGAAGCCAATGGGAATGAATATTACTAAAATTCCCAGCCAGGCGCTCAATCAAATGAATGAGCAAACCAATCAACCGGGGATGGAACAATTCAATGCCGCGCCCAATGCAATTCGTGAAGCACTGATTTTTCCTTACAGCCAGGGCTTGTTATTCGCGGCTGAAATAATCAAAGCGCAGGGCTGGGAAGGCGTTTCCAAAGCGTATGCAAATTTGCCGCAATCCACCGAGCAGATTTTGCATTACGGCAAATACGCCATCAACGAATTGCCCGTCAAAGTTGTCCTGGCTGATGTTTCAAGCATACTGGGTAAAGGCTGGAAACCGATCTGGAAAGATGTGAATGGCGAGTTCGGATATTATCTGGCGCTGGCGGAATACATTGACAAAGTTAGTGCGCGAAAGGCGGCGGAGGGCTGGGGCGGCGATCAATATGTGCTGTATGAAAACGCCGCAAAGACCAAAATTGTTCTGACTCATTTAAGCGCGTGGGATACGAAAAATGATGCGGCAGATTTTTTTGCCGCCTATGCCGAACGCACCGTCAAACGCTGGCCGAAATTAACCGTGCAACCCAATCAACCGCCGACCAAATATCTTTATTCCACTCCCGATGGCGAAACGCTGATTGAAATGCGTGGGAAATCCATCCTGATTATTGAAGGCGCGGACAACGGCGGCACAGAAAAATTGGCGGCGAAGTTATGGGAAAGCCAGGTGGGTGAAAAATAATATTACTGATTAGGGCTTTGGGCTTTGGTCTTTGGTCTTTGGTTTGCAATTTGTCCACGGCGTATACAGCATTATTTGCCCTGGAACGAAGCAATGACGGTTATTGCCAAAGACCAAAAACCAAAGCCCAAAGACCAAAATAGCTATCTTAAATTGATCATGTCCCTTCTTATCAAACTCTCCCCTTTACTGATTGCGACGTTGCACGGATATGGTGCGGCGTGGCTGGCGGTGAAAATGCTTTTTCGTCCGCGTCGCCCGATTTTTGTTTTCGGCTGGCAACTCCCGCTCACGCCTGGTATGTTGCCCAAAGAGCGTGAGCAGTTTATCGAAGCGTTATCCAAAGTAATTTCAGAGCGCCTGCTGGATGTCGAAACCATCACGGATGAACTCGTGAAACTTGGCCTGGAAAACGAAATTACTTCGCTGGCGGTCAATCAATCGCAGAGCGAATCTACTGTCCAGGTGGTGGTTGATCATTTGCGCGAGCGGCTCTATCACCTGCGCGACTCCGTCGAAGCGCGGTGGGAAATCGCCCGCGCTTTACGCAAAATTGTCGAGACCGAAATGGAACAGCGGCTGGGATTTTTGCGCCGCGTTGTCAGCGGATATTTTCTTGACGATGAAGCGTTGTATCGTATCGTCGGTGATTCAATTGATAAACTGGCAGAGCAAATTGCCGACAGCCTGTTTGCCCGCACAACGATTGCTCAGGCGATGGCAACTATCCCTGAATCCATCCTGCGAGGCGGCGCGGCGCAACCTAGTGTTGTAGGAAAATTCGCTTCGATGATTAGTCAGCGGCTGGATTTCAAAGCAATTCTGATGCGGCGGCTCAGCGCCCTGTCCGACGAAGCCATCGAACAATTAATCATGGACACGGCAGGCAAAGAAATCCGCGCGATCTATTGGTTCGGAGGCGGCATCGGGTTTATCGTAGGCATTGCGCAGACCTTAATTAATTTTATCGGAGCGCATTAGATTTTCCGGGTACAGTCCCACGAGCCGTAGCGAGCCGGGTTCCGTAGTTTTTTATTGAGGTAATGAAGTATGACAACCTTAACGCTCAATCAAACTGAAGCGATCAAAAACTCGCTGGCCAAAATGTTGCCCGGTGAATCCATTCTCTGGCGCAATGTTACCTGGCGCGAATACAAACAACTCACCGAAGAATTAACCGCCTGGCCTGGCAAACGTCTGACCTATGACCGAGGAAGCCTGGAGATTATGAGTCCCTTAGCCAAACACGAACAATACAAGGAATTACTTTCAGCTATTGGGCGGCTGATTTCTTATGAAACTGAGATTGATGTGGAATGCCTCGGCTCGACCACATTCACAGAGGCTTGGCTGGACAAAGGCGCAGAACCCGATACTTGTTTTTACGTTGCCAATACTGCCGCGATTATTGGCAAACGACGAATTGATTTGAATACTGACCCGCCGCCGGACATCGCCGTCGAAGTGGATATTTCCAGTCCTTCGATTCGCAAGCTCCCGATTTACGAAGAAATGCGTGTGCCGGAAGTCTGGTTGTATGATGAGCAGAAATTACGAATTTTCCTGCTTGGTGAAAATGGCTACGATGAATCGCCTGTCAGTAAATCGTTTTCACTAATTACCAGTGAAGCCTTAACGCAGGCGTTAGAGCAAAGTAAAACGCAGGGGCAAACCGCAGTATTGCGGAAGTTTCGGACGTGGCTTCGGGAGCGGCTGGCTTAATTTTCGGTACAGTACAGGGAGCCGTAGCGACCTGGTTGACTTGTATCTGGCGCGTAATACAACCAGCTACTACCCCTAAAATCTTGGGATTACATCTTATGAACGAAACAACTAATCAATGGCAACCAACCGCCTGCATCCTGTGCAGTCTCAATTGCGGCATCGAAGTCGAAGTCAAAGAAGGTCAAATGACGCGTGTTCGCGGTGATAAAAACCATCCGCTTTCGCACGGCTACTTGTGCCAGAAAGCGCAACGTTTGAACTTCTACCAGAATCATTCTGACAGGTTGAATTCTCCCTTGCGTCGCCGCGCAGACGGAACGTTTGAAGAGATTTCGTGGGACACGGCGATTGCTGAAATTGCGGCGAAGCTTGTCCAGTTGCGCGATACATTTGGTGGAGAAAGTCTGGCATATTTTGGCGGCGGCGGTCAGGGCAATCACCTCGCGGGGCCATACGGAAAAGCGATGCGGACGGCGATGGGAACGCGCAATTATTATAGCGCCCTGGCACAGGAAAAAACGGGCGGATTCTGGGTGGATGGTCGCTTGTATGGTCGCCAGAATTGCCATCCAACCGAAGACGTAGAGAACGCCGAAGTCGTAGTTTTCATCGGCACCAATCCCTGGCAATCGCACGGCATCCGCAATGCTCGCGTCATCCTCAAAGAAATTCATAAAGACCCGAATCGCAAAATGATCGTGATTGATCCGCGCCGCACTGAGACTGCGGATATGGCGGATTTGCATTTGCAAGTGAAGCCGGGAACCGATGCGTTTTTACTCGCGGCAATCCTCGCGGTAATCGTGCGCGAAGGCGAAGAAGATCAGGATTTTTTATCTAAACGAACGGTTGGATTTGAAGCCGTGCGAAATGCGTTGCTTGATGTTCCGGTTGAAGAGTATGCCGAACGCACCGGAATTTCTCTGGCAGATATTCACCAGGCGGCGAACTGGATTACGAACGCCAGGACCTGCGCGGTTCGTACCGATCTCGGCCTCGAACACACGCTCAACAGCACGCTCAACCAATATTTACGGGCATTGTTGTATTTAGTAACGGGAAATTTTGGCAAGCCTGGCGCAAATTCTTTTCACACTTCGCTGGTTCCAATGATTGGACATTCGGCAGAAGGTGAGCAGCAAAAACGATCATCGGTGACTGCGTTTCCGTTCATTACAAATTTATTGCCACCAAATATTTTGCCCGCCGAAATCGTCAACGAGCATCCGCAACGGACACGTGGAGTATTTATTGACAGCTCGAATCCGATGGTCACGATGCCGGATACCAATGCTTATCGGGAAGCATTTTCCAAACTTGATTTACTCGTAGTCATTGACGTAGCGATGACCGAAACGGCGCGGATGGCGCATTACGTGTTGCCTGCTTCGTCGCAATACGAAAAGTGGGAAGCGACATTTTTCAATTCAGAATTTCCGACGAATGCTTTTCATTTGCGCAAACCGTTGTTTGATCCGTTGCCGGGGACGCTGGGCGAGCCGGAAATTTATACACGGCTCATTCGTGCGATGGGCGCTCTGTCTGGTGATTTTGTTGAACTGAAAGCAGCGGCGCAGCAGGGGCGAATGATGTTCGCTGGAGCGTTTCAAAAATTCATGAAGTCTCAACCTGAACTCGCAGATTTTGCACCGATCATTTTGTACGAAACGTTGGGGACGACGTTGCCGAATGGCTCTGCGGCGGCGGCGTATTTATGGGCGACGGCGCATCAATTCGCCACGAAAAACCCTGACGCCGTGCGTCGTGCCGGACATGTCGGCGAAGGCTTCGCGCTCGGTGAAGCGTTATTTGATGCGATCATCACTGAAAATTCCGGCATTATTTTCAGCGTCAGCGAATACGATGAAACCTGGAATTTTATTCGTCACAAAGACGGATTAATTCATTTGGAAATCCCGGAAATGCTTGCGGCTTTGCGTGAATTGAAACCGACCGTGGAAAATAGCGCCAATGAATTTCCGTATGTGTTAATGGCTGGCGAGCGACGTTCGTACAATGCAAATTCAATTTATCGTGATCCGGCGTGGCGCAGAGATGATCCCGATGGCGCGCTGAGAATTCATCCTGAAGATGCGGCGGCGCTGGGGTTAAGCGATGGAAGTTTGGCGCGTTGCGAATCAAAGCGCGGCGCAGTTGTGACGCGAGTTGAACTCAATGATTCCACACTGCGCGGCGTCGTGACTTTGCCGCACGGTTACGGCATGGAACATCCGAATGCCAACGGTGAGCGGCAATTATCCGGCGCGACAATTAACGAATTAACTGCCGTTGAGGATTGCGACCCGGTGGCAGGAACTCCGTGGCACAAGCACGTTGCCGTGCGATTAACGGCGGTGTGAATTTTACCTACAAGCGATAGACATAAAGAAAATAATGTTCCGAAAAGAACCCCAATGGGGAAATGGAATTGCATTAGGCGTAGCGCAATCCAGCCATGGTTGCGACAGGCTTTGCGCTTCGCAGAGCCTAAGCTATTCCATCGCTATAACTTTTAGAGAGTTGTACGAGTTAAGCTTGGCGAAGCGCCAACCTGTCGCAACCATGGCTGGATTGCGCTACTCATTCAATGCCATTTTCCTTTCAGGACTTGGGTCTGATCGTACAATCAACCCAGGGTTGCACCCTAAGCTCTTGTATCCCGCTCCGTTGGAGAATTTCATTACATGAAAGCTGAACAATTCGCCACCCATAAAATTGACGAAGTTTTGAATCAACCACCTGCGTTGATTGACTACAATTTATTTGAATTTGACACGCCGTTGCGCGAAGCAATAAACCGCGAAGGCGCAGGCTGGGTATCCGAAAAAGCACACGAATTCGGCGCCTTATTGGGGCGAGCAGAAACCCTCAAACTTGGCGAACTTGCCAACCGCTTCACGCCCGAATTGCACACACACGACCGCTTTGGCAATCGGATTGACGAAGTAGAATTCCATCCCGCGTATCACGAATTGATGAAGATTGCGGTAGAAAATCAAAATCATTCGCTCGCATGGACAAGTGAAAAAACTGGCGGTCACGTAGCGCGTGCGGCGCTGACTACAATGCGCCATCAAGTTGATGAAGGTCACGGTTGTCCAATATCCATGACCTATTCCGCGCTTCCGACGCTGCGGATTCAACCGGAAATTGCGGCGGAGTGGGAACCGCGTGCGTTATCGAACGATTACGATTCACGTTTTATTCCTGCGTCTGAAAAACGTGGCGCCTTGCTTGGCATGGCGATGACCGAACGACAAGGCGGCAGCGATGTCCGCGCCAACACGACGCGAGCAACCGCGCTCAGCAAACGCGGCCCCGGCGAAGCTTATTCAATCACCGGACACAAATGGTTTTGCTCGGCTCCAATGTGCGACGCGTTTTTAGTGCTGGCGCAAACGGAAAAAGGTTTGTCATGTTTTTTAATGCCGCGCTGGAAACCCGATGGCACGCGCAATGCTTTTCACATTCAAAGACTCAAGGACAAACTCGGCAATAAATCGAACGCTTCGAGCGAAGTCGAATTTCACGGAGCATACGCGCAGCTCATCGGTGAAGAAGGACGCGGTGTCGCCAACATTATCGAAATGGTGCGCCATACCAGACTGGATTGCGCGATTGGTTCATCGGCTTCGATGCGCCGCGCTGTCTCCGAAGCGACGCATCACGCGAACTATCGTTATGCTTTTGGTGAAGGCCTCATCAATCAACCGCTGATGAAAAATGTGCTGGCAGATTTGTGCCTCGAAGCCGAAGCCGCAACTGCTCTCACTTTTCGTTTAGCGCGTAGTTTTGATGAATCGAAAAATAATGAAATGGAAAAACATTTCAGCCGTATCGCTACTGCCATTGGAAAATTCTGGATCACCAAACGCGCTGTCGTAGTCGTCGCCGAAGCGTTGGAATGTTTGGGCGGCAATGGCTATGTCGAAGAAGCGCCGCTCGCTCGCTTGTACCGCGATGCGCCGCTGAATTCAATTTGGGAAGGTTCTGGCAATGTGCAATGTCTGGATGTTTTACGTGCCATGCGCAAAGAACCTGAAACCGTTGAAGCGTTGTATCACGAGTTGAGAAAAGCGAAAGGCGCTGACAACCGCTACGATAATTTTGTGGCGAATATTGAGCGCGAATTTGCTGACGAAAATCAAATTGAGTTTCGAGCGCGAAGACTGGTGGAAGATTTAGGGCTTGCGCTCCAGGCGGCGATTTTGCTTCAGCATGGCAACAGGGCGGTGACGGATGCGTTCTGCGCTTCGCGGCTGGGCGGAAATCAACGAAGCGTTTTGGGAACTTTACCAGCGGGAGTTGATACAACTGCGATTATCAATCGTGCATTGCCGATTTTGAAATAATCAGCCTCAGTAGACCTAAATCCGAGTTTCCTTTGCGGCTCTGCCGCCCCGATGTGCGGAAAGGCTCTGCCTTTCCGTAAGTGATCCAGCTTCGGGGCTACGCCCGTTAGTTGCTCCAATTCACTAAAACCAATAGCAGTAACTCTGGCAAATTGACAAAACGGGCGCAGCCCAAATCCCTTTCGACTTACCGGAAAGGCACAGCCTTTCCGCACATCAGGCGGCGCAGCCGCACATTTGGAACTACTGAGCTTTCACTCAATCGGACGCAGCGTAGTCCGCAACGTATTATCAGGTTTTGAAAAAGTAATTCCCTGATAAATTTCACGCAGCGGCAATTCACAACCCAAAGAAACAATCTTTACAAGATCCGCTAAATCATTGAACTCACGCTGCAACCATTCTTCATCCGATTGCTTGATATACTGCGCTACGTGCGGACGGTGCTGCGCGATCAATAAGTATTCACAAAAGCCCGGAATAGATTTGTAATGTGTGAACTTATCGCCGCGATCATACGATTCGGTTGAGGGTGAAAGCACCTCAATAATTAAAGCCGGATTCGTTAAGACATCCACTCCCCCAAATTTAATGAACTTCGGCTCCCCACAAAGTGCCGAAATATCGCCATAACGATAAGGCGGAAGCGAAGGAACTTTAATTCGCATATTCGCAAGAAATACCCGGCAGCCTTTACCGCTCAACTTTTGCCTTAACAAAAAATGAAGGTTGCTCTCAACTTGATCGTGTTCGCTATTCACCCCGCTCATACTAAAAATTTCTCCCTCCCAATATTCCAAACGCTCCTCCGAGTTTCGATCAAGCTCTAAATATTCTTCCAGGGTGTAATTTAATTTTGGTTGCGCTGACATCAATCTTTCTCCTTGAGAATTCACCGAATTGGTTGCTTAACTAGAGTATAAACTAAATTTTTTCTTGTAGTAGGGCAGGTTCTCAACCTTGCCGTTACCTGCATCTTTTTACCTCACGCTTATTTCCTCGTCGCAGCGCGACCCATCGGCACACTTCGGCGAGCCGTAGCGAGCTGGTTTTTAGAAAATACGAAAACGACTTGCCCAGCCAGTTAAATCGCTAACTCCTTTATTCTTATTAAGGGCGTAGTGGGCACATGCCTGACTCAAAATGTGACACAAAGGGCGAAGTGTAGGAAAATATAGAAGTTAAACACATTTTCGCGGATGATAAAAAATGACCGATGTGATCTCCAATGTTTGCAACAACTTAACCTGTCCTGCCAACGATGTGCCCACCACTTTTGGCTGTTAAAAAAATAGATGTGCCAAAATGGCTTTGTAAAGAGTTTGAATTGTGATATTTATAGAGGTGGCTGTTGCAGTGCTTATCGAACCTGAGAGGAATTGAAACGTACCCATGGCCGAATTCTGCAATGTCCCGCTGGACTGTGTTGCAGTGCTTATCGAACCTGAGAGGAATTGAAACTCGTCGTTTAAGATGTATGAAACGCTAAATTCTACGAGTTGCAGTGCTTATCGAACCTGAGAGGAATTGAAACTATTTCCACAGACACTCCGGATCGTCCCCTCCGCAGGAGGAGAGAGTGGGTTGCAGTGCTTATCGAACCTGAGAGGAATTGAAACCAAGAGCCCCCGCCGAAAATTGGGTTTTGTCAGTTGTTGCAGTGCTTATCGAACCTGAGAGGAATTGAAACTGCTGGTGCTGGTGCTGTCTCAAACACAGCCTTAAGTTGCAGTGCTTATCGAACCTGAGAGGAATTGAAACTTTGGTAAGTGACCTTGAGGTAGAACGCGATGAAGCGTTGCAGTGCTTATCGAACCTGAGAGGAATTGAAACACTATTGTTCCGGCTCTGGCAAAACCCACTGCCAATCTGTTGCAGTGCTTATCGAACCTGAGAGGAATTGAAACGCGGATGCTCTGCCCGCCACTTTTCTTCCTCTGCCTTGTTGCAGTGCTTATCGAACCTGAGAGGAATTGAAACGATATCTACCGCAGGTGTACCGTTGGTAAACGTGAGCGTTGCAGTGCTTATCGAACCTGAGAGGAATTGAAACGAAAGAGGGTTTCGGGTTTCGCGTCTCAGGTTTCGAGGTTCCAAGTGAGAAGGATTTGGCGAGAGTGGAGAACGCGAAACTCCAAACGCGCAACGACAGAAGATTTGGCGAAAGTCGCAAACCCGAAACGCAAAACCCGAAACGTGAAACTCAGAAATTTACAGCGTTTTTGAGTTGTGTGTTGAGTTTGAATTTCATCAGTTGCCAATAGCTTTAGCTAGTGGAGAGAAGGGCTTAAACTCAAAGGCTTCAGCCAAATTATAGCTTTCAAGAAAGAGAAATGTCGTGGTCACCGTAGCGCAACCAGCCATGGTTGCGAG
>JAYSTY010000486.1:0-2144 GCA_043719385.1 Blastocatellia bacterium | reverse complement strand
TCCTTTCCCAGGAGGGGCGGGGGTGGTCGAAATTTCAAGACATACCACCTCGCCTTTCAGGCAGCCCTCCTAAGACAGGAGGGGAATTTTACATGCTCTTTACGCAAAAAATTCTGTGACAGGCTGGAAGTTGACATACTTCGTCCCCGAAGCGTTTTCCACGTAATGAAAGGCACGTCCTGATGGCGTATTCTGCACCGATTTCGTCCAATCAATGCCCAGCGCAGAATAAATCGTACAGGCAATATCTTCCATATAAATCGGGCGTTTTGCCGACCAGCCTGAATCAACAATTGCTCCGCCTGCGTCATCGGTCTTGCCAATCACTCTGCCACGCTGGACACCGCCACCAGCCATCATGCCGCAATTCACTTGCATGTAATGTTCACGCCCTTTGCGTGTTTCGCTGATCGCTCCGGGAGTGCGCCCGAATTCGCTCATCGCAATAATAAGCGTATCGTCGAGCAAGGTTTTGCCGGGATTATATTTTGACGGAATGCTGTCCATATCTTTAATTAGATTGGTGTAAGCGACATCCAATTCTTTCATCAGGACGACGTGATTGCGCGAATTTTCTTTGTAAATATTGGCGTGATGATCCCAGCCGCCGTGGCTCGCCATAATGAAGCGCGTTCCGGCATCTGCTTTGAATAAATTTCGCGCCAGAATCAAGCTGTTGCCAATCGCGCTGTTGCCGTAACGTTTTTTGTCTTCGGCGGTAATTGTCATCACTTCAGGGACACGCGGATCGTTCATAATCGCGTACGCGCCTTTGTAATAATCCTGATAATCGGCAAAGCTGCGATCCGGGTGTCCGCCCGCGCTGCGCAAGGAACCATCAAGCTGTTGCAACCGTTCCCAACGCCGCTTGAATGTTTCCTCCATCCCCGGTTGCGGAGCCAGATTCGGCGCGGTGTCGCCAACCGCCAAACTCATCGGGCCAAATTCCGCTGACATAAATCCCTGATTGATAAGTCCCGCCTGATTGCCGGCTAAATTCATCGCAATGTAAGCAGGCAACGAATCAGAAGCTTTGCGCTGATGCGCGAGTTCATGACATACCACCGCACCGAGCGCAGGGACTTCTTTCGCCAAAGCAAGATTCAGCGGATGCCCGGTTTGAATGTAATATTGCGCACGCCCATGAACGACATCCCACGCGCTCATCGAACGCACGACCGTAATTTTGTCCAGCACATCCGGCAAATTTTTGAAGACGCCAAAAGGCAATTTCAGGTCGTTTTTAAACTCGCGAATATCAAAGTAATTCGGCGTCCACGCGCCTTCTTTGGCATCCAGCGAATCCACCTGACTCATGCCGCCATCGAGGTTGAGAAAGAGTATTTGCCGCGCGGTGGCGAGCGGTTTGGCTTTTTGCCCGGCGCGCACATTGTACGGACGAAAGGCATTCAGATAGCCGCCGACCAAGCTCAGGCCACCGACACGCAAAAGTTCGCGGCGAGTGAGCGAGAGAACCTTTCGATCTTGATAATTCATACTGTGCGACCTCAAGGGTTAATCTTCCATAGAAAGCTTATTGAATCAAAAATTTCTCTGTATGCACCAGTACGCCATCTGCCCGAATTTCCAAACGATATTGCCCTTTGGGCCAATCTCCGTTGGGCTTGCTCAGGTTAAAGAAGATGACCGGTTGCGCTCCCGGCTTAACCTCTGCGGCATCTATCTCAAAGTTCGGACGTACTTCTGCCACATTTTCCGCGATCCAGGTTCCCTTAAAAGTTGTCCCCTTATATTTCGTGCGCGGAAGGTGATACTTGAGAGCTGGCGTTGTCGCGCCGAACTCAAATCCTTCCGGCGTGAACTTGCGCGTTTCCTGCGGATTACTCGCGGACAGTTTCGAGACCCAGACGCCTAACATAATAACTGTGACAAATAAAAATACGGTGCTCACCGTCAGTAAATTGCGAGGGATATTCATTTCGTTATTGCTCCTGCTGCGGATCATTATGCACCCACCGCAGACTCAAGCACGAGTGCGTGTGTGGATGCTCCCATGATTGCGAATAGCGCATAGTAAGACGCGATGACAATCGTCACTATTGGGTAGAAGGCACGGTCACGATCCAACCCGATTGCCGTGGCCAACAGCCCAACGGCGAGGGCAAGAACCGCTCCCACAAGTA
>JAYSTY010000485.1:0-32071 GCA_043719385.1 Blastocatellia bacterium | reverse complement strand
GGACATATTCGAGAATATTCCGATACACTTTTGATTGTGTTGCTGAAAGCGAATCGTCCTGAGAAATTCAGTGAAAAATCCAGGCTTGAATTAACTGGCAAAGACGGGAACGCCTTAGAGTTGAAATTAGCGGCTGACATTTTGAAGAATTATGGAAGCAACGAATATTCAGACCGCGACTAAGTTTTACCTTGATGAGGCCGATAAGCTGGATGTACCGCGGGGGACTTTGATTCGTTTTCGTGCTGCCGGGTATGTACCCCATGCAAAGCAATTGGAATTTCACGCGAAGGCGCGACGGGCTGATTTTGAAGATCAGCCGAACGAAGTCGGGTTTGGCGGTGCACGTGGAGGCGGGAAAACGGCTTGTGTCTTTAATCAGATTGCGATTGATGATTGCCCGCGTTTTGATAATTTGAAAGTTCTTTTCCTGCGTGAATCAGCCGGATCAGCGACCGAGGCGATGAACGATTTGCGCTTAAAATTTCTTCAGCACATTCCGCACGAGCCAACGCGAAACATTATCGCGTATCCAAATAATTCAAGAATTATTCTCGGCCATTTCCAATATGAAAAAGACATCAATAAATATTTGGGGTTGGAATACGATATTATAGCCATTGAAGAAGCCACACAATTATCAGCAAATAAAGTGCGGGATATTCGCACCTGTAACCGTTCCTCAAAAGGGTTTCGTCCGCGCATTTACCTAACAACAAACCCTGGTGGAATTGGCCATCAATGGTTCAAGTCGGACTTCATCATGCCAATGCGACGCGGTGAAAATAACGGCAAAACCTTCGTACAATCGTTAGTCACTGACAATAAGCACAATAATATTGAGTATAAAAAAACACTAGAAGATTTAACCGGATGGAAGCGCAAAGCCTGGCTTGATGGTGATTGGGATATTTTAGCAGGTCAGTTTTTTACGAACTGGAATTATGATCTTCATACCTGCGAGCCGTTTGAGATTCCAGCGCACTGGCCCGTATGGGCCGCATTGGACTATGGATTTACGCATCCGACGACGGCGCATTTGATTACAAAATTCGATGGTACTTATTACATCATCGCTGAATATGGCAGGGCGAAGACATTGCCCACAATTCACGCATCTGGGATCACTCAGACATTTGAACGGGCAGGCGTGCCGTTGAAGCGGCTGCGTAACTTCAGTGCCGGCGCGGATGTTTTTCAGATGAAAGGCGACACGCAGGGTAAGACCATTGCCGATCAATATTCCGCGTTGGGGATTCGCTTACGATCAGCGGTGATGGATCGGGTAGCGGGCGCTTCGCGGATTCTCCAATTGCTTGGCGACCTGGAAAATGGCATTGCACCGAAGTTGAAGATTTTCCGAACGTGTACAAAGTTGATTGAGCAGTTGCCATCAATGATGCACGATCCGCACCGACCAGAGGATGTGCTAAAGATTGACGTGGATGAGAACGGCGAAGGCGGCGATGATTATTACGACAGTTTTCGTTACGGTATTATGTCCGAAGGCGGAGTAGGTGTTTTTATCTAGCCAGCAATAAAAACCAAATTCTTTTAAGCTCTGCGCATTATGGCAGAGATTATTCAACTAAACCTGAACAAATCCGACAGCCTTGCGCCGATTCAAAACGGCTTGCAAACGCTCGGACTAAGCGCGAAATCTTTCTACGATAATCAGCCGATGTTTCAGGCTTCAGCAATTTACGATAAAGAATTTTCAATCATCAATTTACCAGCGGAGTTTTACAATAAAGGCAAAATCTCACTGCGCGAAGCTCTGACCCACGAACTGATTTTTGCCTGTCTGCAAATCAAATCACTCGCCATTCAGGATGTACTTCCTATTGTTCAAAAGAAAGTCAAAACAGACTGGGAAGTAGACGAAACGCATCCACTGACTCCGGTATTGATGAACCCGAACCCTGATAATACCTTCGGTGATCTACTCGCGTTCATTTCCGTTTGCGAAGATATTTTCGGCGTGGTTTACCTTGAGAAAATTCGCAACCGAACGCGGGGCATTGTCGGTATCCAACCACTTGACCCGCGCACGGTCTTTGAACGTCCCAAGCCAGCCTCGGCAGTGTTCCCGAATTATTGGAACGGCGCGGCAACTTATAGATTGCAGGATATCGACGAGTATCGCATTGAAGAGGGCGGTATCGCTCGCATCTTAAAACCTGAAGATATGATCGTGATTCGCACACAGGAGCTACGTTCAGCCTTAGCGGGTGAATCTGCTGTACGTGCCGCCTGTCGCGCCGCTGGTGTGGACTTGAATATTGATTTGTATATTTCGGCATACCTGAAAAATGGCGGGCCGTCCGGCATTCTCAAATTCAAAAATAAAAGTTTAACGGATGAAGAGGCGCAGGATTATCAAGAGCGATGGACGCGCCGTTATAATTCAAAAAACGCGTCCAATCAGAATGCACAGGTTACCGTTTTTGACGAAGATGCGGACTATCAGGCAATTGGTTCACACTTAGGCGACTTAGGCTCTGAGGCATCAAAGATGCACAGCCAGGCGGCGATTTGCTCTGCGCTGGGTGTGCCGGGGAATCTGGTGCAAGCCTTTTATGCGATTCGGTTCAGCAACCAACGTGCCGGGCAAACCAGCGCACAGTTACAATTATGGGAAAACACGCTCAGCCCGAAATTGACTCGTTGGCGCAACTGGTTAGATAAGGCTTTGCTGTCTGAATTCAATGGACGAAACGCAGGGATTACAGCAAGAGTTTTTTGGGATATTTCGAGTGTTAAAGCTCTTCAGGATGATTTGGATAAGACCGCGGCGCGTTATGATCGTGCCTATAAATCGTTAGCTGTTTCTAAAAATGAATACCGCACAAAAATGGGATTGAAGCCAGTACCAGGCGGCGACTTCATTCAGGATGACGCAGCGGCATATCAACAGCAACAGGATCAAGCGCAGCAATCGCACGATCTGGCGATGGCGCAGGCGAACAATCCACAGCCGGATCAGCAACCAACTGACCCGCAAAAAAAAAGCCTCAAAATGAAACGGCAACCGACCGCGCAGGAGCGTGAACAGGCGGCGAAAGTTGAAAAAGCACAGAACGAATCCCGCGATGCACTGTTGGCGATTCTTCTTTTACTAAAAACCGGATTGATCCAACAGGGCTTGGACAAACTGAAAGTTTTAGGCGAACATTTTGCGCAACTTGATTTAACTCTGACCGACGCAGGGCAAAGCTATTTGATGAAGGCTCTCTTTGATGCTTTTTATTTGGGACTTGAAACCATTGCCGTTGATATTCCGAGATCCAGTGTAGACAACGAAAAATTGAAATCACTAACGGCGATTCTCGCGCAAAGCCTAACCGCAGGCGTAGCAGCGCGAATGATTTCCGGCTATGCGTTTCAAGCTTTGCGCAGAGTCCCTGCCGCTGAAATCCTCGCCAAAATTGAAAGTGATTCTGCTACTGAATCCACCGCCTTTTATGAGCAAATCGCATCCGGTGCGGCATTCCAAGCCGTAGCCGATGGACGCAGTACTGAAGCTGATAACGGTTCGCGCCCCTACAAGCGTGTTATGTATTCCGCGATTTTAGATAAAAATACCTGTGATTTTTGCCTGGAAGCGGATGGCAGGGAATCAGAGGACGGGACGGAATTAGCTCCCGTCCCGAATCCTCTTTGTGAGGGCAAGTGGCGTTGCCGATGTTGCTGGATTTATATTTTCGCTGAGGTTTGACGCTGAGCCGCTGCATAAATCCCGCTCATTATTTTTTGATGGCGTAGCTTTTTCGGCTGCATTCGTTCCAGCCAATTGAACGCCATTTCTAAGATCAGCGGCATATCCGGTTCGCGTTCGCCGCGCTCCCAACGAGCGACAGTGTTTTTTGAAATGCCGAAAGCCCCGGCAAGTTGTTCCTGGGTTAAGTTGAGAGCGTGGCGGCGTTGCTTGATGTCTGTGCTATTCATCTTGATTTCTCCTTTTTGGTTTTGTTAGAATCATCGAAAGGTAAGGGAGAGCCTTTCAGCCCTCCCTTTTTGGTTACGAACTAGCGATTAGGTGACTTTTCCTCATCTAGTCGCTTTTCAATTCTGTCGAGCCTTTCTTCGATGTTACCCAGCATTCTTAATAAATACTGAATCGCATTCCATAGTTGCTCGACATCCTCATCGTCCATATTTACCACCTCCTTTCAATGAATTGTTGATTACTCAACAATAATGACAGCATACCAGTGGTATACCTGAAATGCAAGCGGATAATTACTAAGCAGCAAGAATTTTTCAAATTCTTTATCTTTTGCTTTGTATGGATAAAGAATTTCTTCCACCGCTGCATGCCGAAACGAAAAGCGCACCCTTTGCGCTCTTCAAAAAAGATAACATCAAGGGCGAGCGCACCCGTGCGGGAATCTTCGCTGTATTGGGCAACCGCGATCAGGCGGGAGACCGCACACAGCCGGGCGCGTTTACAAAAACGTGGAAAGACAACAAGCACAACATTGTTCATCTTTTCGACCACGGTCAGAGCGGCGTCACTGCGCCAATTGCGGCGGTAGATGATTTGTATGAAATCGGCAAAGCGGATTTGCCGGATGAAGTTTTACAGCTTGCGCCGGATGCCACAGGCGGCGCGGTCGTGGTTCGGACTTATGTCAAATCTGATTTAGGCGAGCACCACTTAAATGCCGTGGATATTGGCGCAACGAAGCAAATGTCGTTTGCTTACGGTATCCCGAAGGGAAAAGACGAAATCATCAAAGAACAAATCAAAGGCGAAATGGTCAGCACTCGCCTGATTAAAGAGGTCAAGCAATACGACACCTCTGACGTGCGCTGGGGTTGTAATGGAGCCACGATTGCGCAGTTAAAATCGTTATTCAACCCGGCTGTTGATCTCGAAGAATTATACAAACGCTTGCAAACCATCGAAGCCGAATTCAAATCCGGCGCAAGGAATTCCGCGAAAGATTCCGCGATGATGAAGCAAATTCATGACCTTGCAAAAAGTCTTGATCCTGCGTGTTGCGCTCCTGATCCAGTTGAGCCAGACGCCGATGATGAACTTAAGCAATTTCAATTCGCGTTGGCGATGGCAAAAGCCAGTCGTCAGCATTTTCACGTGACGCAGCCGAGCCGCTGATAAGGCACTCACTGTTAGAAGTGAACTTATTTATTTTGGAGAAAATATGTCTCAAGAAAGAATTCAGCAATTAAACGCGGACGTGCAGCGAATCAGCATCGAAGCGAAAGCTTCATACACTGCGATTGAAGAAAAATCAGGAAAAGGCACAAAAGCCTATGATGGCTGGTCAGATGACCTCGCCAAATGGAACGCGCAACTTGCCGACGGGCAATTAAAACGCTCTGAACTTGAAGGTTTGATTAAAGCCAAAGAACTTGAAGAAGCCATCTACGAACCCGCCAAACGCGAAAGCTTCAGCGGACGCAGCGGCAAGACTACCTCAATGGCCGACTTGATGGTCAAGTCCGATCAATACAAGGAATTTGAAGGGCGCAAGCTCAATCAAACAAAATCCTTTGATTTTGAAATTGACCTTCAGACCAAAGACGCGAACGAATTAACGGCAGCCGCTGGAGGTGCGTTGGTGTGGTCAGATCGGTTGAATGAAATCGTAGCGAACCCGCTACGCCCGCTTTCTGTTTTGAATTTAATGCGCAAGCGTCCGACCTCAAGTAATGCTGTGGATTATCGTCAACGCGACACGTTTGACAACCAGGCGGCATTGGTTCCTGAGCGCGGCCTGAAGCCGAAATCAAATCACACGTTCAGTCTGAAGACTGCGAAGATTGTCAAAGTGGCCCATTATGAAATCGTCACGGATGAGATCATGGAGGACGTGCCTTTCCTTCGTGCGTTGATAGAAAACGATCTGGCGGACGGCGTTATGCGTAAGTTGGAAGAATTCGTCGTCTCAAACCCTGTCACGCCAACAGGCATCACGGGCATCCTGAACAGCGCAGCATCGGCGCGTGTCCATCGTGTTGCCTCTGGTGGACTGGGAGGCGCAACCGATAACCCCTTTGACACGATTCGTTATGCCATAGCGGATTTGACGAATAAGTTTTATGCCGCCGATTCAATCATTCTCAACGCAACTCTGGCAGCGATTTTCGACACTGAAAAAGATGGTCAGGGACGCTATGTCATGTCCTACGATCCGGTTGTCAAACGGATGTGGGGACTGCGCACGGCAGAATCGCCTGGCGCATTAGTGCCAAACGGCACGGCGCTGGTAATGGATAGCTCACGATCTGCAACCTTGTTGGATCGTGGCGTGCAGTCTCTCCGCATTGGCTGGATTAATGATCAATTCATCACGAACGAATTCTGTATTTTGGCAGAAGGTCGCTACGGCCTGATGGATCAATATCCAGAAGCCACGGAAAAAGTAACGGCAATCGTTGCGTAAGATTGGCAGTGGTTTCATTCACGGATGGAGCGTATTGCACGCTCCATCCATTTTTACATTTCAAGGAGTTAGTTATGCGAATTTTTGAAGGCGAAGCGCCTGATCAATCACAGCGATTTGATGAAAAAGGGCAGGCTTTTGACGGTGACGTTGTAGTGGATACTCCGGCTGGATTTCGGATTCTGGCGAGTGCCGGGGAAACGCTGGGAGCGGAATATTACAACGCGCTGAAAACCGGATCGAAGATGATCAAAGCTCCAAAGGCAAATAAGTCCGTTATTCCAGAAGCTGAAAACAAATAATGCTGTACGCCACGGAAGAACAATTAAAACTCTACAGCTTCCAAATGGGCAAAGGCGACGGCATCCGCCATGAGGAAGTGCTGCCACGAGCGTCAGAAATCATTGACTTGGCTTGCGGGCTGGGGCGTGGCTTTTTCGCGCCGGCGGCAAACGTGCTCACCCCGAAAAGTTTTTGCACGTCCACCTCGAAACGGCTCCGTGTCACGCCTTACCGACGTGACACGATTGACTATGTCGAGTATCAAACAATTGACGCGATGACTCCGTTCTTTTCGGAAATTACAGACAGTAACGAAACGCCGTGGCTGATTGCGAATTCCGGTGAGTGCTGGATTCCTGATGAGGTTGTTGAAATTGCGGCTTGCTGGGGTTTTGATCAAATCCCAGCCGATATTGTTGAAGCTACACTTGAGTTGGCAATTAGTATTTGGCGTGGGCGTGATACGGCGTGGGCGCGTGTCGTGGCCGACGTGAACGGCGGAAACACTGTCACCGCCGCGTTACCGGATCGCACGAAATTGATTTGTGAAAAGTGGAAACGCCGACGGTCAATGGTCTTTGCGTAATGCTGAATATTTCTATCGAAATTGAGAATCAAGTCGTCTTCGACCGCACACTGTCGCGGTTCAGCGAGAACCTGAAAGACTTTCGGCAAGTCTGGCCGGCGGTCACTGTGGAGTTACGGCAAATACTCAAAGAGCAATTCGCGGGGCAAGGTGTCGGGCCATCAGGTCAGTGGGCGGCGCTCTCTCCGGCCTACAAAGAATGGAAAGAAAAAAAATACCCCGGCCAGCCAATTCTTGTCCGCACGGGAGCTACACGCGCAGCGCTCACCACAAGCACGCAGCATAGCATCAATGTTCCGACCGCAACGACGCTCACGTTTGGTGTCGCGCTGCCTTACCCTGCCTTTCACCAACGCGGTGGGAAAAAACTGCCACGGCGCAAAATCTTTGATTTCACCGAAGCGCAAAAGGTGCGAATTGTGAAAGTGATTCAGCGTCGGTTACTGAACGCTGGTGGTAACAATGGAGTGACCTTGTCATGACCGAAGAACAAGTTCAAATCGCCATTCTTCAAACGCTCACTGATTGCTTACCGGATGAATTGCAGAAGCAGTCAGAAGAGCCAATGCGCTTCATCCATCGCTTAGATGAGGGCCGCATGGTGTGGCGTGAAGAATTAGTGCGACTGCCACCACTCGCCGAATTATGGGCCGAGCAACATCTGACGCTGAATTACCCAGCCATTATTTTGCACTACCGTGACACGCAGGCTACGTCGGTTGCTGACTGCGACGAACACGATTTCACGTATCTGTTTCAACTTGATTTGATCGTGACACATAACGAACCGGAGCAACTGCAAAATGTGTGGTTACGCTATGCCGAAGCGGTCAAAGCAGCGGTCAAAACAGTAGTGCACAGCATTGATTTACCGCTTCTGTTAGAAATACCAGGTCAGCGGATCACTGAATCTGGCCCGTCCAACGAAAGCGAATATTTGCGACGCGGTTTAATTGATCTTCAGATTACTTTTTAGGAGCAACTCATGGCAGGTATAAATTTTGTTGATAACACCAATCGCCCTTTCTTGGACACGCGCATCAAGAGCGCTTATCAGATTTTTATCAAAGTGGCAGTGCCGGCGGCAGTTGCGGGCGTCCCCCCGCCGCTGGTTCTGGAAACCAACGCGGAAGGCTGGAAAACACCGACCATCACAACTAATCCAAACGCCGTCTATCTGGCTTGTTCAAAAGCGGGGTTAGACATTGCGACTGCTGTGCAGTCAACAGATGAATTCTGTGACGAGAAGGTTGACCCCGAAAGCACACTTATTACATCGCGCAAAATCACGGTCAAAGGTGAATATCTTGGTGTGTTGGACGAAAAGCTTTTACTGGCGCTGTATGGGATGACGGCCTTTCACGCGCCAGGCGACACGTTCCAACATTTCGGCGATGCAGGCGCGATCAGCCCGCCAGTAATGTCTGTGTTGGCCTTGTGGCGTCGTGATGGTGCAACGCCGGGCACGTTCAAATACGGCTATTTCTTCTTTCCGAACTGCGAACAAATCGCCACTTATCCCGGCGGTAAATTTACCAGCAAAGAGCGCGTTACCCTACCCGTTGAGTTCGTAGCGAAAGGCTATGACGGTTATGGCGGGCGTGCGTTTACGAAGTATTTTGAGGAATAAGAATGGGCATTTTGTTGGCCATTAGTTGGCTGAGTAATTTATGAATAGTATCGCGGAAAAATTTCAACAACGACTTGCGGCAGAAAGCGAGTCTGGCGAATTCCAGGGCTTCCCACTCCGTCTGCGGCGGATGCGTGCGAAGTCGTTGTTTGAACAGGGATTGATGCCGATGTTTTTTGCCGATGTGTACCGGCAGGCACAAGGGGTTGATCCTGAAGACCCTAAAAACGTGGAAATGGAACGCAAGCTGACTGCGGCAGAATTTGACGAGATCGAAAAGTTCAAAACCTTACTGATTCTTGATTGCTGCCTTGAGCCGAAAATTAAAATAAAGCCAGACGATCCAGGCGATGTCCTGTTGGCCGACATTCCCGACGTGATCCGCGAATTTATTTACCTCTATTCACAGCACACCGTAAATTTTCCGGGCACTACAGTCGTAAAGAAAGAAGAGGTGGTGACAGCGGCAACGCTACGTCCGTTTTTTCGCGACGGAAAAAGGCGCGAGAAATCTGCGCCTGTTGGTACACGCGGCACAGCGGTACGGAAAAAGCGCAAGTGAAATGCTGGCGGCTGAAATGCCCGG
Source organism: Blastocatellia bacterium (assembly GCA_043719385.1). GTDB lineage: Bacteria > Acidobacteriota > Blastocatellia > RBC074 > RBC074 > JAFDVL01. The sequence goes on along the minus strand of JAYSTY010000485.1, from coordinate 22,574 downwards.
CATCCCGTGGCAGTCAGGCGTTGCTTTGGCCTTCAACATTGGAGCCGACACCGTGATGGCAGAATGGGAAGCGAGTTTGATTCGTGAGCCTGGTACTGTCGTAGATAGAAAGGTAATGAGTCCTGAGGAAGCATGGGACTTACTCTAAGGGCAACTTATCGCCCTTTTCTTTTTTTACATGGCAGAAAACACACTCTCCATAATCATTAAAGGTGATTCCAGCAGCGCACAGGCGGCAGTGCAACAACTGCGGCAGTCCATCACATCTGAAGTCCAGAAAATTCAGCAGGTTTTTCAATCCAGCACAGCGCAGGCAACAAATTTTGGCACGCAATTAAAAAGTGCCCTGAGTGGCGGCAGCGGTGGCTTTGGGGGCGGATCAGCGGCAGTGACGGCATTTACCGGGGCGACGACCCTGGCCGTGGCAGGGTTGGGAGCACTCATTGCGGTCGGGACTGTGGCAGTGTCGGTTTTACTCGACATTGCGAATTCTGCCTCAGCCTATGCGAGCAAAATTCAGGATGCTCACGAGCAAACCACGTTTACGGTTGAGTCGCTGCAATTATTGCAGGCGGTCGGCATCGCTAACGGTGTCACCTTCGATCAGATTGTCAATTCCATCTCACAATTCCAGGATCGCTTGGCGCAGGCCACCGAAGGCAACAAGAAACTCAGAACAGAATTTAAGAATTTAGGGCTGGACATTGAGACGGCTGCCAATCAACCGGAGAAGGCATTTTTTCAGTTACTGACTACGCTCGCCAACGTGGAAAATGCTGTGGAGCGCACGGCGTTAGCAAAAGATTTACTCGGTAAATCCGGCGTGCGATTGCTGCGCATTTTGGGTGACTTAACGACCGGCGGTCAGGATTTCAAAAAAGAACTGCAAGACATTGGCGTCATTTTACGCGGCTCTGATATTGCTGCGTTAGATGAATTTGGTGACACATGGGACAGGATAAAATTGACGGCACAAGGCGCAATCAATTTAATTGCGAAAGAGTTTATTCCGACCTTGATTGTTGGCCTTGTGGATACCAACAGCGAACTGAAATCAATGAAAGATATTTGGCCGAAAATCGGGATTGCGGCCAATGAATTTTTCCGTGAAGTAATCCTCGGCCTTAAGGAAGCTCAATTTGAAACAACCAAACTTGCGACTGGCTTAGGGAAAGTGTTTATCCCCGACTTCAACCTGAAAACAGTAGACGAGGTTCTCCAAAAACAAAAAGAGGGTATCGCGCTAATAAAACAAGGCTTAGAAGGGAACGAAGCAGATATTGCTGCCGCTTTTGATAAAAAAGTTGCTGACCTGAAAGCGAGACTGGTCAAAGAAGAGGAAGAGGAGGCTAAATCACAAGGCAAACGGCGCGGTTTACTCGCCAATCACAATGCCAAACAAAAAGCCGAACACGATAAGGCCGCTGACAACGCCATTAGGGCCATTGAACGCGAGAATCGTGAAGTTGATCGTATTTACAACGACACGCTCCAACGGCTCAAACGGAATTTCGATCAGCGTTTAGAATCAGAGCAAAGCCTGACGGCGGGGATAGTGCTTGAGACAGAAATACGCCGCACGCTCTTAACGGACGCACTCAACCAGGAAGCCGACATCGTTAAGACCTCGAAATTGTCGAAGACCACCAAAGATGATCGGCTCGACAAAATCACGCAGCAGTTGATTGAGGTCAATCGCCAGGCCGACAAAGAAATTGAAGACGCAAGGTTTCAATCGAATCAGAGAATTCTCCGTGCCAATATTGAGCTTGAACGCGAGCGATTAGATACCGCACGCGCAGCGGATCGCGCCCGCCTGGACGCCATTCGCGCTGCCATAGACGCTGAAGTCATCGAACGCGCCACGGGTGAAGAACGTATCAGCGCGGTAATTCTGGCTGAAATTGACCGTCGTATCGCGGCGCAAGAAAAAGAAATTGCCCGCAACCTTGTCAACGCTGAACAGAAAGCGATTGAAGAGGAAAAATTAAAAGCGCTCCTTGCGGAACGCAGCGCCGCCGAAGCGGACGGTATTCGCATCGTGGCTGCTGCACGAAATAAAGATTTAGCCGGCGAACGCGCCGCTATCAGCGAGTTACGACAGATTTATCAATCCGCCCGCCAGTCACGCATTGATCTGGCCGCCACGTTCAGCGGCAACCAAATTTCCGTCATTCAGCAAAATGCCGAGTTGCAAAAGAAAGCCATTGAAGATCAATTCAAACTTGAACAAGTCCTGGCACGTCAACAATTGGACGATTTAACCAAAGCCGCCCAGCAAAAGGATGCTGATCAGGATCAAATCGTCGTCAAGCAAGTCGAAATCAATAATCGTTTAGTGGCGTTGGAGCAGGAGAAAAACGACCGCATTGCCCTTATCAATCGGCAGGCAAAGGTTGCCACGCAAACCGCCGATCCGCTCAGCACACGCAACCTGGTGGGTGATGGGGCGGCTGATGCGGTAGACAAGATTAGTGACAAGCTCTCTAAAACAGATACGCTGACCAAAAGTTTTGGGGCCAGCTTTGCGGCTACGCTGAACAAAATGGCGGCGCAATCGCAAGCGCCATTAAAGACCATTGGCGCGTTGGCTGGCGCTATGGGAGTAAATTTCGCGCTCTCTGGTGTAGCGGCACTTGCCGCCGGGCAAAGTATTGGTTCGGCCTTGCGTGCGACTGTACAGGCTACGCTTGCTTCAGTGGCGCAAATCGCTGGCGTCGAGGCGTTGAAAAACGTCGGCTACGCCCTCAATGCCATGGGGTGGACAATTTTCACTGGTGATCCTAAAGGCGCGGCGGCCGCGAGTCAGTATTGGGCTGCTGCTGCTGCCTGGGGCGCGCTGGCGATTGGCACAGCCGTTGGCGCTGGTGCTTTATCCGGCAGCGGCGGTGCTGGCGCAAGTGGCAGTGCGGGGTCATCACTCACCGGCACGCGTCAGGATCAAAATACCATCAGCACGGAAGAACGTTTCCGCTTCCGTGAATCCGGGGCCGGACGCCCTGTGACAACGATCATTCTCGTTACCGATCAGGCGCAACAAATCAAAAATGTCGAAACCTCGTTAGGTATTTCGTACAGCAACGACGGCACGGCCAAGAAAATCATTGATCATGCCACCAGCGGGCGACCGTTTTAAGGAAAAATAAATGGTCAAAACTGACCATAAAAAAATATGGCCAATCCAGTCACTTTAACTTTGGGAGCAAATTCGCCACTGCCGCTGGCGGCAACCACATCATTACTGGTCGCACAATCTGGTGCGCTCACACAATTCAAGAATGCGAATTGGACGCCGCAAAACCTGACGAATTGCGCGGTACAGGGTGATGGCTCGCTGCGCAAGGTAGCCAGCACTTCAGCCTGGGATGCGGGTTGCACCTCGGTTGAAACGATCACCATTGGCGATGAGGCTTTCTGGTTTGTGGCGAACGTGCCACCCAATGAAATCGGATCACCGTTTGGCGGTTTGCAATTTTTCGCCGGGCTAACGACAAGGACGACGATCAGCACGTATACCGAGATTGAATTTGCGCTGCAGGTTTACGAAGGCGGTGTCGTGGTGTGGGAAAATGGCGTACAGAAACGCGTGGCACGCGCCGCACGCAATAATGGTTTATATCAAATCGGGATCGAAAGCGGACAGATTGTCTATCGCGCCGACGGTGAAATCATTTTCCGGTCAGTGCAAAGTTTCGCCTATCCACTGCGCGTCGGCGTCGCGCTTTTCAATCAATTTGACCGATTTGGCGGTGGAGCAAATACGACCTACAGCTATGCCGCTTTCGATAAGAATAATGCAGCGGCCGGCAGCTTTACATCGTTTGCGGGGACGACGACCTGGCACGCACCAAATACCAAAGGGCGTTATAAATTACGCATCAAAAATCAATCAGATGTGATTGGCTACGCAACGGTTGATGTGCTGGCACAGCTGCCCTGGGGCGCTGCGTCCGGCCTGCCCTGCCCAACGCGCTGGTATCAATTACCTGAAGAGTATGTGACGAAAGAAATAACCTTTGAGGATCAAGGCGCGGAATACAACAGTCCATTTGATGACCCGGTGCGACGTTGGCGCATTGAATACTCAAATAAATTAAGGCCCGCACAAGCGGCGGTGCTGGATGATTTCTGGCGACTACACCGGGGCTGGTCGGAGCCGTTTTACTTCTTTGATGAGCGGGCGGGTGTGCTGTACGACAACGTCCGCTTTGCTAAGGATGGTTACACACGTGACCATCAAAAAATCTGGCAACAAACCAGATCAATACAGCTAATCAGGAGACCACTTTAAATGCCGAAATTGCACATAATGACAAATAACGACGAGACGGAAATTGTCTACGTTTTCTTTTGTCCGGGCTGTAAGAATTCCCATCCGGTCAGAGTGAAAGCGGCAAACGTTACCGCTCCTTGCTGGGGATGGAATGGCTCACTTGATTCACCCACCTTTACGCCGTCACTACTTTGCAACCAGAGTTACCCTGAGTCCCGTTGTCACTCTTTTATTACAGACGGCAATATTCAATTCTTAGGTGATTGTTGGCACTTACTGAAAAACCAGACTGTCGAAATTCCTGAATGGGAATAACCTTTTTATGCAAACCGGAATTTCACCACAATTCATCACTGCGATTGGTTTGAATAACAAAGAAGTGCTGGAACTTTTCGAGTTTTACGCGCCGGATGAAACCATTTTTGAACCAGTCAACGCCATTAAAACTTACGCGAAAACTAATGTGTACTGGCAAGGGCAATTGTATACCCGGCACGTCGTTTCGCGCTCAGCCGCAAAACGTTATCTGGAGCGCGATACGAATAATTGTACGGTGAGTTTTGGTGCACACAGTGAAGAGATGGTCAGGTTCATCACTGCTTATCGCGTGGAAGGCATGTGGCTGCAAATCCGGCGTGTCTGCCGGAGCGTGCCGAATGAATCCACGATCATTTTTGGTGGTCGTTGCGGCAAGCCGGATGATCGCGGCAGCAACATCACGGCCAAACAGGAAATCGGTGGCGGTGCGCAAATCCCCGCGCGAAAATTGGTCTTTCAATGTCCCCTCGAATTCAAAGGCGAAGCCTGTTTAGGTGGGCAGGCTATCAGTGCCAAGAGCGCGGCCTATCGCACCGCTGGCAGTTGCAATAAATCTTCCCGGCAATGTTCTGATTACGGCAACTTTGATAATTTCGCCGCGATTCGTTTTATCCCCGTGACCGGCAATTTTACTGTTTCAGTGGTTGAGTTGAGCAAATCATTTTTCGGGCGTTTGTTTGGGCGCAAAAAAACACGGCAGGTCTCCGCCTCCTGGTCTTCGGTCTCGGACGCGAATCAGGATGCAGTGATCCCTGAAGTCGCCGGCGTGACGCAGGTTGAATTTTTACCGCTGATGCACGCTGACACAGGCGTCAACGTGAAAACGTTGCAGGCTGCCGCTGACGGCGAGATTGATGGCATCTTTAATGCCACCCAGAAAGATAAGCAATATCTGCCAAATTTAATCAATTACCATGCTGCGCTGGGCAAATATGGATCATCCGGGCAGCCCGATTCTACACTGTTTACAGGCGCGGGAAAATTCAGCGGTACGGCGTGGGTAGAGTTTGAAGTCACTGGTAGTAATCCAGCGGACGCGAATGATTCCAGTCCGCAAACTATCGGCATTGTGCGCGGACGCGTAGTGCCATTGCCGAACCCGGCAGGCGAATGGGCACAGCGCGGCTGGACGGATGTAGGACCGGTATTGTTGCGATTTTACCTGAATCAGTTAGGCCGCCATCCGCTCTCACAATTTGACAATGAATCCTTTTTGCGGGCCTTCATCGATTGCAATGAACCGGTCATTGACGACACTGGATTTGACCAGGCAATTTTGCCGACGCAAACCACGGGTGGGCTGGATTTCAAAGCCTTCGCCTTGGCGCTGGGTTTCGGTGCGCCAACAGTTGATCGCATCGCGCTGATGATGGCACAGGGTAAAGTCATCACGGGTGGATACGGGCAACTCGTCGAGGCTTATTACAGGTACATCAATCAACAGCAACCACCGCCATTCATTTCCAATGTGCGCAGATTGCGCCGCCGATACACCACGAATTTTGTGCTGACCGATCAAAGTGATTTAAAAACTTTCATCTACGACATCCTGTTACAAAGCTTCAACGGCTATTTGATTTTCAACAGCAAAGGTCAGATTGCGGTGAAGGTAGACAAGCGGCAGCCGGGAACATTTTTGCTCAACGCTACCGCCGTGGGTGCGTCAAGTATGTTAGTCGAAGATGCCACAGTGTGGCGGAATCGGCTCGGTTCACAAGCATTGATTGGTGCGCACTTGAAACATAGCGAAGTGCGCAGGGTGAAAAACTGGAGCTATTCTACATGGGGAAATACTATCGCCATTACTGCCACCTCCACCGGAGGCATCGGCATTTCGGTTGCCAGCGGAACATTATCCGGCGGTAACGCGGCCACACCTGCGAATACAATTATTACCTTGACCGGAACAGCGACCGCCGGGCAAACCATCACACTGAGTATTGATGGAATACCTGTGACGTACACAACAAATATCCTTGATGACACGATTGCTGTGGCTGGATTGTTGGCGGCGACCATCAATGGGCATCCGACACTCAGACGTTATGTCCGGGCGGATTGGAATGATGCGCAGGGACTGCAAATTTATCTTTACTGCAAAGCTGGAATTTTGACGCTGGATCAACCGTTAGCCAACGCGCATTTTGACTTCGAGGAAATTCTTGCGATTGCCATGGCGTTCGGTGGTACTGGCCAGCAAAAATATGTAGGTGATTCTTTTACCTGGCCTCTTTCATCGCGGCAATCTTCGGCGAATCAATTCAGTGGGAAGTTTACTTCGGCGATTAATGATTGGGCGAAGCTGCCAATTACGCGTGATTATGAAGAGCATCAAAAATATGTGCATGCGGTTTATCCTGAAGAGCTAAATTTAAGCGCAGTGGACAGCGCAAACCAGGCGGCACGGCTTTTGAAAATTCAAGGTGGCAAGCGGCGGCTCTGCGATTGGTTTGCCAGTTTTACTGCCAGCGGCGCGGCAACGTTGCTGGATGTCGGCGATTTGATTTGCGTGAGTCACTGGACAGGGTTCGGGGAAATCGTCAACACACCCGTGGTGATTGAAGAAATCGAAGACCTGGAAGACGCGACCGTCAATGTCACCGCACGGCTCTATCGCTCAGATATTTACAGCGACATCATCAATGAAATGTCGCCTGTGTATTTAATGCCATTAGATGGTAGTCCGCCCACGAATACAGACACGCCGCCGCCTGACAATACAGGTGGCACGGGTGGCCCCGGCGATTCGGGCGGCGGCAGCGGTGGCCCTGTGGTCGAATATCCACAGGACGGCCTCGGTACGGGCGGCGGTAGTAATACGCGGATCAGTGAAGAGGTCGCGTAACTTTAGTTCTCAGCATCAATTTGGCATTTTGATTAGTCTTTGCTCCTGAAATTTTCAGGAGCAAAGACTAATGGCATCTCAAACTATTCAAGTCCTAAATGCGAATCTCCCAGTTGTGCAGGGCATTCCGTTCAAGCCGTCCGACAACTTACTAAGCAAAACAAATCTGCGCGTCAAAGACCCATCAGGAGCGGTCATCGCTGATGGCTCCGCGTTCGAGGTTTTGATTCGGCAATACGGGTTGAAGACCGATACGACTAAACCGATTTGGGATGCGCTGGTTGGCTTCAAGCCTACGACAGCAGGCACATACACGATTGATGATTCCGGTGCGGCCTACACTGCCAGCCCGATTAATGTCACGAACGGTGCGTCAGATATTCGTGTCCAGGCAGGCGGCGTTGATGTGACGATCAACAAGACTTCCAACGATTTGATTTCTTCATGGAAGATTGGCGCAACGGAGCAATTGCACGCCACGAACCGACCACGCCTGCGTGTGCCAGTGACAATTTTCGCCGGGCGCTCGACAGTCAATACACGTGCGGCGGCGGCGCAAAATCAGGTGATTGTTGATAACGGCGGCGCATTCACGGTTGGGCAATCTGTCAAACTTTATTTCACTTCGACAATCTCAGCTTACTATCCAGTGGATTCTTCCGGCCATCCCGTCATTGTGACGAATGACCGCTACGGTGCGTATACAATAGCGGAAACGCCGCAACGCAATTTTGTGGTTAACCGTGGCGGCACACCAAACAATGTGGTTGCCAACTGGATTGATCCCGCGCCTTCACTGGGACAATTATTCCTCGTCAACCCCGCGCCAACCGTTGCGCCTGTGGCTGGGCAAACCATCGAAGATAAGGACTTGCTGGACGATTTCACGGCCAACGGCGCATTCACGATTTCCGCCATTTCCGGCAATACCATTACGCTGAATCGTAATTTGCCACTGGCAATTTTGCCTTTCACAACGCTGGAATTGGCGAGCGGCGCGACTTCCACGAACACAACAGCGGACTTCACGCCGACGACAACAATTATTGAACGACAATTAGATCAGCACGTTGTGGTGCGTCAGCGCGGCTATTTCAAGTCCGGGGCAACGACATTGTTCCCATCGCTTGAAGTGACGGTGCGCTATTCTTTCTACAAAGACTCACCGTTCGTAAAAATCGAACCACGCTTTCGTAATTACAGTGCTAATAATGCCGTGAGTGCGCTGGATGCGACGTTCGATCAACTCTATTTTCTTGTGCCGACGGCAACCGCCGGAACTGGCACAGACCTTGTCACCAGTGATGCACAATCCATCGCACGCGACCAGGCCAACACAACAACCGGCACGATTGCCGCTGGCACTTTTAAGTTATCGGTGCCCAAGTTCACTGCCTATTATCCAAAAGGATTGAATGGCGACGCGGCTGGGCTTCGCTTCGATATTTTCCCGAACACCGGCACGCCGCATCTGTTCCCACGTGACAGGGCCGCACGTTCGATTTTCTTTTTAGGTACGAATGCCGACACAGCGGCTGATGGCATTGGTTTCAAGCCCAATGCGCGGCTCAATCCAGTGCATGTAGTTGCAACCGGGTTATATCGGTTAGTCACTTCAACAAAGCCCGCAACGCCTTACACTGCCACGCAACTGGGCGGCGATACAGAGTTGGCAGCAGCAGCTAATACGGCTGAAAAATTATTATCAGTTGCGCATGACCTGGCTGCGGCTGAAGCCTATCCAGGCGGCTCACGACCGGCAGCCACCATCCGCGAATTTCGCAACGCGGCTGAATACTATCCTTCCTATGGTTGGAATTCGTTTGGGATCATTCCCTGGGCGGACAATCAGCGTACCTACAATCACTACGACACGCAGCTTCACCTGCTGACAGATTGGTTGCGCGGAGCGCCTGACACCGGGTTTGAGCGCGGCGCGGAATGTGCTTTGCAGATGGCGGATTACGGTACGTTCCAGTCTCGCTTTTTGCTTAACAATGCCTCTTTTATTCAATACCAAGGAATTAATTTTTATGAAAACGATAACCGCCGGACTGATCCCGCAGATGGTCGTCCAGTCGGGTTTCCGAGCCACGATTGGAGTGGCGGTTTGTGGACGTACTGGGCGCTGACAGGCGACGAAGCGACGCACGAAAGCGTGTTGCTCAATATTCAGAGCGTTGACCAAACGGGCGCAACTGTGCCTGGTCGTCTGCGACTTTATAACTGGGGGCCAGTGGGCAGTGGTAGCTATCCGGGCGCGTGGTACGACAACACGACCAGTGGCAGTTTAGATATTTTTGAGAGCAACGACGGCTCGCGCTGGGTTGGTTGGGCGATTCTGGGTTTGATTGATGCGTATCGCTTCAACGGCGACGCGGCGGACTTGGCCAAAGCCGCGCAGTACATTTCATGCTTCACCGCTGGCGAAATTGCACAAGGGCAAAAAGGCTATTACATGGCAGCGTCAATGTCGTCGGCTGATCCGTCCCCGACGCCGCTTGATAATGCGCCGGGTTCGTTTATTTGGCCTGGCTACGACATGTTGGGAATTATCGAATATTGGCGCATCACCGGTAACGCTGTGGTGCAATCTTTCTTATTGCGCGTCGCAGACCACTTGATGAAGGGCGATGCGACAGCATCTACTCCGACAATGAACGCGCTGTTGCAAGGTGGTGATGTGTGGACGGAGAACGCCGGGAAGTATCGGCCTGTTGATGCAATTTACAGATTCTGGCAGGGTGCAGAGACAACCCCCAGCGTAGCCATTACCAATATTGCTACGTCAATTACGGTCGCGAGTGGCAGCAAGCTACTTGGCCCCGGCTCTGCGACAGAAACACTCGGCTATCTCATCATCACAGATGGTGTAAACCGTGAAGTCGTAAGCTACACGGGACGCACCGGCAATAACATTACAGGCGTCACGCGCGGCTTGTTTGGTACGACCGCACGCGCTTGGACGACAACCGCGAAAATTGGTGCGGGTGCTTTTACGGACGGCTTCGGCGGCGTCCGTCCGACTGGCACACTTGGCGATATTTTCTTACCCTTGCTCTCAACGTGTGCGCGGATTTCCGGTCGCTCCGATTTGGCGGCGATGGCAAAGAGGATTTTCAAAGACATTGGATTATTTCGCGGCGTGCCGGGGCCGTTCATTGATCTGGCTGTTGCCACCAATCGCGTATATTCGAATTTCAGAGCGTGGGGCGCGGGCGGATCATCGAATAAAACTTTCGGCCAGACAGCCTTCGCAATTTCTCAATATTTTGGCGACGTGCTGAACAATCCCGTGCCAGTGCTGACTTCACTCTCCCCCAATTCCGCGACGGCAGGCGCGTCCAGCGCGTCTGTTTCCGTCGTGGGATCAGGTTTCCTCGCCGGTTCCGTCGTGAAAGCAAACGGCGTCGCACGAAACACAACCTTTGTTGATGCCACGCATTTGATTGTTGATTTAGTGAGTGGTGATTTAGCGGCAGCGGGCATAGTCGCCATCACCGTCGAGAATCCAGCGCCGGGCGGCGGCACTTCCAACTCGTTAAATTTTACGGTGAACGCGTCGGGCGGAACCGCACCAACAGTCTCAGGCCTCTCGCCTAACACTGGCGTTGTAAACGTTGCGACCGGAGCCATCACCATCACCGGCACGAACCTGAGCGGCGCCGCCGTTACCGTGGATGGTGTGAGTGTCACGCCAACTTCCAACACAGCTACACAAATTGTTTTACCGACGCAAACTTTCACGAGCGCCGGCGCCAAAGTTGTGCAAGTGACGACGGCTGGCGGCTCAGCTTCCAGTAACATCACAGTCAGCGCCGCTGCGCCCTCCATCACCGGCATTGCGCCCAACACCGCTTTGACGAATACGCCGACGGGCGCAATCACGATCACGGGGCAAAATTTAAGTAACGCAAGCGTCACGGTTGCGGGCGCAGCCGTGACGCCAACCTCGAATAGCGCCACGCAAATTGTGCTGCCATCTCAGACGTTCAGTACGACTGGCGTGAAACAAGTTGTTGTTACGACCGCAGGCGGCAACGCCAATACTCCCATTACGGTATCGGTCGCAGCGCCCAGCATTACGAGTGTTACACCCTCTTCATTGGTGACAGGGAGTGCGCAGCAGATCACTATCGCGGGGCAAAATTTCACTGGCGCAACCGTCGCTTTCAATGGCGTAAATCTCACGCCGTCGTCAATTTCTGCAACGCAAATTATCGTGACGATCCCGGCGAATTTGCTGACAGCGGCTGGCAATTATCCGCTCGACATCACAAACGCTGGCGGCACGGCAACGCAAAGTATCAACGTTACGGCACTCACGCTTTTGCCTTCCATTTCATCACTTGCGCCCAACACTGTCGTTGCTGGTAGCGCGGCAATTCTCCTGACCGTCAATGGGCAGAATTTTGATAACGATGCGAAAATTATCTGGAACGGCCAACAACTTACGACGACAGTTATTTCCAGTTCGCAGTTAACCGCCACAGTCATCGCAGGCTTACTGGTAGCCGCTGGCACATTCAATGTGGCCGTCCTTAATGTGGCGGCTAATGAACTCAGTCCAACGTCACCGTTTATAGTTACCGCCGTGCCGGCGCCAACAATTTCAACAATTTCTCCGAGTTCAGCCGTCACTGGCGTTGCCACCGGAACGATTACAATTTCCGGCAACAATCTTTCCGGTGCGACGGTTACGGTTGATGGTGTGGCGGTAATTCCTGCAACGGACACCGCCACACAAATCACCCTGCCAAGTCAGACTTTCACTACGCCGGGGGGCAAAGCGATTGTCGTGACGACGGCAGGGGGATCAGCGAATAGTGTTATTACTGTGACAGTCGCCGCCTTGCCGACGATCACGGCATTGATTCCGCCGACTGTCACACCCGGCAGCCCGGCTTTTGTTCTGGCAGTCCTGGGCACGAATTTTACGAATCAATCGGCTATCAATATCGGCGGCGTGGCACGTTCCACGCAATACATTTCACCGACACGATTGGAAACACCAATCGCAGCCAATGAGGTTGCGGTGGCAGGCGTCTTGAACGTGACGATTACGACGCCCGGCGGTGGTACTTCACCCGCTGTTGTTTTGCCCATTCAGACAATCAACGCCAGTCTGCCAAAACTCCGCGCTGGGATGAAAGCAAAGAAAACAACCTTGCGGATTGCTCAGGGTAAGACTTATCAAAAGGTTTTCTATTTGCGCACGGCAGACGGTACAGCTTACGACCTGAGCAATGTCACGGCGCGGCTGCAAGTCCGGCAAAACTTTGCCGATTTGGAAACAGGTATTGCGCCCTTGCTTGATCTTACCAACCTCAACGGGGGACTCGTGATAGATGCCACGCTGGGTTTAGTGACGATTAATTTAACTGCTACACAAACTACCACCTTGTTATTTCAATGGGCACGTTTTGAGCTGGAAGCAACGACACAGGAAGGCGTCGTTGTTTCCCTCTTAATCGGCGATGTTCGAGTGAGTAGGGAATATGTGCGATGACTTTGAAATTGAAGTCGAAGTAATTTTCTTCGACGACGAAACCAACGAAATTTTAGAGGTGGACTAATAAGATTGCCTTGAGCGTCATCTAGTCCACCTTCAAACAAGAATAGGAGTCGAAAAAACAATATGAGACAACTTATCGTAATTTTACTTTTCACTATTTTATTGCTCGGCACATTTGGAGCGCCAAGCTGCAAACAACAAGGCAAGGTTTTGGACATCGTGCAGGCCGCTCGCACGTTTGCGACTGCCAACGTTGCATTGGGTGTAACTGATGAAATCGCGGACATCCTAACGCAGGACAAGACGCTCTCGGCAGATCAGGCACGGGCGCTTTTCAAGCTCAGTGAACGCGTACTGGCGAGTCTTGACCGCGTGCGCGACTCTATCAATGCTGGTGTTTGGGATACCAAAGAGATTGACAAGATACTGGATTCGGCGCTGGCCGAAGTAGCGAAGTTTGAAACTGAAATTGGCATCAAGAATCCACAATCAGCGGCAAGATTCCGCGAATATATCGCACTGCTTCGTTACGGGATCGCGGCTGCCTCGCAAATTGTTAAGAACCTTCACCCGCCGTCCGCACCAATCACTCCCAGCGTAGAGGCGGATAGCAGGCGTGACCCGAACGCCCAAAACCTGACAGCAAATCAATTGACACAAATTATCGGTGTGTCAACTATTGCTGCACTGAAAATTTTGAATATCAGGACTGCCGACGCACAGACAGCCTGGAGACTGGCAAGCGATGAATCCAAGACAATTCACGCAGCGAACAAGCTTCGCTTACAATAAAACAACCCTTTCCTCCCCGAAAGCCCTGGTCAGAATGGACGTAATTCCAAGTCGAATTGATATGTTTTTCAGCTTCCTCACAGCAAAATTTTTGGTGGTAATCGGCGGACTCACGCAGCTAATGGGTGCGGCGGTTTTGCTACTGCAAGTTCCTGTGCCCTACGAGCTATGGAATGAGCAGCGGCTGATTGCTTTTTGCGCAATTGGTTCGGTGCTGGGTGCCTTCCTGTCGATTGCGATTTACCCAATGCAGGGTAAGGGGTTCATTGGCGGACGGATCATTTTAATGAAATTCGCCTCATCTTCAATTTGCGGAATCGTGGGAGCGCCGCTACTGATTCGCTGGCGAGCCTGGTCACTTGATCCGACAACAATCCTGGCGGTGAGCGTGGGAGCGGCTTTCGTCGGCGTCAGTACGCTGCACTTTGCCGTGCAGTTCTGGGGCAAGTGGCTGGCACACAAAGGCGAGGAAATCCTGAAAGTGCGTAAAGATGAGTAGCTCAATAATCTCATTTGATCCAGAAGTTATATTGATTTTCGAGGAAGGCCAGCAGGTTTCGCCGCTGCTCATTACACCTCCGCCTCTGTTGATAACCTCTGCCGAGCCTGTCGAAACGATTACGACGCCTGCTGTACGTGGCGAAAAAGGTGACAAGGGCGAGCCGGGTAGTGGTGCGAATTTTGTTTTTGATGAAATTCTCACAGGCACAATTAATAATAGTAATGCAACTTTTTCCACGGTGCACGATTTCATCCCTGAAACCGTGAGCGTGAGCATAAACGGTCTGACTCAGCGTCGCGGGGTGGATTTCAATACCAGCGGCAATCGAACGATACTTTTTTCCGAATCCGCGCTCGTCGGGGATTCCTTACAAGTTGATTATCAACGGAGCTAATTATGGCAACAACACAAATAGTACAGCGACAAATAGCGAATGGCGCGGTCGCCGACGGCCAGGTTGCGGCGGGCGCGGCCATCGCGTCCAGCAAATTGGCGGACGGCGCAAACTTCATCAAGAAAGATGGCAGCGTCGCCATGACCGGCCCGCTAAATCTGGGATCGCAGGGCATCACGAGCTTAGCGACGCCCAGCAGCAGCACTGACGCGGCGACCAAAGGGTACGTGGACACCGCCATCGGCAATCTCAACGCGCTGTTTGATTCCAAAGGCTCAGTGCGCGCGGCGACGACTGCAAACGTGACGATCAGCAACCCGGCGACCGCGATTTTCGACGGCGTGACGCTGGCGAATGGCGAGCGGCTCTTACTCAAGAATCAAAGCACGGCGTCGGAAAACGGGATTTATGTTTTCAATGGCAGCGGCTCGGCGCTCACGCGCGTGACCGACATGGACGCCTGGACAGAAGTGCCCGGCGCGTTTGTTGCCGTCGAGGAAGGCACCGCCAATGCCGACACGATCTGGCTGTGTACGGCGAACCAGGGCGGCACGCTCGGCTCGACCTCCATTACGTGGCAGCAAATTCCGACCAGCGCTGGGTTGCTGAACACGAATTTCGTGGACAAGGAAATTCCAAGCGGCACGATCAACGGCAGCAACGCGGCTTTCACACTGGCAAATACGCCGGTGGCTGGTTCGGAGCATGTCTACCTCAATGGCGTGTTGCAAGAGTCTGGCAGTGGCAATGATTACACGATCAGCGGCGCGGCGATCACGTATCTTTCAGCCCCATTGACGGGCGACAAGCTGCGCGTTACCTATCGCAAATAAAAATGGCACGAACTAAATTAAATGCCAATCAAAGCTTAATTGCCGTGCCGCACGCTGTAGACGCGAGCGGCAATCTTGCGATTGATCTGAGCTCACTCGGAGGCGTGACAATCACTGATCCCTCTGCGTTTCAAATTTTACTGCAATCGCTGATTGACGGTAGTTTAAAAAAACTTACGCTTAGCAGCTTACCGCCAATTATTCCTTACAATTCGTGGTCATGGTTTTTTGAAGACTTTCTGAATAACTCAGCCTTCGTGGGTGGATTAGCGCAGAGCGTTTCGGGCGGCACGTTGACAGTCGGCACGGGCGATCAAAGTGTACCAGGCGTGCTGAATCTCAACACCGGCGCAGTCGCAACGAACCGTGCAGGTGTCGCTACCGGGGCCACGTCGCTGCGCTTTGGCGGTGGGAAAATGACCTACGAAGCACGCGTCAAAGTCTCAGCTTTATCGAACGGAACTGACACTTACACCGTTTATGCCGGATACGGGGACAACTCGGCTGGCGTGCCCGTGGACGGCGCATTTTTCCGTTATACCCACGGGACGAATTCAGGCTTTTGGCAAGCAGCAACGCGCGTAAATAACGTCGAAACCGCTGTCAATTTCAGCGTTGCACCATCCACATCAGGTTGGCAAAAATTAAATGTAAGTGTTTACGCGGATGGCTCCCGCGTAGATTTCACATTGACAGATACTAACGGCGCTCAGACTACACTTAGCTCAACAACTAATATTCCGACAGCCGCAGGCCGCGAGACTGGAATTGTTGCACAAATCGTCAAAAGCGTCGGGACAACTTCTGTCAGCTTTTTACTTGACTATATTTACCACCTGGCTAATCTAACGACAGCCAGATAACCATTAACCATTAACCATTGGAGGAACAACTTATGAAATTGAAAGTCTTCACCTTTGTTTTAATCGCAGCCTTACTGATTGTCGGCAGTTTTTTTATCAACAGTGCCACGGCCCACAATTACAACATCCTTACCGCCCAACCCCAGGTGCAGATCACCTCCCTGGTACAATCTGTCAAAGTCACTTCCTTTGAGGTTGTGGATGCTTCGGCAGTACATCCCGGCATGCAAAAGGTGATCCTAAAATTGCACAATGATTCAGACAAGGATGTCTACTTTGTGGATCTTCTGCTAAGTGCGGATAAGTATAATAGGTCCGGCTTCGGCTTTTACACGAAAGAGGGGACGGCTTTACTTGCACACGGCGATGTCACATTACAGCGCGTGATAGCTATCAAAGGGCCGCTCACACCACAATTACGCTGTGTGGTTTTTGTTGGGATGACAGGGGAGGGTGATAAATCCGTAACGAAGAGCATAACTGTAAAGTGGTCGCAGGCGACACAAGTCGCAAAAAAATATTTTGATAAGTTGACCGCCCTCGACACGGCAGACAAGCCTTTAGACGCCATTGCACAACTGCGCCGGGAAATCAGTAGCGAAATCGCCGCGATAGAGGAATCTGATCCCAGTGGAACAGGTCCGATAGACACGCGAATGGCCAACGAATTTCACAAAGGCGCACTGATGGACGTTTTAGACCAGCTTGCTGAGGCTGAAAAAGCCTGGGTAGACAGTAACGGTAAGGCAGAAAACTTTGGCGCACGTGCGGCCAAAAATATTACCCGTACTCTGTAATTTATCTTTAAAAGGAGACAATGTTTTATGCGAACCAGAATTTTTATCACAGTTTTACTGCTCTCACTCTTCGCTTGCGCAGTGCAGGCATCGAGCGTTTGCAGAGATACTAAAAACAAAACCGAGTGGGAGTCTGCAGGAGGCCACCTGTACGATTTTACTAATCCGGGCGGGACTGATCTTAATCAGGTCTATGGCGTCCAAACTCACATAGTTTGGACGCTCTCATGGAAAGACAACTTCACTAAAAACACAGGTGACGTTATTGGCCTGGGGCAATATGGCCACACCGTGTTTTGTGCGAGTGATATGTATTGTAGAGCAACCCTTGACAATACGACATTTATAGATGAGGAAATGAATGGAATGATGGCAGGCACTTTTCGGCAGGATGTCCACGACCATACCTATGGTGGTCACAGTAGCGCGTGTGCGCCGTACTGTGGCAATGGCGAGACCGGCCAGATTTATGAATCCCATATGTGTATGGCCGGCGGGGATTAATCAACAACGCTCCTGATCAACAAAAAGCCCGCGTAATTACGCGGGCTTTTTTATTGCCGCTTGTAATCGTTCCAGCCGGTCGAGCGCCATTGCTATTTGCTCTTTCATTGCGCTAATTGATTGACGCAAATTGCGCCTTTCTTTTTCGATTCGGTCAAGGCGTGCTTGTTCGAGTGAGGTCATATTTGTTTTCTTCTTAGGGCCGATCGCTGGTGTGCGGTTACGCCAAAAGCGGGCGCACCGCGTCCTTATTCTTTTGCCGGGTGAGTCGGGCATTTTCGATGTGCTGGTCACGATCCAGCATCAGGTGGCAGCGCTGGCAAAGCACCGCGAGATTCTCTTCGCGGTCGTCGCCGGGCGTATGATTCAAGTGTGCGACGGTCAGAATCACTTTGGATTTAGTGATCGGATGCGGTTGGTAATTCTTCGCGCCACACCATTCGCACATATTGCCCGCGCGTTCGGTGCGGAGTCGTGCGGAGCGGCGACGCCATTCGGGGCCGTAGTGATGGCGGTGTTCAGCTTTGAAGGGCATTGACGGATTCCTTTCGTAGTTATAATCTTTCCTCAATCAGACCCCAAGTAAATCTAATGGCTGAGGACTGGGGTCGAAGATAAGCCGCACCTAACGGGGCGGCTTTACTATTTCAGCCCTCTGTAAAAACTTCAACACATTGTCCAAGCGATTGATTTCTTTTCGATTAGTTTTCATACCGCCTTTAGTTGCCATTTAAATAGTTTAGTAGCCCCAAGTGTCAGGCTCATCATCATAGCTATCGTCGTCGTCGTAATCCCAATAGTCATCATCGTCGTCGTCGTAATCCCAATAGTCATCATCGTCGTCATCATCATCATAGCTATCGTCATAATCAGCGCAGTACTCTGCCCACGTGGTGTCTGGCGGTTCGTGGCGTCTGCTTGCACGTTGTTTGCGCCGATGAAGGGCGTGCCATCGTTTAGCCATTTGAGTTTCATCCTTTCAATCGCTTGCTCGCCGCATTACGGATAATAAGCAGCGGCGAGGCTGCATGCTTTGTCGAGTTGCTCAATCGCGCGTTGACCTTCTTGCCTGGCCAATTCCTGTAAGGCGGGCAAACCAGTTTCAATGGAGTAAAGTACTTCCGCGCGCGTGGCGGCACGACCTTCACAAAACCATAATGCTTCTGTCGGCTCGCCAAGCTGAAGCAAAACCTCTGTCCCCATGCCGCGAATCGGTTGCGCATATTTTGTCATCCAGACCAGCATGACACCGGGGTTGCGTGTTAATCCCGTGGTCGAAAATTCACAGCCATCCGGTAAACCGGCTTCACGTCGTCGCTGTTTCGGTGTGGTCAAAAAAGGACACGCTGTACAAGCGTATATGGCACATTCACGATGGGCAGGCGGCTCACTGCTGATTCGATTGACGGCGCACATTGGGCCAACTGTGAAAGCTAAAAATTGACCAAGTTTTTCGCCACAAATAAAGCAGCGTCTGTCCTTGACAGCCTTGATGAATTTTTCCGAGTCTGCCACGCGATGATCGGGTTTACCCTCTATCCACGCGACAAAATATGGCACTGGATAACCGCGTGCATCAACAGGTAGACGGGCTATGCGTGGCGGTGGCGGTGGTAAATTCGGACGATATTGAGTTGTTTTAGGCATTCGTTTTCCTTTCTCGTAATGCGAGAAAATCCTGAATAAATTTGGCAAACATCTCCGGGGTTGAACCTAGTGTGTTGGTAAAATAATCAAATAAAACGGCGTCAGTTTGCGCAGCCTCAGCAGCCTGTAAAATGACATTGGCTTTGTTCGGTACAAGAATGTTCACAATGGGAACTTGATCTATTCCGAAGACAGCGAGCCATTCGGCGTAACGAGGAGAGTTTTTGCTGATGATTTCGGTGCTTTGCATAATGGGTTCCTTTCGAGTTTGACCAATGCACGTCGGGCGATGCCGCGTGCGTCTTTCTTTTCGCTCTAAGCGATGTCTTCCAGCACGATAAATAATTCATTGATCAGCTTCAGCGCCGCATCACGTTCGGTTTTCGCGGCGGTTGCTTGCCGGATCAGCAGTTCAGCATGTTGGGGGTTGATGGTGAGTTTCATACAGTCCTCAGAGCGTACATTAGTTGCTCGCCAATATAATGTGTATAGGCGGGCGGAATGGCCTGGGTCAGTTCTGCCCGTCTCATCCAGTCAATGCCCATTGCTTGCCGTCCAATTTCCGCACCGGAAAAACAGCCCGTTACGGTTATAAATTCGCCTTCTTTAACCCTGCGTCCCTGCTTTGCTGTTTTCGCGTTGTGCAGGTGCTTACAGGGCGATGACAGCAGCAGCACATTGCTTTCAAATACGCGGTGGCGATACGTGCGTAAGCCGAATTGCGCACCGCACAGGACTATCGCGCCGCGCAAGGGTGCGCCGGGGACGTTTTCGATGACCCAGCTACGATTAGTCCTTTGAAGTCTTTCGCGAACTGGTTCAATGAGTTGCGGATGCTGCTTGCCGTAGCGTTTTGTAGAACTTTTCATAATCGAATACGCCTGACACGGCGGTGATGCGTGGATTACATCGAACTGTTGACAAAACTCGTCGTCATCGAGCATGGCGAGGGCGTCGGCTTGGATAAATGGGAATGGGTAGCGCGGCATTGGTCGGTGATCTACACCAACGACTTCAAAGCCCGCACGGTGATACCCTACGGCCGCGCCGCCAGCCCCGCAAAAGAGGTCAAGTAGTTTCATGGGTCACCTCTCGTTGGTTGGTGGTTAGGCTTTGTCTTTCCCATTCGTTGCGATGGTTCTTGGCCCAGCCGTCACCTTCGCATAATGGTCTTGTAGGACGTGCGCCGCCTCTGGATCGCTCACACACGCACGGACGAGCAGACGTATAGCCGTCGCGGTGTCGCACCGTCTGCATGCCCTTGTCGTTGCAGAAATGGCATTGCGGTGTAACCAGTCTAGCGCGGAGTTCCAGTAGCACCTGTGCGCCTTCGGCTTTGCGCTGCTCCGCTAACCGCTGTTCGAGAATTTCATCGTAAGCGCGATTGATCTGAATTACCCCGAACGGCTCACGCGGATTACTGTGCTGGTTCCACGCCGATTGAAACACCGGAAACAAATCATCATCGGCAATGCGCGTTAACGCCGCAGCAAATGTCGCAGCATCCTTGCGAAGCATTGCAAAGTCCGGCTCTGTCATCCCGCGTCCACGCTCAATGTGCAGCACAATTGCTACGAGGATTTTTTCACGTTCGCGCGAGAGCTTCCGGTTCGATGTCCAAAAAGTAAGCTTCGATTTCGAGCCGATTAAGCCGTCGCCGTTCGGCGGCACTAAGGCCAGGTCGGGCGCTGTTCGTTGGAGCGAGTTCGTAATGTTCTGTATGGCTTCCATTGCTGCATTCCTCCTGTAAAAATTGGTTTAGCGTTTCCAAGAATTTTTCGGGTTTAGCGTTGGCCAGCGGCCACTTGCTCACGAGCCAAATGCGCCACTTTGGAACCTTGTCCGGTGTGACTTTGAGCCGTAGGCAAAGCGACACGCATTCGCGCATCAATCGCTCTGCGTTTTTGTTCAGCGCTTCGAGGTGTGGAAAGAGTTCAAGCAAAGCGTCACTGAGCGTCACGCCATCGTCGCGCGTCCGCGCTGGTTCATGTGGGCTGGTTAATTGGGCTGGTTCAATCTCATGGTTCTTCCTTATATGCAATTCGGAAATTCCGAATGCTTCATTCGACTTTTCCGAATTTGGATTCGGAAATTCCGAATTTGGATTCGACTTTTCCGAATGATCCCATTCGACTTTTCCGAATGCTTCATTCGACTTTTCCGAATGATCTAACGTCGAAAATCCGACTAATAAAGTCGCTTTATCACCCTCCAATTGGATCCATTTTTTAGCTACCAATTGCCGACGAAATTCACAGACAGACGAGACCGACAATTGCATGTCTTTCGCTAAGGATTGCAGGGACGGCCACGCCTTGCCGCGCTGCTCGCCTTTGCTGGCGCGTCGCTTGCAATAAAAGCCGTAAAGAATAAACGCCTTTGGAGTGACTTCGTTCACGCGGTCAAAAGCTTCGTCAGGAACGTATGCCATTTCTTACCCTGTGATCTTGATAAATCCACCGATTTCAAGTTTCAAAAGATTCGCTTTAAGTGTTCTTGAAGTTGTTTTAAAACTTACCAACAACTCATCAAAGCTGGGAACTTTTTTAGTGTCCTGATAAATGGTTGCAATGTGGACAATCAGCGGTAACGAGAGTCCGCGTAGTCGAAAAAACGCGGGCGAGGTTGGTATCCACTGGAACCCTGAAGGTATCGGTTGATTGTATTGATTTTCGTTGGTGAGATTGTAGGTCATAAATACAAATCGCCGCTGTCCACGAAAACAGCAGTCCGAATCAGTTAATTGCGACATCAACTTAAACAGGCAACCGTCTCAATGGACAGCGGCGATTTGTACAGATTCGTGGACTTTTACTGTATAAAAAGCAAAAGCCTGTAAGTTGATGTCGCAGCGTCAATCTAACTCCGCTTGCCGCGTTGGTCAAGCGGTTTTTGCTTTTTCGGGTTCTTACGTGTGAGGCCGTTTACCAATGCGGGGCGCGTATGGTAGGTTTGGCTCACACTTGAAACAAACAAGTCTTAGAAGGCGCTTGAGCAGAACAGTCGTTAGCCTCGTACAGTCTGCTGAAGTGCCTTTTTTTTATTCCAACGATATTCCAACGATTATTTTTGAGACTAGAAGATACTAGGAAGTATTGCTGAGAATGAAGGCTTGCAAAAACGGCTGAAAAATAAAGGGTTTAGCGACTACTGAGTAGTAGGAAGCACTCCTGAGCACTGCCAGTACTTGCCTTCGCAATGCAGAGGTCAGGAGTTCGACCCTCCTCAGGTCCACCAAAGATTATAAAAGGCAGGATTAATTTCCTGCCTTTTGTGTTTCAGATCAGTTCC
>JAYSTY010000484.1:0-12460 GCA_043719385.1 Blastocatellia bacterium | reverse complement strand
CCATCGAACAAACGCAATGGAAAATACCTGGCTATGGCGCTGAAACCGTCTTTAATTGGGAATATGATGAAGGTCGGGATAAATTGCTGACACTCTATGAAAAAGGCAAAAACAATCAATGGAATGCGACGAACCGCATTGACTGGTCAATTCAAATTGATCCCGAAGACCCGCTTGGGTTCCCGGATGAATATTTGCCGATTTTTGGCTCTGATACCTGGAACAAGCTGAATAAAAAAGAGCGCTCTCAGGTCAAACACCATTATGAATCGTGGCGTTTTTCGCAGTTCCTGCACGGCGAACAGGGTGCGTTGATTTGTACGGCGAAGATCGTTCAGACTGTGCCGGATATGGATTCCAAGTTCTACGCCGCTACGCAAGTGATTGACGAAGCGCGTCATGTCGAAGTCTATTCACGCTACTTGCAGGAAAAATTGCAACTGGCGTATCCAATCACCAGCCCTCTGAAAACATTGGTCGAACAAGGCATCAGCGACTCGCGCTGGGATGTGACATATCTGGCGATGCAAATCATCATTGAAGGGCTGGCGCTGGCGGCGTTCAACGTCATTCGTGATTTGGCGAAAGAACCGCTGGGACGAGCAATCAACGCGTATGTGATGCAGGATGAAGCGCGGCATGTGGCTTTCGAACGTTTCGCCTTGCGCGATTATTACCCGCAATTGAGCAGCGCGGAAATGACCGAACGCGAAGACTTCGTGATCGAAGCCTGTTACCTGATGCGCGACCGCTTTCTGTCGGAAGAGGTGTGGGAGCGGCTGGGTTTCAATGTCACCGAATGTGTGCAGTTTCTGGAAGCTTCGCCATTGATGGCCGAATTCCGGCGCATGCTCTTCACGCGTATCGTGCCAACGCTGAAAGACATTGGTTTGTGGGGGCCGCGCGTGCGCGAGACGTTTGTCAAAATGAATGTCATGAATTTTGCCGAAGCCAATCTGGATGAACTTTACAGCCACGACGAAGCAGTGGCAGTTGAGTTTGATCAGTTGATGGCAGGGCGTGAAAAAAATGTCGCGGAAGTGATGACTCAGGCCTGAATCTTGCGCTAAGTTAAGTAGGTAAGCCAGGCAGGGATAGACAGGAAGGACAAGATGAACAGGATTGACGCAGACGCAATATTGACAGGGCTTTTAGGTTCATCTTGTCCATCCTGGTAATCCTGTGCTGAAAATGTTCGATAAGCTGCCAGCTTGTCGAACCCGTGGCACAGAAGCATCCTGCGAGAAAAACTGTGGTGCCGACAAGCTGGCAGCGTTGTCGGACATCACTGGGCCACATTTTCATCGGTGGTGGTGCAGCCACGATTCATCAATGCTGTCTAAGTCGTCTTTCTTTTGCCGGGGTGATTGGTTTTAGCAATTCCTTAAGCGCCGGATAATCCACTTTTGCATTGTGGCGTTTATCCACAGGAATTTTACCGATCACGCGAATCTCATCCAATTTCGCCCAACGTAGATTCGCTTGAATTTCTGGCAACGCAATTTTTTCACGCCCATCATTGCGCTCGATCAATAACCAGCGTTTTCCTTTTTGCTGGATCAAAGCTGCCCGTTTGATATTCGGATAAGCCAGCGCGGCGCACTCCACCGCAAACGGATACAGCGTGCCTTGAGTATCAATAATTTTCGCGGCGCATCTGCCCAACAACCAGAGTTTTCCAGCGTCGTCCAGGTAGCCTGCGTCGCCAGTGCGGTGCCAGATTTTCTCGCCGCCGCGAAACTTGGTTTCTTCATCACCGCGTCCGTGCAAATAGCCTGACAAAACGTGCGCACCACTCACAACAATTTCCCCGACTTCATTGGATGGCAAACACAAATCTTCAAATTCAGCCAATGTTAACGGGCTGATCGCACTTCCCCACTGATCGCGGATGACCCGCAATTCAATTTCAGGCACAGGTGTTCCCGCTAATAGTCCGCTGCCTTGCTGCATCAAAAATTTGTCCCGCGAAGTCATTTGGCTGTGCGCGATTTCCGCAATTGGTTCCGCCTCGGTGGAGCCGTACACCGCTACGATTTTGGCTTGAGGAGCAATGCGTTGAAGCTTATCCAGCAAACGCGGGAAGACCGGCGCTCCACCCGTAAAAACTTTCTGCAAAGTGGTGAGACGAATATTTTTTTGCAGGCAATAATCCGCAATTTTTTCAAGAAAAGCTGGCGAGGCGGCGGTACTCTGCAAATTATATTTTTGAATTTGCGCAACAATTGGCGCAGGATCAATCGCACCTGGAAAACGCAGATCAGCCTGTGGAATCAGGCTCGTCACGCCCGAAGCCAAATTCGCCAGCACAAAAACCGGCAACGTCGCCAGATCAATTTCACCTTCAGTCAAAGCAAGACTGCGATGCAAAACCTGATGCTGCGCCAGCAAAAATCCGTGCGTGCGCAGTGCGGCTTTGGGCTGTCCGGTGCTGCCGCTCGTAAAAGTAATCAAGGCAGGCAAGTTGTCAGAAAGAGTACAAATCCGGCCTTCGCCTTGAATATTTTTCTCGCTTTCGCACGATATTTTTGTAGCTCCGGGCGCGTAGCCACTAAGCACAAATTTGCGCGGAATTTTCCGTAACCCCGATGAAACCAAGCGCAGCAAATGCGCTTTAGGACTGGCGATGAGGGCTTGTGGTGGATGCAATTTACAACAGCTTGCAATGTGTTCGCGTCCAGCGGAAGGATCAAGAAACATCGCAATCATACCAAGCCGGAAGATTGCGCCCAGCGTGATATAAAGCTCTGCCGACATCGGATAAAATATCAGCACCGTATCACCTGCCTGCAAACCTTCGCGTTGCAACAAGGCTGCAATTTGCTGCGAAGCTGATTCAAGTTCGGCAAATGTGGTAACTCGTGATTTGCCACGATGCGTATCAATAATCGCAGGCAAATCTGGATGCGTTCTGGCGCGTTCCTCAAAGATTTCGACGATATTCATAAAGTATAAACTCAAGGCAGAAACACGCACGCAGTAAGTGTGCTAAGTCTCGCGCCCTTACTACGTGCGGGCCTCTGCATTACTTAGTTCTTTCCCAAACAGCGCATACCGCCGCAACTGTTGTGAGTAATGTTGACTGATGCTGCGTGATTTATTGGTTTCGTGCATCAGCGCGTGAATCGCTTTCGTGAAGCCAAGTGACGCGCCAATTTCGTGACTGCGCGCAACTAATAAACTGCCAAGTCCCGCATATTCCGACTCTGGCAACACGGCGACGGTTTTGACGATGAACGTGTCAACCGCTTGTCCGCGCTGTGCCTGTGCCAAATCAGGCAGCGCAAAAAGAAACCCCACAGCGCGATTTTCATGTTCGGCAATCAATACTAATTCCGGTCGCACAAAGTTTTTGATTTGCTCGTATTGCGCAATAAAATCAGGCTTCTCAATTGGTGTGTACAGAAAATTGTTTTCAAAGGCAGTAAGTGAAACTTCGTAGATTCGTGACAATTCTGACAGGAAGTTTTCAGGTTGAATGGAGCGAATTTTCACGCCGAGGCTTTTCATTTTTTCAGCCACAATTTCCATCCGCGGATCGCGCACCTTCAAATCATCCGTAATCGTAGAAAAATATTCCGCCAGCGTCGAAAATCCGTTCGCTGAAAAATGCTGCGGCCAATCATCAGCATTGTCAGGCTCAAGAAAAAAAGTCGGATGATCGCCGCGCTCCGTAATCAGGCGATAACGGTTCCACGTATTGCCATCCATCGGCCCCACCGCCATCGTGCAACCGTGCGAGGCAAGCAGTTCACAAGCCTGCTGCAATAAATCTTTTCCCGCTTCAGCTTCGTTCGCACTGTAATTCCCAATCAATCCGAGCGTATGATTTTCGTAAGCTGGCGTATTTTCCCACCACAGCGAACAACGCCCTGGTACTTCTCCAGATTGATTTTCGAGCAGCAAATGCGCATCCACTTTTTGACGAATTACACTTTGCAAATTGAGCATTGGCGGCGTCTGGCAAAAGCGCTCAAGCGCGTCTGGTGCGTGAATTATTTTCAGCATATTTCTGTTCCTGTCCCAGCAGCAAAGAGGCAAATAGCAAAATCGTTATTACGATCACTGCGATTAATTCCTCGTTGGTCCTGGTGAGTAAATCTTTGAGAAAAAGACATCCGGCGACGGGGATCAATAAATTATCTAGCCCACGCCACGACAACGCTTCGACGAGGGTGAGCAGAAACCCAAGCGCGATTGCAAGTAACATCGCCGACTCTGAATCAGAGTTTGCCAGCAGCAGCAAAAGCGCATAAATACAGACTGTGGCGACGCTCAGAAAGGCCAGACAACCTTCAATGCTTTTGTGTCCTTCGATCAGGCAAAACCGATGTTTGCCAAAATGTTCGCCGATCAAAGCTGCTGCTGAATCCGCGAAAGTCAGCACCAAAATCGGGATGGCATACAGCGTCATTTCATCTTTCGCCCAACAAAATACCGCCGTCACTCCGGGCGCAAA
The DNA here is from genome assembly GCA_043719385.1 of Blastocatellia bacterium. Lineage (GTDB taxonomy): Bacteria > Acidobacteriota > Blastocatellia > RBC074 > RBC074 > JAFDVL01. The sequence goes on along the minus strand of JAYSTY010000484.1, from coordinate 8,001 downwards.
ATAAAGCTCTCCATAAGAATGACGGGTCACACTGCCCAACACTGCGCCGTAACGTTTTCGCAACTTCGGAACTCTGCGCAGAGTAATCAGCAAGCCGATGGTTCCACCGCAAAGCAATACCGCCGCCACGCGATTCGGGATCAGAACTGGAAACGACAAAGCAAACAATCCCATCCCGATATGAAAGAGTTTGCGCACGATTTCAGGGTCAGGATTGAACCTGCGCTGTACGCTGCGGAGCACACTCAGCATTGCGCAAAACACGATGAGGACGATTAACATTCCAATGATTGAATTCGTCATGCATTACCTCCTCGATAATAATTGCCTGATAAAAAAATGCTTTGTCCTGCAAGCTCAATTGCGCTGCCAGGTTTTCCAGTGGAGTAATTTCAGCCGCCATTGACGCGGGTCTGCGGCGTTCGGCGAATAAATTCCAATACGCCATTCGCGCTTCGTGGCGGCTGACGCGGGCTAATGCATGCAGCAGTTCGTGATAGCTCGGCAACGAAACATACTCAAAAATATTGCTGAGATTGAAGCGATCAATCCTGTTGGGCTGGCACTCAGCAAGAAATTCTTCGAGCGATTGCTGACGAATTTCTAACCGAACAAGGTTCGCACGAATCGCGTCGAAATTTTCAGGTCGTAGCGCATACGGCAATGCGGTAACGTGATGCCCGGTTAAAATCCATTGCAGATAAGGATTGTCAGCCGGATTCAGTTGCGTTCCCGCTGCTTCAGTTCGCGCCAAAATTCGTTCAGCTACATTGCCCTCGACATACTTGAAAAATTCAGGATCACGACCGAGTCTGCCCATCACAAAACGCGAGAAAAACACCTTGAATAAAGCTCGCCAGCGCCACGTATTCCAAACTTCTTCATAAAATTCTTCGCGCTCCGGTTGCGTCTTATCGCGCAACAATTCTTCTGTATTCTTTTGCGTATGAATCAGCGGCAAAACGCAATGACGAAATAATGAAAAATATCGCTCGAACTTCCCTGCTCCACCAAAGCCCTGCTGAATTTCCTTTGCGTGCGAATCCCAAAATATTCGTGCTTCGGACGGGAGCAATTTTCGGCAACGGCGATATAATTGTTCCCGGCGATGGCTCACACGCGAGCCAATAAACTCAAGCAGTTCGTGATGCTCAAGCTCCTGATAGGCAGCCACGCGCAGATGTAAACAGGCAAGCTGCGCAAAGCTCAAATCAATCGCAATCACCCGTTCAGGCGCACGGCTGAGCATCGCCATCGTGTTATCTCCCGCCGCAGCGATTGACAGGCAAATGTGATGAGGTTGGAGGTCGAGCGCTTCCAGCAAAACGTCAGCGTCTTCCCAGCATTGGGCATAACGAATTTCTGAAAAATCGGCGCGAGTTGTAATTTCTGTTTTCATATAATTTTATCAGTACCGCGAGCCATAGCGAGCGGGTCTCAGGCGCAAGTGACGCTCGCTACGGCTCGCGGTACTGTTCCGGTTGCGACCACCTTTCTCACAATTCCGCTACTCCCGTCCATTTCAACTTCATCGCCATCCCTCAACCATTGCGTAATTCCGGCGATGGAAACAATGGCCGGAATGCCCATTTCACGGGCTACGATGGCGGCATGCGAGAGGAGGCTGCCGCGTTCGACCAGCACTGCCGCCGCTGCCGGAAACAACATGATCCATCCCGGATCAGTTCGTTCCGCGACAAGAATTTCGCTGGGCTGAATCACAGTATTACGTGGATCAGTAATGACTCTAACTTTGCCGCGCACGATTCCCGGACAACAACCAAGCCCCTGACGTGTATCGCCAATCATCGAGACTGAGGCTGTCTTTATTGATTGAAATTGATTTCCCTGATGAATGATGCCGCGTGTTTCAAAGCGATCTGCCGGAGCGTTTGCCTGACGATGCTGCTCAAATTCTGTTTTGCGAACTGCCACCAAAGCTTTCAAATTCGTCGTCGTCGCAGTCCCCGCGATGAAGCCTAAAATTTCTTCGACTTCGAGATAAAAAATATCGTGGGGATCGTTGAGCAAATTGTCGGCGTAAAAGCGCTTGCCAATTTCAATAAAAAGCCTCCGTGCCCGCCCAAATAAGCGAGTTCTTTCAAACCGTAAATTTTCCCGATCACGCACACGGGCGCGAGCGTTGCGCAAGACCCAATTAAAAATTACGCGCCGAATGGGATGAGCCGAAAAGATGGTTTTGATCTGTTGTTGGGCGGCGAGGCGCGATGCGTTTGGGGGAGAGGGAAACCCGGTCGCTACGGCTCCCGGTACTGTATCGGGCAACCTCTTCGCCAATTGTCCAATGGAACGAAAAAGCATCAATGGATCATCGTTGAGCGTTGCGCTTTCCAGCTTGAGTTCATCCAGGCAACGATCACCAAATTTCTGTAAATAAGTTGAGAGTTGAGAATTGAAAGTTGAGAACTCTGACAATCTGCAATTAATTTCCGGCACAGTCGCATGGCTCAATAAATCCATCAATTCCTGATTGTTTTTGATGCTTTCCGCCATTGCCTGAATGCGCTTCGCAGGCTCGGCGCTGATGATGCCACCTTCGCCACAAAGCAAATTATTTTGTAAACTCGCATCGTTGTTGCCGCACCATTTTTCGACCAAACTACGCAACGCTCCATAAAAAATCATCGCAAAAAAATCATTGATGAGCGGTGCATCCCAACACTTTAATAATTGCGCTTCGATCCTGCGATAGTAGGCGGATAGTTCATCGGCGTGCATTTCATGCAGCGCCGGATTTGTTTCCTGCAAAGCATCATTCAAGCGTGTATAAAAAGCGGCGATGGTCTTTGGTAAAATAAACTGATTTTTGATCAGTCCACCAATTGTAGCCAATAAATTCAGGCTATCGCGCAACTTTTCGCTTCCGCTCACGCTCTCAATTTCTGCCAGTAAACTTTCGGGAAGACCTTCTTTGACGCCCATCATTTGTTCCATAAATCGGCGGTTGATTTTGAAGCCGGGCAACATCGCCAGCACGCGATACCAGTTCAGTAAATTGTAAAAAATTCGTCCGCGAATCAGACCCAGCATGTGCTTGAAAGTTTGATCGTGTTGCTGAATTGTCGCTTCCGGCACGAGCATCAAACGGCAAAACTGACGGTACACTTCTTCATACGCACGACGTGCAAATGAAAATGTCAGCGGCGTAGTCACGCCGCCATAACTTTCCGCAATGTTGCTGTTGTCCCATAAATTCAACGCTCCATCAGGGTCGGCAAGATTCTTGAGTGTAGTAATCGGGCGTGATTGCAACAACCAAAGCTGACCGTTTTCAATCGCCCATTCGATGTCCTGGGGACGATTGAAATGTTGATTGCAAGCTCTGACCAGTGCAGCGATTTCTTTGATTTGCTCATCGCTTAGAACTGGTGAATTTCCGATTAACTTTCTCTCTATAATTTCAGCCTCACGATTGACATGAAAAGTGTCGGCATCGCATTCGCCTGAGACCAAAGCCGTGCCGATTCCATTGACAGCGGAAACGATGGCGACATTGCGTTGTCCGGTGATTGGGTCTGCGCCAAACGCTACGCCAGCCGCGTCAGCATTGATCATTCGTTGAATCAGAACCGCCGGAGATTCAGGCAAAAACCTCAAATTATTTTCGCGGCGATACGCGAGAATTCGTGCGCTGAAGCCTGAACGCCACACGTCAATAATTCGTTCGATTACTTCATTTGGAGAAACAAACAGAAAACTTTCGAGCTGTCCGGCAAAGGAATGTTCCGCGCCGTCTTCGTCAATTGCCGAAGAACGCACGGCTACGGATTCGCCATTCGGACACAATATTTGTAAGGCTTGCGCGATTTCTCGGCGGAGATTTTCAGGCGGTTGAAGCTCGGAAATTGCTGCCTGAATTTCTTCCTCCGTAGTCGCAAAAATTAACGCTTGAATTGATGAAAGACTCAACCAGAATGATGATGGAGCAACCACAAACCATGCAGGAATTGGCAAGCCAGTGTTTTGCAATGACGCGAGAGCCTGTGCTTTCCCTCCGATTTGATCGTTTGAATGTTCAGGAAAAACAATATGCTTCATCGTGAAACTCCTGATTTGTGTAGCATTGGAATTGCTCCCAAACTCAAATACATCAGCAAGGTCCACACGCCGGACATCACTTCAAATAATTTTGCTCGTTTGGATTCTGGCTGCTGAAGAAATCTAACGCTGATGATTACGGCGAGGCTCAGCAGTACTAAAAGCACGATTGCAACCGGGGCTACAAAATCAATTTTGATGGCTGCCAGCACTGCAAATATTGCCGTTGTGAGCATTGCGCTGAGCCAAACCAGCACGGCAGATTTTCTTCCCCACAACACGGTGTAAGTTTGCACACCAATTTCTTCATCTTCAGGTGCGCGTAGTTTTCGCCCGATTTCAATGACGATACCGTTGCAAAAACTGACGCCTAAAAACCACCATAAACCGTTGGGTTGCGACTTGCCCGCTGTCATCCAATCGCAGCCCGTCGCATAAAAATCCACCAGCGGAACGATCAGCATGTGCGTCCACATGTAAGTAATCGGTTTGGCCTTGAGCCATTCGCGGGCAAAAAATTCGACGCTCATCAAAGCTAAATAAATCCACGCAATGATCAATAAAATCAGAAGTGCGGGCTGCAACCACCACGCTAAAATTAATTGCGTTAGGGCGCCCATCACGCCGATAAATCCCAGCTCGTTCAGCTTTACCAATCCACTCGGCACAGGGCGATAAGGTCTGAACGCTGAGTCTTCCTCGAAGTCTTTGAATTCGTCCGCGATGCGAAGTTGTAGAAAGAAAAGCAGCGAAGTGATGAAAGCTGTGACAATAGACTTTAGATCAGGCCAGATGCTTTCTCCGCGCAGCAACGATGAATAGCTGACAGCGGAAAAGCTGAAGGCGAGTAACAATGGCGAGTGCGCGAAAATCGGGAAACGTTCGCGTTGATACACCCACCAGCGATTTGTGGTGACGACCTTATTTTGCATGACGACCTGACCTATGTTTTACGACTGATACAGTCTATTGAAATGATTCGCCGGCGGGTTGAGGCAATGTCACACTTTCTGAAGTGCCACATTGCCTCGGTGTAGCAACCAATCCGCCCCACAAAAATTTCCTGCTGCAAATTTCGCGGAAGCTATGCAATAATTGTCGTGGGTCGAAACCCAAAAATAATTCACTTGAAAAAGCAGTTTACCTTTGATGATGACCTTAATCAGACAACACGTCCCCTCACTCAGTCGCAAAAATCTTTTCGCGGACTAAGCTTCATCCGTTTTTTAGCTCTTACATTTCTCCTCCCTGCGAGCACTCTCCCGAATTGGAAAAGATGTGCCACAGGCTCCCCGTTTTTTGGATTGAAAATTCCGATTCCATTTTTTATGGAGGTCTTTATGTCACCCAGTAATGTTGTTGATTTAGTAACTGCCAAACTTCCGCTGCTGCAAACTGAACTGCCCGGACCCAACGCCGTAGCCATCATTGAGCAGGATTCCAAATTTATTTCGCCGTCTTACACGCGCCCCTATCCGCTCGTCGTCAAACGCGGCAAAGGCGCGATGGTCGAAGATGTAGACGGTAACGTCTTCCTTGATTTTAATGCCGGCGTCGCCGTTTGCGCGACAGGCCACGCACATCCGCACGTCATTGAAGCCATCAAAAAACAGGTGGATGAATTTTTGCATGTTTGCTCGGCAGATTTTTACTTCCCACAGTTGCCGAAGCTGGCGGAAAAAATTGCAGCGCTCGCGCCCGGTTCATCCGACAAAAAAATTCACTTTGGAAACTCAGGAGCTGAAGCAGTCGAAGGCGCAATCAAGCTGGCGATGTACGCGACACGTCGCTCAAAATTCATCGCGTTCTTTGGCGCTTTTCACGGACGCACTTTGGGCGCGTTATCATTGACCGCAAGCAAGGCTCGTCAACGTGCAGGCTTTGGTAGTCAAGCGTTAGATGTCACGCACATTCCTTACGCCAACTGTTTTCGTTGTCCTTACAATTTAACGCCGGAAACGTGCGGCGCACTTGAATCCAAAGGCCCGCATTGCGCACGCGTGATTGAGGATGTTTTATTTAAGACGACGGTTCCACCGGAAGAATGCGCGGCAATCGTAGTCGAGCCAATCCAGGGCGAAGGTGGATACATCGTGCCGCCTGCTTCATTTTTGCAAACACTGAAAAGTATCGCCGAACGTCACGGAATTTTAGTCATTGCCGATGAAGTGCAATCCGGCTTCGGACGTACCGGAAAATGGTTTGCTTCGGAACATTTTGATTTCGTCCCGGACATCATGACATCCGCCAAAGGCATCGCCTCCGGTTTGCCGCTCAGCGCAACGATTGCGCGTTCTGGTTTGATGAACTGGATGCCGGGCGCACACGCTTCGACCTTTGGTGGCAACCCCGTAGCGATTGCTGCTTCATTGGTGACCATTGAATTAATCGAAGAAAGCCTGCTACAAAATGCCGCAGAAATGGGCGCGTATCTGATGGACGGCTTGCGTGATTTGATGAATAAACATCAGATCATCGGCGAGGTGCGCGGCAAAGGATTGATGATCGGAATTGAGTTAGTGAAAGACCGAAACAGCAAAGAACCGCATCCCGATGCGCTGCATCACGTCGAGAATGAATGCTTCAAACGCGGCTTGATTACGCTGGGTTGCGGAGTCAGTACGATACGACTTTCACCGCCTTTGGTGATTGATCGGGGGCAATGCGATTTTGCGCTGAAAACGCTGGATGAGGTCATTGCCACTGTTACAGGCTAATTGCACGACCAGAAAAAAGCATAGCGGCTATACAATTTCTTCAAAGAATTTCAGGCATTGGTGCTGCGTTAATTCTCATTTAATTCCATGTTAATTCGATCAACTCTTTCGGGAACAAGAACTTCGCGGGAAAACTTTCATTGACATGCTGAGCTAAAAAGCCGTAACATATTGTCTCCACGAATAATTACAGCGAGGGACTGGTGATGACGAAAGCAGATTTAGCCCGTGCAATATACGAACGACACGGCGGCATCTCCAATCAAGAAGCCCTGCGAATCGTGGAGCTGGTCTTCAACACAATTAAAGAACGATTGTTGCGAGGCGACGATATTCATATTGTTGGCTTTGGTTCTCTGGAAGTAATAGCGCGGCGTTCTCGACGTGGACGCAATCCGGTGACTGGCGAGGACATTATGCTGCCTGACCGACGCGCCTTAGTTTTTCGTCCCTCTCGCACCATGAAAGCAGTTTGAAAAAGCACTTTTAAATTCGGTCCTGCCCCTGAATTTTGGTAACAGTTATGTTGACTGCAACACAAGATGTCACAATTATTCCTGATAAACTTTTCTTTAAAATAGGCGAGGTCTGTGATTTGGTTGGCGTGCAGGCGCATGTCCTACGGTATTGGGAATCTGAATTCCCGATGCTTCAACCACAAAAAAATCGCGCCGGTCAGCGAACATATCGTCGTAAAGATGTCGAAATGGCGTTGCGGATCAAGAGTTTACTTTATGAAGAAGGGTTCACAATTGCAGGTGCCAAGAAAAAATTGCAAGGCGAAGGCCGTGGCGCTGGCAGATTTAAAGTCGTGCCGCCAAATGCAACGGCAGCGGATTTTGAGCCTGCGATGACGTCCACTCCGACAATTCAGGCAGGCCAGGAAATCCCCTCGTCGCTAGCACCGCAAATTACCCTGCCAACCACTATCGGCAGCCCTCACTCACGCGATGCGTTGCACCGCCTCAAGTTGATGCTGGAGGATATGTTGACAACCCTGAACCGCAATGTTATAGATTGATCGCGTTTTGATTGATAACTCAACGAAAAAAGCCGAGACGTGAGCTCGGCTTTTTCGTGTCTCGCAAATATCACAGCCCGTAGCGCAGCCTGGTAGCGCGCTTGCTTGGGGTGCAAGAGGTCGGGAGTTCAAATCTCCCCGGGCTGACCATTCTTTTCAATCACTTACAGACATTCCACTATCCTTATTAAGTTCAGACGGACA
>JAYSTY010000483.1:0-5216 GCA_043719385.1 Blastocatellia bacterium | reverse complement strand
AAATGCGACGTGTCATTTGTCTCTCTCTGTTATGCGTCAACCAATTGCACTTCTTCGCCGCCGAGGTCGCGCAAAAATTGGAGTGTCTTCTCAGCATTGAATTGCGGGTCTTGCGCTTCAATCGAAATCAGGAAGCGATCATTCGTAATGCGTTTAGAAACTTCTGCGTTGAAAATCGGATGATACAAAGTCGGCAGCCCGTTGAATAATCCCAGCATCCCAAACACCGCGCCAAAAGCAGAAAGCAAAATCGTCGCTTCAAACATAATTGGCGTTGCAAATTCAGGCGCAAAAAAAGGCTTCCCACCGATAACCAGCTTGTAATCAACTGCGCCTGTCCACCATTGCAAAAGGAAGCCGCTCAGCAATCCGATGGCGCCACAAGCCAGAATAAAGAACGGCAGCTTTGACCGCTTCAGGCCCATCGCCTGATCCAGGTGATGAACTGGAAATGGCGTGTGACAATCAAATTTACTATAGCCAGCCAGCCGCACTTTGCGGGCGGCTCCCAGAATTTCTGTATCAGTTTTGAAGGCTGCAAGCGCGCCGTAAATCTTGTTTTGTGCCATAAGCTTTTTTGTCTGGCAAACCGTTTGGTTGCGGACCTCCCCTTAATGTTTACTATGTCCCTGAGCCTTGTGTAACTGCCCTGCCAAAACACCCTTCACTTCCGCCAGCGCAATGACTGGAATAAATCGAATGAACAACAGAAACAAGGTCATAAACAATCCAAACGTGCCGGCAAAAGTCAAAATATCAACAAACGTCGGTCTGAAATATCCCCAGCTTGACGGAATGAAATCACGATGCAACGAAGTACCAATAATCACAAACCGCTCAAACCACATGCCGATATTAATCACAATCGAAATGAAGAACATAAACGGAATGCTGGTACGCAGTTTCTTTGACCAGAAACATTGAGGCGAAACTACGTTGCAGGTAAACATTGTCCAGTAGGCCCACGCATACGGCCCGAAGGCGCGATTAAAGAAGGTGAACTTCTCGTACATATTACCGCTGTACCACGCCATAAAGAATTCCATGGTGTAGGCGTAACCAACGATGCTGCCCGTGACAAGCATGATTTTGTTCATCACTTCAAGGTGATACATCGTAATGAGATGCTGAAGATTTAACGCCCAGCGCGCCACCAGCATCAGCGTCATCACCATCGCAAAGCCTGAAAACACAGCCCCCGCCACGAAGTAAGGCGGAAAGATCGTCGTATGCCAACCGGGAATTTTAGACACCGCGAAATCGAAGCTGACGATGGTATGCACAGAAAGCACAAGCGGCGTCGAAATTCCGGCTAAAATCATGTAAGCGACTTCGTAATGCTGCCAGTGGCGGTTCGAGCCGCGCCACCCCAAACTGAAAACACCGTAAATCACCTGGCGTAAACGAGTCGTCGCACGGTCACGCAAGGTTGCGAGGTCAGGAATCAAACCAACATACCAGAACAGTAAAGAAACCGTTCCATAAGTCGAAACCGCGAACACGTCCCATTCCAGCGGACTACGAAAATTAGGCCACATCCCCTGATTGTAGGGTAAAGGGAAAAGCCAGTAAGCAAACCAGATTCGCCCCACGTGGAAGCCGGGATAAATAGCCGCGCAAGCCACGGCAAACAACGTCATCGCCTCCGCCGCGCGGTTGATTGAGGTACGCCATTTTTGCCGGAATAAAAACAGAATCGCAGAAATCAGCGTTCCGGCGTGACCAATACCGATCCAGAACACGAAATTGGTAATATCCCAGGCCCAGCCCACCGGCTGGTTATTGCCCCAGACGCCAACTCCGGTCAAAACCAGATAGGCAAGCATCGAACCAAGCATCGCCGTTATGCAAAACGAAAGTCCAAAGGCTATGTACCAATTACGCGGCGTTTTGCCTTCAACCACTGTACTAATTTGCTCTGTCAGCGTCGCGTAGGTTTGCTCGCCTTCGATCAGCAGTGGTTTGATTAAAGGGTTCTTTTTAGGAACAGGTATTTCGTTTGCTACTGCTTGCATTCTTGCAGCTCCGTTGTTTTTTTAAGCGGTTAGCAGATAAAAGCTAACCACTATTTCTAGGCTTCTAATTCTTTGTTCACGTTCCGCAACTTCGCCAGATACGAAGTTCTGGGCTTGACGTTCAACTCAGTCAATAACTGGTAATCACGCGCCTGCTTCTTCAGCTTCGCAACGCGACTTTGCGGGTCATTGATATTACCGAAAATAATCGAATCTGCCGGACAAGCCTGCGCACAAGCTGGCGTGATTTCGCCGTCTTTGATTGGACGATGGCCTTCGACTTTGGCCTGAATTTTGACCGTCTGAATTCTTTGCACACAGTAGGTGCATTTTTCCATCACGCCGCGCATCCGCACTGTGACATCAGGGTTTTGCACCATCTTTTCAGTTTCTGCCATGTCTTTGTGCCAGTTCAAGTAATTGAAGCGGCGCACTTTGAACGGGCAGTTATTTGAGCAATAACGAGTGCCAACACAACGATTGTAGGCCATTGTGTTCAGGCCTTCTTCGTTGTGAACCGTCGCCGCCACCGGACAAACTTCCTCGCACGGTGCATTCTCGCATTGCTGACAGGTCATCGGCTGTTGCACAGCCTGCATCTGATCTTCATTGAAAACCAGCGGCTTGGCTCCACCAATTTCAAATTCCGTACTCGGGACATTGGTAAAATACCGATCCATCCGAATCCAATGCATGGAACGTCCGCGTAAAACCTGGTCTTTACCTACAATCGGAATATTGTTTTCTGACTGGCAGGCTAACACGCAGGCATTGCACCCAACGCAGGTGTTGAGGTCAATCGCCATGCCCCACTGATTGCCTTCGTTGTAATTAACCGGATTGGCATAGACACTGAATATTTCAGCTTCCTCAACCATCTCTTTAACGACTTCCGGTTTTTTCAGGAAGTCATCCAGCGTGGCTTCGCGCACCAGATGGCGACCTTCCATGCTCCAATGATCCTGCGTCGAAGCCAGTTTGTAAGTGCCACCAGTTTTCACAACCGAAACACCCATCGCAAAATCCTGTGCGTCCGAAGTGCGCAGCAGGCTGGCATTGCTGCCCCCGCCTGAATCTTTTCCGGCTCGTTTGAATAAGCCCAGCCCGCTCCGTCCATAACCAAGCGAAATTGAAACGGAGTTCGGCGCGTGTCCAGGCAAAATCCAAACTGGTATCCGCAATTTTTGACCTTTAAAAGTCAACTCCACTTCATCTTCATTTTTCACGCCCAAGCGCTCAGCCGTATCCCTGCTCATCAACGCTGCGTTATCCCAAACAAGTTTGGTCAGCGGGTCGGGAACTTCCTGCATCCAGGCATTGTTGGCAAAACGACCATCGTACAAACTGGCATCCGGCACGAAGTTAATTTCGATGTCATCTTTAACCGCCAAAAGCACGCCGCCGGTTGGTGGATTTTCGAGCGCGCCGCCAATTGCACCAGCGTTGACTGCTGGCTTGATTTCAGGAAAAGCCGTGCCAGCAATTACTCCATCGTGAACAGATTTATTCCAGGCCTTTTCACCACCCAGCGTTTTGAGCCAAAGATTTTTGACGATGTCATAGCCGCTTTCCTGCGGATAACCGGAAACCGCCGCGAGCAATTCAAGCGCACTCTTGCCATTGAAAAGCGGTGCTACTAAAGGCTGCTGAATACTGGCAGTTCCGTCGTAAGAGCGGCCATCGCCCCAGCTTTCCAGGTAATGCGCCTCATTGATATGCCAGTCGCATTCAACGGCGGTTTCATCCTGATAAAGTCCAAGATGAATTTTAGTTGTGATGGCTTTGAGAGCGTCCAGGAATTTCAAATTGGCAGGCGCGGCATAAACAGGGTTGCCGCCAAGAATCACAAGCGTACTGACTTTTTTAGCATTGGCATCATCCACTAATGTTTTTATTGAAGCGATACCGGATTCAAATTTTTCATCGAAAGCGCGAGTGTATTTAACCGAATCACCAGCCACTGTGCTGTTGATAAGGTTTGCGAGCGCGTGGACATGCGCGGGTTGGCGTGAACCAACTACCACAACGGCTTTACCTTTGTTCGCCGTTAAATCTTTGGCAATTGCTGCGATCCATTTTTCGGCCAGCGGATTACCATTGAGTGAATCTGCATTTTTATCCAAACCGCCGACCGTCAACCCAAACTTTTTAGCGAGTGCCGCCAGAAATCCACCGATTTTACTGCTCTGCATCCGCAGGCGATGATCTGCCATTGCGCCCGTGACAGTGAAATTACTTTCCACCACATACAGGCGATTCATTTTTTCCGCGTTCACTAGCGCTGAAGGTTCAGCCGTTGTTTTGTGCGCTTCGCCTTCTTTCTTTTCTTCGGGCTTTTCTTCGTGGGTGGCAGCGCCATGTTCACCGTGCTCTTTAGCCTCAATATCAGTTCCGGCGCGGCGTTTCTTGGCAAAGTTTTTGACGTTCGCTGTGCTGCCGACATCGCAGCCCAGGAAATCTGCATCCAGCGCCAGAATCACATCAGCTTTATCAAAGGCATAGTGCACGTGAACAGGCTGACCGAACGCGAGGGCCGCACCAGACAACGCATTTTCATTCGAGATGGCGTCGTAGGTGTGCCATTTGGCCTGGGGGAAAGTTTTGGAAATGTAATCTTTCAATTCGCGCAAAGCAGGCGAGGAATTTGACTCCGCCAAAAACCGCAAACCGTCGCCTTGTTTGCCTTTTAACTCAGCAAAAACAGGGGTTGCAGCGGCTACAAAATCTTCCCATTTGCTTGCGACTTTGCTCTTCGTTACATTTTTCGAGCGATCCGGGTCATACAAATCAAGCACCGAGGCCTGTGCATAACCACTGGTTCCGCCCAGGCTGGCCGGATGATTCGGATTGCCTTCGACTTTGGTCGGGCGTCCATCATTCGAGCGCACGAGCAGGCCCTGTGACTGACCGCCAAAATTAAATGTCGTAGCGTAATGCTGCGGCGCACCAGGAACAATTTGTTCGGCCAGTCGCCCAGCCGCCGGAATAATTTTTTCAATCGGACGACGGCAGGCAGTCAATCCAGCCATGCCGATTCCGGCTGCCATCAGTAATAAAAATTTGCGGCGATCAACCTCGCTGGTGAATTCCGAAGCACCTTCGGGAAATTCACGATGCAAAAAGTTGCGGAACTCAGGTGTGTCCGACAACTGATCAAGGCTGCGCCAATATTGTTTTTCTGTCTTTTGTTCTACTGGTTTC
>JAYSTY010000482.1:0-5219 GCA_043719385.1 Blastocatellia bacterium | reverse complement strand
TTTGAAGGTGCCTTATTTACCGCCTTTTTGCTCGGCCCAGCGTTTCTTTTGCGCTTCGCTTATTTTCTTTCTGGCAGAGGCAGACATTTTGCGTTTTGGTTTGGCTTCAGCAACAGCCGCAACTTTAACCTTACTTTTGACAACTGTCGTACCACCAATGATCGCGGCCAGTTGTGCCCTCTTTTTTTGCAGGCTGGCAATATCGGCATCAATGGCTGATAAAGCATTGGCTAAATGTGTTGTTGCGTCGAAACTTTTTGTTCGTGGCATCTATTCTCCTTTGATTGGTTGGTTAGTTTTGATACTTACATCTGGGTTTATATTTTGTTACACGCGGATTCTAATCAAAAGTAATAATTTTTTCTACTGTAACTTGCAAGTAATCTACTTTTTCAATTTTATAAATAATTTTGAGAGGGGATAAGATATTATTTTTCAAGTTGCTTGAGAGACTTTAGTTACTAAGATATGCTGGGATTTAGTTAGCAATTCCTCCCACAGAGAGCTTTGATTATGAGTTATCAGGTTATCGCCCGCAAATATCGTCCCCAAACTTTTGCCGACTTAACAGGTCAGGAGCATATCAACCGCACGCTCTGCAATGCCCTCGAAAACAACCGCCTGCATCATGCTTATTTATTTTCCGGTGTGCGTGGTACAGGTAAAACTACGACGGCCAGAATCCTCGCCAAATGTTTGAATTGTATCACCGGAGTAACCAGCACTCCCTGTTTGCAATGTCCGTCGTGTCTGGAAATTGCGGCTGGTGGCTCATTAGATGTTATCGAAATTGATGCGGCGTCAAATACTGGCGTTGATAATGTTCGTGAAGTAATCGTCAATAGTATTTCTATTTCTCCGGCGCGTGATCGGTACAAAGTATTTATCATTGACGAAGTTCACATGCTTTCCAATCAGGCATTCAATGCTTTACTCAAGACACTGGAAGAACCGCCCGGTCACGTAATTTTTATGATGGCAACCACAGAACTGCACAAAGTTCCCGATACTATTCTTTCGCGTTGCCAAAAATTTGAGTTTCGGCAAATTCCTGTCGATAAAATATTCAAACGCTTACGGGAAATTGCTACGGCTGAAAAAGTAAACATTAGTGATGAGGCTTTACATGAAATCGCCCGGGCAGGTAATGGGAGTCTGCGCGACGCACAATCCGCTTTCGATCAGGTGATTGCTTTTAGCGGCGCTCAGATTTCTGAAAACGAAGTAATTAATTCCCTCGGTTTAGTAAGTACCAAAACCCTTGGCCAGGCTATCGCAGCAATCGCAACGCAGGATACTGCCGAACTGTTAAATATAGTTAATGAGTTGGATTCAAGTGGTCACGATTTGCGCTACTTCACCCGTGAGCTAATGACTTATTTTCGCCACTTATTAGTCATCAAAGCTGGTCTTTCTTCGCCCGACCATTTAGGTATTTCAGCACCTGAAATAAGTAATCTAAGTAAGCTCGCAACCCAGTTTTCTGAAGAAGATTTAGTCAGGTTTTTTCATCTACTGACAGAAACAGAGAAGCAAATCAAAGATTCGCCACACCCTCGCTTTCAATTAGAAATTGGTCTGGTCAAATTAACTCAGGCCATCAGATTGCGATCACTGAACGAAGTTATTCAGCGCCTTGAGCAACTGGAAGCAAAACTAACGGGCGGTAATTATTCGCCGCCCAATGTTACGAGTAAAAATCAAACTAATCCTACTATTGCTGTCACTCAACCGAGGACATCAACCCTGAATACTCAACCACCAATTGCCAGCGTCAGGGCGGCGGCTCAGCAATTTGAAGAGCCGCCGGGATTTGGTGATTCTTTTAATAATGAAGAGATAAGGTCAGAATCAAATTATGTTGCGGAGTCTGCCAAAACTGCTGTATCGGCAACTAAAACTGCGCCTGTAGCCAAACCTGTTATCGCGCCTGGTCGTGAAGTAGCAGCGATCCGCATGGAGCTTGAAAAACGTCGCAAACCGCTTGTAATGATGGCGCTGGAAGAAGCCAAACTTGATTATGATGATGGCACGTTGAAGGTTTTGTTTGTCGGCGAGAGTATGTTTTCAAAAAGGATTCGAGAAGGCGCACAACTATTTAACGAAATCGGCGAGCATCTTTTTGGACATCCTTTGCGCGTTGAAATAAAAATTGGCGGCGAAGCTGTTTCCAGTCCGATTCAGGAAACGAAGCAGGTACGCGAAAATATGATTGAGAGTGTCAAAAATAATCCGGCAATCAAAGCTTTGCTCGAAACATTTCGGGGCGAAATTATTGAGGTCAAATAAGTCGCGTAAGCCGGTAAATACTTTCAAGACGTGACAGATTCTCTATGCTATGATTGACGGGAAGCCCCACCGGACTTGAATGTTCTATTAAAATTTTATCCGCAAACTAAAGGTTTACGGTATTTTTTCAGAGGAGTTATAACCATGAGATTTCCTGGCGGTAATGATATTAGACAAATGATGAAACAAGCGCAGAAGATGCAAGAGAACATGGCCAAAGAATTGGATGCCCTGCGTGTGGATGCGACGGCGGGTGGCGGCATGATCAAAGTCGAGATGACTGGCAACAAAGAACTGACGATGATCAAGATCGAACCCGAAGCCGCCGCTGATGTTGAAATGTTACAGGATTTAATTGTCGCCGCAGTCAATGAAGCTAATCGCAAAGTGGAAGAAGCGATGCAATCCAAACTTGGCGGTGCGCTTGGCGGACTGAAAATTCCTGGCATGATGTAAAAATGGTTTCGAGTTTTGGGTTTCGGGTTTCGCGGTTACAGAAGCTAGATAACTTGTCTTTTCTCAAATTTAACCCGTAACGAATAACCTCGAAGGGTATTTCCTCGAAACCCAAAACCCGAAACTAAGTTCTCGAAACTAAAACTTATGCTTGATTACGCAGAACCTGTTACAAAATTAATTGATGAATTCAAACGCCTGCCTGGCGTCGGTCACAAATCGGCGCAGCGCCTCGCGTTTCATTTGCTCAAAGCGACACCGGAAGAAGCCGAACGTTTGATCGAAGCTATCCGCGAAGTAAAAGAGAAAATCACTTTTTGCTCCATCTGCAACAATCTGACTGACACCGACCCCTGTCGTTATTGCGATAATCCGAACCGTGATCAAACGATAATTTGTGTCGTTGAGGAGCCTTACAACCTCGTAGGGATCGAAAAAACCCGCGAATTTCACGGCCTTTATCACATATTGCATGGAGCATTGTCACCGATTCGCGGCATCGGCCCGGATGAATTAAAAATTCGCAGTTTAATTGAGCGCTTGCGCCCACGTGACGATGCCCCGGAAGTCATGGAAGTAATTCTTGCCACCAATCCCAACACCGAAGGCGAAGCGACCGCGAATTATCTGAGTCGTTTACTTAAGCCGCTGGGTGTGCGAGTAACGCGCATTGGAATGGGTTTGCCAGTTGGCAGCGACCTTGAATATGCCGACGAAGTAACGATGCACAAAGCGTTAGTGAATCGGCACGAGATGTAAGGTGAGCAATAAACCCGGCGGGATTTTAGCAATTATGAACAGCCTGCTGAAAATGCTGCCGGCGATGATTCGCTTGTCGGGCGACAACGAAGAGGTACGTGAGCAGGCAGTTTTTGCCGCGTGGCGCGCCGTCACCAGATACCAGCTTTCGCAGGCTTGCGCTCCGTTTCGGCTGTATCGAAAAACTTTGGTCATTGCGACCAAAGATAAAACCTGGAAAACACAAATGGAGCGTGAAAGCTCCGGGTTAATTTTCAAATTGAACTCCTTATTGAGCGCCCCGCTCGTAACCTTCATTGAATTCAGAATTGATGAAAACCATGTTGTGCAATCGCGGCCTGGAGAAGCGCACGAATTTGCATTTCATCACACTCAGGAATTGGCAGATGAACTTGCCTCTGACGCCGCACAAATTAAAGATCAATCGTTACGCGAAACATTTTTACGCGCCGCCGCAAAATGTTTAGAAAGGAAAGATTTGACGAAATGATGAACGCGCAATGATGAGCGATGAATTGAAACTACTTCAAAACATTATTCCGCCTTCCGCCTTCCCCATTCCGCCTTCGTTTTATGCCCATCTCAAAAGCAGAAGTCACCAAAATTGCAGCTTTATCAAACCTCGCCCTGACGCCTGAAGAAACCGAGTCTTTCGCGGTGCAACTGGGCGGAATCGTTGCGTATATTGACCAGCTCAACGCGCTTGATTCTTCCTCAGTATTACCTTGGAAACAAATCAGCGCGGGCGAAGCAATTGCTTCGTTTGCGACGCGTGAAGACAAAATTGAGACCAGCCTCGGCACTGATAAAGCCTTAGCCAACGCGCCGGATGCTGACGACGGACATTTTCGTGTTCCGCGTGTAATTGGTGGCTAAAAAATAGTTCACAGTTCGCCGTTCGCCGTTTACAGCGCACATAATACAGATTCTTTTTGCCAAACAACGTGAACTATAAACTGTGAACTGTGAACCGCGAACTATCTTTTTATGAATTTAACCATTGACGAACTCCATAATCTTTATTCATCCGGCGCTGCGAAGCCGAGCGAAATTACGACAGCCGTGCTTGCGCGCATCGAACAAACGAACGAGCGCCTGAATACTTTCATCACGATCAATCAGGAAGCCGCACTGCAAAAGGCCGCCGAGGCTGATGCAGACATCAAGACTGCGCTAAAATCCCAACCGCTGGCAGGCATTCCCGTCACGATCAAAGATAATATGTGTACGACGGGAATTCGCACGACTTGCGGCTCTAAAATTCTCGGCAATTTTATTCCTCCTTACACCGCAACCGCCGTCGCCAAACTCGAAGCCGCAGGCGCAATCATCGTTGGCAAAGCGAACCTTGACGAATTTGCCATGGGCTCATCAAACGAAAATTCTGCGTTTGGCCCGGTGCGAAATCCGGTCAATGAAGACTATGTTCCCGGCGGTAGTTCCGGCGGCTCAGCCGTCGCCGTCGCCGCGAATTTGTCGTCCGTTTCGTTAGGCTCAGACACGGGCGGATCAATTCGTCAACCCGCTTCGTTTTGCGGCGTAGTTGGCTTAAAACCCACGTATGGACGTGTCTCGCGTTATGGCCTCGTTGCCTTCGCTTCTTCGTTAGATCAAATCGGACCGTTCGGCAAAAATGTCAGAGACGTAGCGCGAACACTGGGAGTCATCGCCGGACGTGATCGTTATGATTCGACTGCGGCGGATGTTGCGGTGCC
>JAYSTY010000481.1:0-5236 GCA_043719385.1 Blastocatellia bacterium | reverse complement strand
GTTAAGCCCGTCACACGAATCGGGTCTGTATTCACGACTTCGAGCGGCACAATTTTGTTCGGATATTTTCCGGTCACGCCGTAAGTTCCGTGGCATCCGGCGCAAGTTTTCTCAAAAATTTTTTGTCCTTCTCCGGCAAGTTGCTTGTCAATCGGCAACGGGTATTTCGGAGGTTGAATTGTTTTCAGGTAAGAGAGAATATCTTTGAAATCAGTTTCCCACGACCTGATTTTTTCGCCGCTGGGTTCACCCATTGTGAATTGCATAATCGGGCGTGCGAAATCTCCCTTGAGCAATCCGTCAGCGTAAAGCGCAGTTTTCTTTTTCAAATGCCACCACGGAATCGGGTCAAGATCACTGTCTTTGTAATCGCCCATCGGGACGGGTTCGCTGCGCCGGGACAAATCTTCATTGCGGAGCCGAATCAATTCCAAGCTGAAAATAAAGGCGTTCGTGCGTCCACGCGACATGCCAAAGTTTAATTGAAACGGCGTTTTGTAGCGCGTCAATTTCGTCAAATCATCATAGAGCGTTTGCATGTCAAGTTCTGTATTCGGCATCCCGATCATGCTGTTCCCGGAAATCGGAACGCGTCCGCCGTGACACAACATACAATTTTGCACCCAGTTACCGCGCTCGTTGACGACCATCTGCATCGGGCCGCCGCGATTGTCCCAGGTCGCTTCCGTAAAACCATAGCGTTCAAACGCGACTTTGCGAATTGAATCAGGATCGTTGGAATTTATTTTAGCTTTCCACTCCTGCTCCCAAACCGACGGCAGCTTTTCCAGCATCTTGTCCGTCAGCATAAACATCCCGTACTGATTATGCGTCAGGTTATAAAGCCCTTTTTCGGCAGGCGTCAGCGTCGCACCTGGTGAAATGTGGGCAGCAGAAAACACGAGCGGCATTGCGAGGAAGGTAACAACTACGAATATGAACGTCGCAAGAAAGATGCGTTGCATGGTACGGATGATCAGCATTTTGGGACTCCTGAAAAAATAGTGAAGTGTGTAAAAAAAAACGATAGCTGAATCAACGCTGACTGTACAGACCACGACAGATTTCTTTCCCGCTGTATTCAAGTAAAAAGCGATTCGCGGTAAACTGCTGGTTATGACACTCAGAAAATTTCTCGCCTGGTGCGTCCACTTTTATACCGCAACGGGTTTGCTGGCGGCGGCAGGGATTGCCGTTTTGCTGGTGCGTGGTGGTGAAGCGGCGATCCAGCAGGCGTTTATCCTCATGTTTATTGCGACCGTGATTGATACGACGGATGGCTGGCTGGCGCGCAAGGTTGATGTCAAAAAATATGCGCCGGGCTTTGATGGGCGGAGACTGGACGATTTAACCGATTTTCATACTTACACGACCCTGCCTTTGTTGCTGATCTGGCGGATTGAAGTTTTACCAGCGGGACAATCGTGGTGGCTGTTGTTACCGCTGCTGGCCAGTGCATATGGCTTTTGTCAGACGCAGGCTAAAACCGAAGATAATTATTTTCTGGGGTTTCCTTCGTATTGGAACATCGTGGCATTTTATCTCTATATTTTTGCTCTGCCTGGCTGGCCTGCGCTTTTGTTAATTATTGTGCTCGCGCTGCTGACCTTTGTCCCTTCGCGTTATTTGTATACGACACGAGGCGGGAAGCTGAGTTTGACGACTAATCTGCTCGGCAGTGTCTGGGCGATATTTTTACTGTGGATATTCTGGCAATGGCGTGCGACGCCGCACTGGGTAATTATCGGTTCGCTCGCCTTTCCTCTCTATTATCTGACCTGTTCGTGGGCGATTTCCATTAACTATTGGCGGAGCAAAGATAAACGGCGATATATTGTAAAGGCGGAACCGATTGAAGAGACTGGTCGTTAGGAAGACTGGAAAACGAATCACGCAGGAGTAAATATGTTTTGTCCAAGATGTGGAACGCAGGTAACTGAAACGACAAAGTTTTGCCGGAGCTGCGGACTGCCGCTCTTGCCAGTAAATAATTTCGTCTCAAGCGGAGGGACGATGCCGCTCACGCCAGGAATGGTTGAAGAGCCGCCTTCCCGCAATCCGCTGACCAATGTATTTGGTGACTTTACGCCCAAACAACGGATGGTTATGACGATTATCGCGTTAGTTTTTTCACCGGCTATTTTCGCCGTTCTGGGTGAAGCGCTAGGCAGCAGATTTCTGGGCGAAGCAATGCCGGCAATCGCGGGTGTCTTACTTGTGCCGGGCATTATTTATGCCGTGATGCGCTATAAAAATCAGGAGAAAAAAATGGCGCAGCGACAGGCAATGCCGCCCCTGGCGCAGCCGATCATTACCCCGCAACAATTTTCACCGAACACCACATATCAACCGCCAATTCCAAACCAGTATACAAATCCTCTGGCTGACAGTCCCGTCATACGTGGCAGTGTGACCGAAGAAGAAACCCAACGTTTACCTCAACCACCAAGACAAAAGGAGTAGTTCATGCCTGCATTTTCTCACCGAATCTTACTGATCACTTTTATTCTTTTTCCTGCTTTGTTTGTCATCGCTCAGCCCCCCAACACCAGTCAGGTCGCCGGCATTGTGAAAGACTCGAAAGGGAGAGTTATTGCTGGAGCCACAATCAATTTATTGACCGCCAGACAGTCGGTTATTACCACTGGGCAAACGGATGCGCAGGGCAGATTTGCCTTAAATTCTGTCGCTTTGGGCAGCTATGAACTGGTGATTTCAAGTATCGGCTTTGCTTCGCATCACGTAGCTGTTCATTTGCCTGCCACCGAAAATGCCGCCCTCGAAATTACTCTTTCCCCCGCTCAGTTAACGGATGAAGTAACCGTCACGGCTGATTTTGGCTTTGTCTCAGAACGCAATGAAACGTCACAAGCGGTCAATATTATTAACGAAGCTGCGCTTGAACAACGCGCCAAAGCAGTGCTGGCACAAGTCGCCAATGAAGAACCGGGGCTTGCCTTACAACGCACCAGTCCCACGATTGGCGGAATTTTTGTGCGTGGATTGACGGGCAATAAAGTGAATGTGTTCGTTGATGGCGTGCGCTTTTCAACGAGTGCGATGCGCGGTGGGATCAATACTTTTTTCAACCTGAACGACGCCGCGAATTTACGCTCTGTAGAAATTTTACGCGGCCCCAACAGTGCGCAATTTGGCAGCGATGCGTTAGGCGGCAGTGTCCAGCTTAACTCCAGTCTGGCGCTATTTACTGCGAGCCGGAACGAATGGCACGGACGATTAAGCAGCAGTTTTAATAGCGCAGATATTGGCTACGACAGCAATGCTGTTGTCACGTATGGCAGACCTGATTTCGCCGTGATGGTCAATGTTAACGGGCATCGAAGCAATACGCTGCGTTCCGGTGGCGGGATTGACACGCATGCGGCGGTGACGCGTTTTCTCGGTTTACCGTCAAATATTTTTGGCGCGCGCTTGCCGGATACTGCGTTCACAAATTATGGCGGCAGGTATCGGATGAGTTATCAATTTACGCCCACGCAACAACTCAGCGTGCATTATCAGCGGGCGCAGCAGGATGGCGGCAAACGTTACGATCAAACGCTGGGCGGCGATGGAAATTTAATTGCAGATTTGCGGAACCTGATGCTGGATTTTTTTTACGTACGGTACGAAAAACAAGCGGCTGACTGGTTTGATAATGTTGCGGTCACCTATTCTTACAATTCACAACGCGAAGAGCGGGTCAATCAGGGCGGCAACGGCAATGCGAGTGGCGGGATCACGCATCAATACGAACGGACAACTACCCAGGGAGTGCAGGCACTGGCCACGAAGAACTGGACGAATCGAAATGTCCTGGCGGTGGGCGGAGAATTTTACCGTGATTTCGTTAAAGCTCCGGCTTATACGCTCAATCCTGTGACGCAAGTGGCGACGATTTCTCGTCCGCGTATCCCCGGCAAATCCAGCTATCGCAATGGAGGTCTTTTTGCGCAGGATATTTTTACCGTCATTCCTGCCCGTCTGCGCGTGGTTGGCAGCGTGCGTTACAGCGACTATGCTTACGCTTCACATGCTGCTGACAGCCCGCTCGTTGCTGGCAAACCGCTCTGGCCGGATGATTCATTGCGCGTAAACGATGTCACCGGACGGGGTGGTGTGGTTTTTACTGCTGCGCCGGGGTTGAATTTTTCAGTGAATGTCGGGCGCGGTTTTCGTGCTCCTCATATTACCGATTTAGGCACGCTGGGAATTACGGGTAGCGGGTTTGAAGTTGCTGCGCCAGACATCGCCGGATTAGGCGGAACACTTGGCTCAACTGCTGATCGCAATGCTGTCGCAACTGGCCTCGCGGTGATCCAGCTCAAGCCGGAAAGCAGTTTGAGTTATGATTTTGGCGCTCATTATCGGCACAAACGAGTTAATGCCGGACTGGTTTTTTTCATCAATGACATCAGTAACAACATCACGAAACAGACGTTGCTTTTGCCCCAGGGAGCGATTGGCAAAACGCTTGGCGATCAGGTTATTACCTCACAACTTGCCAGCGGTGCAGTGTTTGTCGCCGCTTCGACCAACCCCGTGCTGGTGCGGGCAAATTATGACGACGCCCGCATTCGAGGTTTTGAACAAACCTTTGATCTCAAGCTCACCAACAGCCTGAGCATTGGCAATAATTTTACTTACATTCACGCGGCAGACCGCCGGACAACGCTTGCGCCAAATATCGAAGGCGGCACGCCTGCACCACAGGGTTGGGCCAGTCTTCGTTATCAACCAATCGGCAGGAGCTTCTGGCTCGAGCCTTATGTTTATGGAGCCGCACGCAACAAACGGCTTTCGTCGCTTGATCTGGATGATCGGCGGACAGGGGCGACACGCTCACGCACGAACATTCAAAATTTCTTTCGGAATGGCGCGACGGTGCGCGGCCTGGTGACAGCAGGCGCGGACGGAAAATTCGGGACAGCAGACGACATCCTGAAAGCCACGAATGAAACGCTGGCGCAGGTGCAGGATCGAGTGTTAGGCGCAGGCGTTACAGCGAAACCTTTATTCACTGAAATTCCCGGTTTTGTGACCGTCAATTTTCGTGGTGGCGTGCGCTTCCATGAACGGCATGAAATAATTTTTGATCTTGAAAATTTGCTGGATCACAACTATCGCGGCATTAGCTGGGGACTGGATGCACCGGGGCGGGGAATTAGTGTGCGGTACAGTTTTCGGTATTAATTATCTGCATAATAAAAAAGGCGCAGAGGAAATAACTCCTCTG
>JAYSTY010000049.1:0-10267 GCA_043719385.1 Blastocatellia bacterium | reverse complement strand
TCAATCGGATGACCCACCTCGGCATGCCCGACAGTTACAAGGTCACTGGATGAAAGAAACTCTTTCCGGCAAGGACTCGGCATTTATGCAACAACGTCGTGTCGAATCACAAACTAGAAAAAAGGAAAGTTGGAGCAAGTACTACAATCCGCCTTTTTGATAGTTGGGACTTCACAGTCCGGTGTTATGAGCGCCCGACACCCAATATAAGCAGAAGTACAACCCACAGTTCGAAGTGCCAAATTCTGTTCCGCAGTAGTCTTACAATTATCACATTGCTGTTGATTGTATTGTGGATGACTTGGATTACAGAAGTTATTATTTTCACACGCGGTCATTTCACTATTATATTGGGCAAGAAAGTTTGCCTCACATGTTGCTGATGCTGCGGCACAGGCTATTTCCTTAGGCAGTCTACTTGCTCTACATACAGTGCAAGTATCTACACAGGTTGTAACTTGTCCAGAAGGAACGCCGAGCGTATGCGCGTATCCTGAATAGGGGCAGGACCCATAAATATTGGCAATCGCATAAAAAGTCCCCTCTTCACTTTGTATGCCAAGATACCCGGTTGCTGAGCTTCCAGAGCTTGAATACGAGGCAGTGCGCCCGGAAGGGGAAGTAATGGTTCCGTTAATACTGTAGACGTGGGTCGAAGAATTATACGAACTGCTTCCATCTGTATAAGCAACAACATCGCTTCCACTGATGGTAAGAGAAGTATATGAATACACCTGTCCAAAGCAGATATTTTGGCAAGCTAAAATAATCAGCATTGGCAGTACTATTTTAACCAGTGGATTCGCCAGCAGTGATTGAGTACGTGCGAAAAGAATCATTTTCATAATCAGCCTCCTTATAAATTTTAATGGTTACTTTTTCTGAAATTTTTCAAGCGGAATATCCTGGTAGACTTTCACGCTTCGTTTTATTTCCAGTAACCGTTTATTCAATTTCTCCTTATCTTCATCACTCAATTGCCCCAGCAATGAATTAAAGGCTTTTCTCAAAGAGGCTTCTTTTTGCTGTTGTAAGGCATTGAGTTGCCCAAAAATTGATTGATCTGGTTTTGGCCAGTTACGATCTTTTAATCCCTTCGACTCAGCATCAAAGCTTTTAATATCATCCTTAAATTTATTGGCAGTCTCTTTTACCAGTGCGACTTTTTCTTTCGCCAGTCCGATTCTTACTGACGACATTTCTTCTGCCAGCATTTTTGCTCTTAATCGCTCTGGTTCGCTAAGAGCTGGCCCTTCCGCTATCGAATTAAGTAAAAATTCGTAGGCCACCAAATCAGGAATCGCACCAGGATTTGTGTCTCCGTCTGCAATTGGTGGCGGGCCTGAATCTTTTGTTGCTGCGGAAGTTTGGGCCGCCATCTGATGCTGTGAATGATCCTGTTGCGCTTGTGCCATTGTATGCCTGATGGCAGTTGCAGACAACGCAACTGTGACCAGTATGACCAGTGTCCATGTCCATTTAATTTTCGTCATCGTTTCCTCCTTACGGAAAACAGTTAACCTTTTGAGAAGGGTTGTTTTAAGAACCTTTCCAGACTCTGTGCATTGGGGAATTGAGGGACGCACTGGTACAAATCAAGCGCTGTGCCAGAGCTTGAGGGATTAGATTTGAACTGTGTTTATTGAGGTTTTTACGATTTTACGATGTAAGGGCTGGAGGTTTTATGATTTGAGGTGAGGACTAGGTCTCCAAATTTGGGCACTTAGTCCTCACCTGCGGAAGCGGCGTCAGCACTTTCTTTGCCGCTGAATTTTGATTTAGAGCAAATTAGTAGGAAACGTAGGGCAGACTGTTAGTCTGCCCGGCGCGTGACCTGAACGCGCCGCGGAACAGGCTCACAGCCTGTTCTACATTTCAATCTAAATCTGCTCTAGTGCCTGATGCCCAGCCGGAGCATGGCTTTGGTTAAGCCTTTGCGATCCATTTGCAGAGCGGCAGCGACTTGTGAAACATTGCCGCCAAGCTGATTCAATTTACGCAAAATCATTTCTCTTTCCAATGCATCTTTGGCTTCGCTGTAAGACAAATCTCCGTCAATAATAATTTTGTTAGCGCTGTTGATGTGTTGTGTTGTGTGTAGATTGGACATCCCGTTTCCACTGGCTGTGGTCAACTTTTCGATGCCAATGATTTCACTGTTTTTTGCCTTTATTACCAGGCGATGAATTTCATTGGCAAGCTCACGCACATTGCGCGGCCAATCATAACTATGCAGTAATTTGTTTACTTCAGCGCTTAAACTAATTCCGTTTTTGAATTCATCCTTTTGATATTGTGCCAGGAAATGCTTAATAAATAATGGTATTTCTTCACGACGTTCGCGCAATGGTGGGAGGTGCAGGCGCAACACATTTAGTCGCTCAAATAAATCAGCGCGAAAATTTCCTGCTTCAACTTCTGCCTCTAAATTCCGGTTTGTCGCGGCAATTACTCGCACATCAGCTTTGATGGGGCGGGGCGCACCAACCGGATGCACTTCGCCTTCCTGCAAAAAGCGTAATAATTTTGGCTGTGCTTCCAACGGCAATTCGCCGATTTCATCCAGAAATAATGTCCCGCCTGCGGTGGCGCGGATGATGCCTTTGGTGTCGTTATTGGCCCCGGTATAGCTGCCGCGCTGATGACCAAATAGCTGGTTTTCAATTAACTCGCGTCCGACCGCCGTGCAATTAAAAGCATTGAACTCATGCTCGCTGCGCGAACTGAGCGCATGAGCGGCGCAGGCGATGAGTTCTTTGCCCGTGCCGGTTTCGCCCGTAATCAGAATCGTAGCGTGGCTGGCGTGACTGGCGGCCAGTAATTCAACCAGCTCCATCATCACTAAAGAGGCAATAATGAGATGCGGCATGCTTGCGGTGTTGGCCAAATGATGGAGCGCCGCGCTGACTGTACTGGCGGGAAGCGGCGGCAGTGAAAATAAATGTGGCACAGCAATTGCGGGGAGGAATTATGTTTTTGTCTCCTCAACTCAAACGACATAGATGTTCCTCAAGGCGCTGATGGTGATTGAAGCACTATCAGCGCTTGTTAATGAAGGACTGCTAAATTCACGCGCCCAAAATCCTGACGCGTGGTTTACTCCCAAACATGAACGCAATTAGGTTTTTATACCGAGTGTTTTGACGGTAGGTGAGGGGCTGGGGAAAGTCAATGGTTCGACTTATAACTTGCTTGTGGTATCAGCCGTAAGTTATTATTCAACTGCCTGCTTTGAAATTATCCTGTCAGCAATCTTTGGGTTACTGACCTTTTTTTATTGAGGAGTTCCGCTCATGTCTATTCGCACCAAGCTAACTCTGGTGACATTGTCTGGTCTGATCGCAATTTACGCGATTGTCGGGGGAATGCTTTCCAGCACTTCTTTCGGACACGTGATGGCAAATTCCGGGCCGTATCCGCAACTCAGCATTTTTTCTGAAGTCGTTCGGCACATCGTGACTGATTACGTCGAGAAACCTGATTTGAATAAAGTTCGCATTGGCGCTTTACGCGGCTTGACCGATGCACTTGATCCTTACAGCGCTTATCTGCTGCCGCAGCAGGTCAAAGAATATCAGGCGAAAACGCAAACTGATGCGACCGGATTAATGCTTGGTTCAATTCGCGGTTACGCTTATGTGATCTCGGTTGTTCCAAATTCACCTGCCGCAAAAGCAGGGGTAAAAGCGCGTGATTTTATTGAATATATTGACGGACACGCGACCCACGATATTGATTTGGTTGATGCGTATTCGCTGTTGTCAGGCGCGCCGGGAACTCAGGTTGAGGTGGCTTATCTGCGCAGTGGTGTGCGGAACAGTGAAAAAGTCAAAATCACTCGTGGCCTTGTGACCGCTCCCAAACCTGAATTACAGGCGCTGGAACAACAGATTGGCTACGTCAAAGTACAATCCCTGCCCGGTCAGGCCGAGGCTGTACAGGCCTCAATCAGGGAAGCGATCAAACGCGGTGCCAATAAGATTATTTTAGATCTGCGTGGCTCTGCCGGCGATGACTTGCAGGCTGGCGTGGAAGTCGCAAACTACTTTTTGAAATCCGGCACGATTGCCAAAGTGATTGGGCGGAAGGAAAAAGTAATTACGACTTATGAGGCGAAACCCGAAAAAACTTTGACGGATTTACCACTTGCGATCATTACCGATTACAGTACCGCTGGGGCAGCCGAAATCGTAGCCGCCGCTATCCTTGATAACAAACGCGGCGAAGTGATCGGTGAACGCACTTTTGGGATCGGCTCGGAACAGAAACTTTTTCCGATTGATGATGGCTCTGCCTTTTTATTAACTGTTGCTCGCTATGCGTCTCCGAACGGAAAATTTTTCCTGCCCGAAGGCGTCACACCAAGTGTCGAAGTGAAACGTAAGGATGTCGCGGATGCGTCAGCCCTGGACGAACTTGACCCGGACGCCAGCCCGGCACCAACTACGACACCAAATCCGAGTGATAAAGATAAGGCAACTAAACCCGTAACGCAGGCTGCGCCGCAAAAGCCAGCCGAAGACCTTTTATTGAAAAAGGCCATTGAAGTCTTAACCACCGCCAACAAAGCAAAAAAGAAAGCAGCTTAGAAGCGGCTCAACTTTCTCGCAACGTAAAAGCAGGACAAGGATTGAGCAAGCCTTTTGTCCTGCTTTTTTATTTCCCACCAAAAAGTTTAAAACAATTCAACGTTTTCATTGACAGCTTACTTTCCTGAGCGTATAAATTCGTTTGTCATCGGATATAAAATACGATTACTTAAACTAATACGTTAAGATTTTTCAGGTTTAATTACTTTCTAATTAAGCGAAAGCTAAAGTGAATTTAATGGCTTGGCAAGCTTTAGTTTACTTACCACCAGAAAATTTATTAACAGATTCGGATTAATTGATTAGTAAGCTCATCCTGCTTGCGAAAATTCCTGGAGATTATTATGAATAGGGCGCACCTGATTGAAAGGCTGGCGACAAAAGCTAAAGTATCAAAAATTGCCGCTGATCAGATGCTGGATATAGTTTTTTCGGAATGGTCAGAAGCCTTGAAACGCGGTGAAAAAGTAACCATCAAGGATTTTTTGACGATTTCAGTGAGTAAGCGCCGCTCGCGCAATGGTCGTAATCCGCAAACCGGCGATCCCATCAAAATTGAAGAAAGAAAAACGATTCGCGTCAAGGCGGGGAAAAAATTGGATACGATGCTGAATCGTAAGGGACTTAAATCTCTGCTCACTGAAAACCAGGGCAATGATAAAAAAATCACAACGTAATTTATCATTCAATTTTTAAGCATAAAAGCAGGGAACCGTTCTCTGCTTTTGTGCTTTTAGAGTGGGATATTTCCGTGCTTGCGGGGCGGATTCGTATCGCGTTTATTTTCCAGCAGCTTTAAGGCGCGAATCAGTTTGCGCCGTGTTGTGCGCGGCTCAATCACTTCATCAATGTAACCGCGTTCCGCCGCGACATATGGCGAAGCAAATTTTTCGCGGAATTCTTCAACTTTTGCCTGCCGCGCTGCGATTGGATTTTCCGCCGCTGCCAGTTCGCGTTTATACAAAATCTCGACCGCCCCATCAGCTCCCATCACCGCGATTTCTGCGGTTGGATAAGCAAAATTAATATCTGTCCGAATATGCTTCGATCCCATCACACAATACGCGCCGCCATAAGCCTTGCGCGTCACCACGGTAATTTTCGGCACAGTAGCTTCGGCATAGGCGTAAAGCAATTTCGCGCCGTGCCGAATGATGCCGCCGTATTCCTGATTCACGCCGGGCAAAAATCCCGGCACATCTTCGAACGTGATGATAGGAATATTGAAGCAATCACAAAAGCGGACAAACCGTGCGGCTTTGACGCTCGCATCAATATCCAGCACGCCCGCGAGAAAGGCTGGTTGATTGGCAACAATTCCGACAGGCTGTCCGTTCAGGCGCGCAAAACCAATTACAATGTTGCGGGCAAAATGCTCCTGAATTTCAAAAAAATAATTGTGATCAACTACGGGATTAATTACTTTGCGAATGTCATAAGGTTGGTTTGATTCGGCAGGCACAATTGAGTTCAGTTGTTCGTCGGCGCGATCAATCGGATCATCACAGGCAATGCGCGGCGGATCGTCCTGATTGTTGGAAGGCATAAACGACAACAATTCACGAATTGTTTGCAAACACTGCTGTTCGTTTTCCACGGCAAAATGGGCGACTCCTGAAGTTTGATTGTGCGTCATCGCGCCGCCTAGTTCTTCTTTCGTGACATCCTCGTGCGTCACGGTTTTGATGACATCGGGGCCGGTGATGAACATATAGCTCGTGTTTTTCACCATCACCGTAAAATCCGTAATGGCCGGAGAGTAAACCGCCCCGCCAGCGCACGGCCCCATAATCGCCGAGATTTGTGGAATCACGCCCGAAGCCAGCGTGTTACGCAGAAAAATATCAGCATAACCGCCGAGCGATACTACGCCTTCCTGAATACGCGCGCCACCCGAATCATTAAGTCCGATCAGAGGCACTCCAACCTTCAGCGCGAGGTCCATCAGCTTGATAACTTTTTGCGCATTGGTTTCGGAGAGCGAACCGCCAAAAACCGTAAAATCCTGCGCAAAAACAAAAACTTCGCGCCCGTCAATCAAGCCGTGTCCGGTGACAAATCCGTCGCCTGGTAATTGCTGCGTTTCCATGCCGAAGTCGGTGCAGCGATGCGTTTTCAGCTTATCGAATTCTTCAAACGAGCCATCGTCCACGAGGAATTCAATGCGTTCCCGCGC
The DNA here is from genome assembly GCA_043719385.1 of Blastocatellia bacterium. GTDB lineage: Bacteria > Acidobacteriota > Blastocatellia > RBC074 > RBC074 > JAFDVL01. The sequence continues at coordinate 3,502 of JAYSTY010000049.1, read as the reverse complement.
CGTCATTTTGCCATCAGCATGCTGGCGGTCAATTCTGGCTTTGCCACCACCAATTAAGGCGGCCTCGTTTTTCGTTTTGAGTAATTGCAGTTTGTCGTCAATCATTTTCTGTTTTAGCTTTCTGAGCAGATATTTGGAACGTCAGAGCTGTTTTTCGCGTTTTTCGGGGACTATTTTCCTGCTTCCCTGGTTTGTTCATCTGATTTTCAAGTAGCTGCTAAGATACACGCGCCCTATTTATTGCGCAATGAAGCAAAATGACGGAGCAAGCGGTTTTGCATTTTACTCCCTGCGCCCGCCATTTTGCGCCCGTAGCCCCAGCCTCGGCATAGTTATTTATTAATCTAACTTTCCCTTCTGCTGTTCTACCATCCAACCAGCGCGGTCCCTCAACATTGCCCGGACATTTTAATCTGACAACATTGTCACGGACGCGCATTTTTGCATATCTCAGCAACTGTAGCGCCGTTGCGAAGCTGCAACAAGCTGAAGTTTGTTAGACGTTATCTCCCTCGAAAATCGAATTTACAGAGTACCGATATTTTTGGCATTATCAAATGCAAAACCGCATCCGACCTTTTGCCTATTGATTTTAAAGTGATTGCTTGTAGCTAAACGACGGGCAGGACACAGTCAAAGCAATGGAGCAACACAATGGCGGTATAGCTGGGGCAGTCGGGTTGGGATAGTTGTAAATCTGCTCCGGCAATCATAAAAGAAGCGGCGAAGGAGTTAACTCCTTTGCCGCTTCTCCTTATTTTGACTTTCTATTTCGTTACTGCCCGACCTTTTTTGGGACTGGTAGTATTCGCTGACACATTGATACTCACAATCCGGTTGGTGGCATTATCCTTGATTGAGACTACTGTGACGGGCATGGCAGAAACGAATTGAAGGTACGCCTTATCTGAAGAAGCCGGAAGCAGTATTGTATCGCGTGGGAATTCAACCGCCGCATAGTTCAAATTCGTCCCAATTAATTCAATTGTCGTTGTACTATTTCCGTTTTTATCTGCTGGAGTGGCGCTAAGTACCTTTGCGCTTGTCAGGCTAAGTCTTAAGAGGTTGGTAAAAGTTTTTCTATCCGCATCGACTGGAACCTTATTTTTTAATTGCACTATTCTCACTTGCCACACGGCTTCGTTTTGCTCCATAGTGAATTCCAAACGATAGAGGTTGGGTGCTATCAGTGAAATTTCCTTGCTACCGATAAGCTTGTCATTGACGTAAATCGCCTCGTCCAAGTCGTCCATTGTAGTGCTAAAACCAGTGCCAGACAAATAGGCGACAACCTGAGTACTGTTCTGCGAGATAATTTCCAATTCGCCGATTCTTAGAGGAGCATCTTGCACAGCGTTGGCGAACATTGGTACTTCGCGCAGTCGTCTTCTTTTCGAATTGACGAGTAGATGGAAGTCGTTAATGTCAGCCGCCCTGCCAGGAGCAACAAGTGTAATGTTTGGAGTGCCGATAAAAGTACTCGGCAGATGAAATGTCAGGATAAGTTGTTTATTTCCAATTTGCTCGAAATACCCCGGAATTTTAGCGTCTTCAGTTTCTTTCAGTTGCGCTAGGCTTACCTGACGCACGAGGGGGACACCATTCACGAGGACACCAATTTGTGATGAGAAGGCTTCGCCGTGCAGCGAGACTACGATCTGTTCACCTGGTTTTACTGCGTGATAGTACGCGCGCGTCACATAGAAGTTGTTATCGCGAGCATTGGGGATTGGAATTGTGAAGGTTTTTTCAGTCTTAGGAACCATTTGTAAATTGAATCCCTGTGGTGGATTCGTCATGTCTTCAAATTTGGCTGGCGCAAAGTCCTTACGCGAAAAGTAGCAACCTTTAGCGGTGAGTTTGATGGCCTCAGCATCGTCTGGCACAACGAGGATGGCATAGGTAGTCCGGAGTCCAGGCGCGAGGCGATTTGTCCCAGGCAGAGGGCCGAACGTCCAACCAAAATCTGTCTCACCTTTCCCAAAGCCAGAAGCATAAATTTCCTGATGTAAGTATTGACTGTATAACTCACGCTGCTGCTGATAACTACCTTTGACACCGAAGCCGGAAATGAGTGTGAATAGCGCAGCGATACTCCACGAACGCACTTTGTCCTGTACATCATTCACATTGAGCGAGCTTTGGCGCGGGATTAAGTCAATTGTGCGCACAAGGCACTTTTTCTGCGCAGCAATTTTGGTTTTATCAAATTCTGACTCGCGAACGTCGACCAAATCGGATTCTTCCATGTTCTTAAGCAAGTCAGTCTCTTTCAATGCGCCATTTTGTTTATAACGCTGAACGTGCTCTGCTGATTGTCTTGTCTGGTCTCGCTTTATTTCCTGATCGGCATCAGCGATGGCTTCCTTAATTTCGTGTATTGCGCCATTGAGTTCTTGTAGCTCTTCCTTCTGAGACTGAGAATCAATTTTAGCTTGTTCTTTAACAGCTTCCAATTTTTTGAGCTTAGTGGTTTCAGTCTCTAGAGCATTGTTAAGCTGCACTTTCATTTTTTCGAGGTGTTTGATTTTATCAACACTAGCATAGCCATTAATGTGCCACCAAACCTGCGCGATCCGGTTGTCACCCTTTCCTGGCGTCGTATAGATTGAATGCGGAAGTTCGAGAAAGACTAGCCGTTGACCTGGCCCAACCTCATCACGTAACAGCGTAAGTTGCTTGGCAATCATTTCGTATTGCAGGTTGATGTGGTTGTCGAGCGAAGTCGAGGCATTCAGTTTCGGATCACTTTTAATTTTAGGGTTAGCGTCTGATACAAGTTTGTCGAGTACACTACCAGGTAAAGTGGTATTGGCTGGTGCGTCAGTTGCTGTAGTAGCCTTGAAATCACCAGACGGAAATGCGGGTAGTGCCGTCAACTCGGTCTCAATTGAGGTGAGCCTGCCAGCAACTTCTGCCTGTACTCCTGTCTTCTCTTTGATCTCCGTCTCTTTCAGGTCAATTTCCCCCTGAGGTTTTCCGGCAAGTTTCTGCGCCGCCAAATCTACTTTTAGCTTTGCAAGCTCTTCGGTCAGTCGTTCGTTCTTGTCTCTAACTTCGTCACGCTTCTTTAGCAATTCTTCCCTACGCGCCAGATTGAAATTTTTTGAGCGCAACAGCATCGCGTTATTAGTGCCATTGATGCCGTTAAATTCGGCGCTGACGGCGAGGGCACTTTTTAATTGCTCAAGCATTGTTCCATGAATGGCATTTGGGTCTAAATCTGTTTCGGTAGGCGGCTTGTTTTTAAGTTCCAGGTTTGCCGCCTGCATTTTCGCCAAGAGGTAATGTGCCTGTTCAAGTGACCAGATATTTGGTTGACCGAAGCTGATATTGACAGGCTGTTGTGCTTCTACTGGAACTGGACATATTAGCCCGCCAGTTGCGAGCATTGCACTTAGAGTAAGGACTTGTAACGAAATAAACTATTCATTTGAAGGTTTTATTATGTAATTCCATTCTCCGTGAAAATCAGCTTTGGTAATGTTTATGTTCGCAAGTT
>JAYSTY010000480.1:0-2169 GCA_043719385.1 Blastocatellia bacterium | reverse complement strand
TCCAAAATGATCATCAGGCACAGCATTCGTGCGCTAAATATTTTTCACTAACAAAATAAAAAACTATGAATCGTCGTGACGCAATTCGTTCGCTCTCGTTCGCTGGTGCGGCGGGGCTGCTTGGTTCAAAAGAAGCACTCGCAGAAGCGCTCGCTCTAAAACCTAAGCCAGCTTTCGCGCAAGCCATGAAAGGTTTGCCCGCGCTCAAAATCACCAATATCAAAACCATTCTGACGGCTCCGAATCGAATTCGGTTAGTCGTCGTCAAAGTTGAAACAAGTGAACCGGGCCTGTACGGCTATGGTTGCGCGACGTTTACGCAACGTTCGCTTGTCGTCAAAACTGCGCTTGAAGAATATCTCAAACCCTTCCTGATTGGACGCAACGTAGACGAAATCGAAGACATCTGGCAATCGTCGTACATGAGCAGTTATTGGCGCAACGGCCCCGTTTTATTCAATGCCATGAGCGGCGTAGACATGGCGCTCTGGGACATCAAAGGCAAGCGCGCCGGGATGCCCGTCTATCAATTGCTCGGCGGCAAAGTTCGCAAAGGCGCGGACTGTTATTTTCACGCGGCGGGCAAAGATTTTCAGGCCCTGGAAGAACGTGTGCAATTTGGAATTTCACAAGGCTTCCGTCACATCCGCATTCAATCCGGCGTTGAAGGCTTAGCGACGTATGGCGCAGGCGGCGGCGGCGCGGCGACGGGTGCGGGTGCAAGCGTAGATGAAGTCGTCGGCCCGACCAATCCGAAAGCGATTTGGGAACCAGCCAAATACGTGCGGCAAGTACCAAAAATGTTTGAGTACATGCGCAAAAAATTCGGTGACGAAATTGAATTTCTCCACGACGTTCACGAACGTGTGTCGCTGCAACAAGGCATTCAAATTTGTAAAGATACTGAACAATATCGCCCGTTTTTCATCGAAGACCCCTTCCCGCCCGAAGAGAACGATCATTTCCGCTTGCTCAGGAATCAGTGCAATACGCCGATTGCGATGGGCGAACTTTTCAATACGCAACACGAATATGTGCCACTGATTAAAGATCGCCTGATTGATTACATCCGCATTCACATTTCGCAAATCGGCGGCTTAAGTCCGGCAAAAAAAGTTGCGAACTTGTCAGAATATTTTGGCGTCAAAACCGCGTGGCACGGGCCCGGAGATGCTTCGCCAATCGCTCACGCCGCGCAATTGGCGATTGAACTTTCCAGTTACAATTTTGGCATTCACGAAGGTTCAGGATTTCCGAAAGAAACGATGGAAGTTTTTCGTGGCTGTCCCGAAGTCAAAGACGGCTATATGATGGCGCAGGAAAAACCGGGACTCGGCATTGACGTTGACGAGAAACTGGCAGAGAAATTTCCAATTCCGCCAGGGCCACCAAATTTCGATTATTCGTGGGGAACGACACGGCGTAAGGATGGGACGGTGATTCGTCCCTAGGAGCGCAAACTTTCCAGTTTGCGTTCTGGATAATGCGAACATCATTGAAAACCAAATCACTGACGGTGAACGCATTAAGGCTTCGCGTCAGGACAAGGTTTCGGACGCCCCGCAAACTGGAAAGTTTGCGCAACCGGAGGGCAAATTTTCCAGTTTGCGCGACGGTTAGGCTAATTTGAGCTTATGAAACTACTACCTATTTTCCTGTTATTAATGGCTTTGAGTATCTCCGCTTCCGCGCAATCAAATTCCCCGGCCAATGCTCCGGCCCACACCCGTGAGCGCGTCCACGAAAGCGGGAAACCTAAAGCTAAAGTGGCGGTGAAAGATGCGACCTCTCCGGTAAAAAAAGAAATTCTAAAACTGGAACACGAATGGGCACAGGCGCTGCTGGATGAAGATGTGACGAAGCTGGAAACATTACTCGCCGACAATTTGCAATACACTCGCAGTAACGGCAAAGTTGAAAACAAAGCCAGCTATTTGAAAAGCCTGCGCGATGGTAAGACAACTTACTCCATGGTCAAACGCGATAACGTTAAAATACAGGTCAATGGCGAGACGGCGATTGTCACTGCGCGATTGCAGGCAAAGCTGCAAAATAAACCGAATCCGCCGATTGCAACGACGGCGCGTTACCTGCACGTTTATGTCAGGAAAGATGGACGCTGGTTGTTGACGACCCATCAGAGTACTGAGATCAAATGACAATGAAAAA
>JAYSTY010000479.1:0-5247 GCA_043719385.1 Blastocatellia bacterium | reverse complement strand
GGCAGGATGCCTGCGTACCCAGGCTCGGCCCAGTCTATTCAGTCTCAATCGTTATTTTCGGGTCTGGAGTTAAGGCAGGTGGCGGTGGCGGTTCAAGGCTTTTATCGCCATTTTTGAAAGTATTGGTGAGCGCGTTAATTTGCTCTTCCTGCGAGGGAGGATTAAAGCCTGGATAGCTGACACGTTGATGATGGATACTGGTCAGGGTCGCAATCAGGCTTTCGCGGATCGTGTTCAATTCCTGTAACGTCACATCGCTTTCGTCAAATTGGCCGTCGGCAACAATGTGGTCAATAATCTTTTTGATGATCGCACGAATATATTCTTCGGAATGATCCTGCAGGGAACGAACGGCGGCCTCAGCCCCATCCGACAACATCACTATCACAGCTTCTTTCGTCTGCGGTTTTGGGCCGGGATAACGAAAATCATCCGGGTTGACAGTTTCACCGCGCGCTTCCGCCTGTGATTTCGCCTTGTGATAGAAATAAGCCAGAATGCGCGTGCCGTGATGTTGCGGAATAAAATCAATAATTTGTTGTGGCAAACCCGCTTCCTGCCCCAGCTTGATGCCGCGCCGCACATGCCCCGTGATGATGCGCACACTGTCACAGGCCGCCACATTATTGTGCGGGTTTTCCATCCCGTTTTGATTTTCAATATACATTTTCGGCGCAGCCATTTTGCCGATGTCGTGATACAGGCACGCCGTCCGCGCCAGCAACGCATTCGCGCCAATTGCTTTGGCGGCGGATTCCGCCAGCGTTGCGACAATGAAGGAGTGATGATTTGTCCCTGGCGTCCTGATCGCTAATTCGCGCAGCAAAGGGTTATCCGCATTCGATAATTCCATCAGCTTCATATCCGTCATGATTCCGAAAGCAGATTCATACAGCGGTGTCACCAGACTGGCAATGGCAGTCGCCTGAAGTGCGCTTAATAAACCCAGCACTGCGCTGTTGAGCGCAATGCGCCCGGTCAAAGGCTGATTCGCAATCAACGGAACCAGTAAGCTCATGACGATATTTGCACCGCCAATAATCGGGATTGCCAGCGAGATAGCATTGCGGGTGCGATAACGCTCAATGCCTGAAATTGCGGCGACGGAGCTGATTAACGAATACCACGCGGTCGCAATTCCACCATCTGTCACCATCGCCACAAATAATGAAACGATAAAGGCAGAGAGCAGCGCCAGTTGCGAGCCAACCAGCAAAGACAAAATCAACGTTGCGGTGGCAAACGGGATCGCTAATTGAAAACCGAAAATGCCGTCGTACTTGTCCATCTCTGAACTATGGCTCAACATCGTTGCCATAAAGCTTCCGGCTCGCACTAAAACTAATTGAAATAAAATTGCTGTCCCTGTTACCCAGAAGGTAGTTTCCAGGGGCAGGCGTAATGAACGGCTCCGTTCAGATGCCTTGTACAACGCAAAAAACATCGCGGCGACGGTGACGATCATGCCAGGAAAGCGGCGCAGATCAAGCCAGGCAGAAATTGAGTTGTTGGAAACAAGGAAGGCCGTCGCAATGACTAAAAGTGCGAAATTAATCCAGAAGCGAAGTCTTTCCGGAATGCGGTGGATGAAGTTAGAAACTGCCTGTTCCGCTGAGTTGGGCAAGCGGAGTAGAGTAACCAGCCAGAATCGTTTACCTTTGACATTCATCGGTGGCAAGAGTGTAAGCCTTGTTCTAAAACAAAGCTACACTTGAACGAAACTGCGAGTATAGCACAGAATTTTTGGTAAGCACGCAACTGCGGGGAAACCCGGCTCGCTACGCGGTACTGTACTCGGAGCAGGAGCAACGGGGTGGCTCGCAGTACTGTACCCTGATAAGATGGAACGATGAAGCCGCTTAAGCTTTACACGAGAACCACGATAATTGTTTCCTTAATCCTGATTTCAGTCCTGCTGGCAGTAGTCTATTTTTTTGTGACCAAAGCGCGTGATCTGGAATTGAAAGATCAGGAAGTGAGAGCACAACGCTTTGCCCTGCAACTGGCGAATTCGCTGCCGGAAGTTTCCGATGATTACACGCTGGCAGATGTCCGCAAAGCGGCGCTGAACTTCCGCCAATTAAATTCCGCCAGCGAACAAATCCAGCAAATCCGCATTTATAACAAAAGCTTCAATGAAGTCGTCACCGTGCCGGATGTCACCAAAGAAGAGTTGCCGCCCAAAGAATTTGCCAAACTTGCCAAAGGACAACCGATTTCCATTCTGCGTGAAAATACGACGCCAAAAAATAAACAGAAATATATTTTCGCCGCCGCACCGCTGCTTGATAACAATCAAATTGTCGGGGCTGTGACCTTGTTAATAAATCGTTCAGAATTTTCTGACCTCTCGCAACAACTGATTAATTTAACAATCGCCCTGCTCGCGGTCGCCATCGTCTCCATCACTTCCCTGCTGTACATTTTATTCAGTCAGGTAATTTATCGTCCGGTAGATGATTTATTGAAAACCATGTCGCAAGCGGAAACGGGCAATCTGGAAGTCAAAGCTCCGGTGCGGGCAAATGATGAATTCGGGCAACTGGCGACCGGCTTCAACAGCATGCTTTTTCGGCTCCGGGGCATGACCGAAGAACGGGCGAAATATCAAAAGCATTTGGAAGTGAAAGTGAGTGAGGCAACGTCAGAACTCGAAGAACGAAATACGCAACTGGAAGAAGCGAACGCTGAATTATTTGAAATCCAGCGCGAGTTAACGAAATTTGAGCGGCTGGCAGCGGCAGGACAATTAGCCGCGCAATTTGCCCACGAAGTCGGCACACCGCTGAATTTAATTTCCGGTCACGTCCAGTTATTAACGGCCCGCACGGAAGATTTAAAAACCCGTGACCGTCTGAATTTGATTGCCTCGCAAATTTCCCGCATTGAAAAAATAGTGCGGAATATGCTCGACGCGACGCGCCGACCGCGTCCTGCACTTGTCCCCACCGACATCAATGCGTTGTTGCAAAGAATTTTTGAAGTGACAGCGCCAACCTTAGCTTCACGTGAAGTTGAATTAACGATCAATTTTGATGAATCAATCGCGCCTATTCTGGGTGACAGCGAACAGTTGCAACAGGTTTTTATCAACCTTATTAACAATAGTCTGGATGCGATGCCCCAGGGTGGTCAGCTATTTTTTTCAACTTCTGTAGTCGGAAATTTTGCGCAGATTATCTGCCGCGATTCGGGCAGCGGCATCAGTGGCGAAATCAAAGACCGCATCTTCGATCCTTTGTTTACGACAAAACTGGAAGGCAGAGGTAGTGGGTTGGGGCTGACCATTGTCCATAAAATTATTCAGGAACACGGCGGTCAGATCACGCTTCACAGTAACCAGCAACTCGGCACTGAATTTCAAATCAGTTTGCCCTTAGCCCAAAAAGAATTGCTCGCTGTCGAAGAGCAGTCACTGGCAACCGTTTAAAACAACTCATTAATTCACTGGAAATTAAATTTTGAGGACAAATTAAGATGTCCAACAAACTTCAGTTTGTTGCGGCTTCGCAACAGAGCTACAGTGACCGAGAAGATCAACAAACTGAAGTTTGTTGGACACCTGAAAATTTAATTCATCGTGTATTAACCAATTATTGTGTATGAAAAATATTCTGGTCATTGACGACGATCTCGACACTTGTAATTTCCTGCGCGAGTTATTTGAAGAGCAAAGCTGGCAGGTCATCACGACGCAAACTGCCGACGCGGCACTGGCGGCGGTGCAGCGTAGATCATTTGATCTGATCGTCAGTGATATTAATCTTAATGATTCCCTGAATGGCATCGCATTACTCAAACATTTTCGGCAAATTTCTGCGCCTTCAAAAGTCATCCTGATTTCCGGTTTTGGCACACTTGAAACAGCCATCGAAGCCGTCAAAGAAGGCGCCTTCGATTTCATCAGCAAGCCGTTTAATGTGCAGGAAATTATCGCGACGGCCAAACGGGCGCTGGCGGCTTCGCTGGAAACTTCGGCCACTGAAGAAATCAACCAGACAAAATTCGCTTCCGGTCTGGTCGGTCACAGTCGGCAAATGATTGAGTTGTACATGGAAATCGCCCGCGTCGCGGCTTATCGTTCGACCGTGCTGATATACGGAGAATCCGGGACTGGCAAGGAATTAGTCGCTCGCGCCATTCACAATAACAGTCCCCGCCATAACCAGCCATTCATCGCTGTAAATTGCGGGGCGCTGACCGAGACTTTGCTTGAGGCAGAATTATTCGGCCACACACGTGGGAGCTTTACAGGCGCGGTTGCCGACAAAAAAGGATATTTTGAAGAAGCTGATTCCGGGACGATTTTTCTGGATGAAATCGGTGAAACCAGTCCCGCCTTGCAGGTTAAATTATTGCGCGTTTTGCAGGAAGGTGAAGTCAAACGCGTCGGATCAAGTAAGTCTACCAAAGTTGATGTGCGGGTCGTTGCCGCGACGAATCGAAATCTGGAAGATGAAGTAAAAGCCAGTCGTTTTCGTGAAGATTTATTTTACCGCCTGAGTGTTATCACCCTGCGTGTTCCGCCTTTGCGTGAGAGGCGCGAAGACATTCCGTTACTGGCGCTGCATTTCCTCAAACGCTCCTGCCATGACACAGGCAAGCGCGTTTCATTTTCTGAGGCAGCGCTGCGCAAGCTCCGGGAATATGAATGGAGCGGCAATGTCCGCGAACTGGAAAATACGATTGAGCATGCAGTGTTGCATACGCGGGGATCAATTATTTCTGAGGATGATTTACCTGTCCGCATGCGAGCAATAAAGCCGGATAAAATTCCTGCTGCCAATTCAACCAGTGCAGGGTTTTCAGAAATTAATGTATTTAGTGATTTACCTTCAATGGATGAAATAGAGCGGCGGTATTTGCTTTATGTGCTGGAGGCGGTCAAAGGGAATCGAACGCGCGCGGCAGAGGTTTTGAAAATTGATCGCCGGACTTTATATCGCATGGCAGAGCGATTCAGCATCAAACTGGAATCATAATTTTCAAATAAAAAAAGCCTGAGAGGAAATTCCTCTCAGGCTTTTTAAGCGTCGTGATGTTAACAAATGAAGTTAGTTTTTCTTGACGGCATCACCGGCTTTCTTCATCGCGTCGCCAGTTTTTTCACCAGCTTTATGAGCCGCATCTTTGGTGGCGTCTTTCATTGCACCAGCCGCTGCGCCAGCTTTTCCAGCCGCATCTTTCATCGCACCAGCCGCATCGCTGGCTTTTCCAGCCGCTGCACCCATTGCACCTGCCGCTGCT
>JAYSTY010000478.1:0-12597 GCA_043719385.1 Blastocatellia bacterium | reverse complement strand
GCCACGGCGCGCGCACTCTCTTTGGTGACGTTGCGATGCCTCGTAATATCCGCTGCAAATTTATCGGGCGAGCCAAGATAAGTATTGTATTGGTTCAGGCGATCTGCTTTGCCGCCGAATCCGCCGATGCGTTCAAGTCCCGACACAAAACCAAATTCCCATTTTGTTTTCGCACGATTCAGTTCAGCATCGGTCGGGCCGTCTTTGGCTAATTTTGCAATTTCTTCGGTAATGATTTGCTCGATTTGCTCAAGCGCTACGCCGGGACGCGCAGTCGCTTCGACATGAAAAACGCCTGTATTTTCCAGCGTATTCGGATACGAAACAACGCCGCTGCAAAGTTGCTTGTCGTAGACCAAAGCCTTTGTTAATCGGGCTGAAAGTCCATCCGTAAGTACCGCATTGAGTAAATTAATTTCGGCTTCGCCTTCGTCAAAAAATGCTGGCGACACCCAATTCATGTAGGTGCGATCCTGTGAAATGCGGTCGTTGACTTCAATAATTTTCTCGCCGTTCAGTTTGACAATATCTTTGGCAGGCCGTTCCAGCGCGGGCCCGGTGGGAAGTGTGCCAAAATATTTTTCGATTAAGCGTTTGGCTTCGGCGACATCAAAATCGCCCACAATCGCCAGCGTTAAATTGTTCGGCGTGTAATACGTTTTGAAAAATTCTTTGACATCATCCTCGCTGGCAGCAGTTAAATCTTCGTGCGATCCAATCACGTCATTCGCGTACGGATGACGATACGGAAAAAGATTTTCCATAATCAATTTTTCGGCACGTCCGTACGGCGTATTTTCCAATCCCTGTCGTCGTTCGTTCTTGACTACGTCGCGCTGATTGTCGAGATTTTTCTTCGTCAGCACTTCCGTCAATGTAGCGAGCCGATCTGATTCAAGCCACAGAATATTTTCCAGATTACTGGATGGAACCGTTGCAAAATAATTTGTTCGATCCCAACTTGTCGTACCGTTCACGCCACCTTCAAATAAATTCGCACCGGCTTTTTCGACATACGAAAAATATTCGCCTGCCGCATTTTTCGAGCCTTGAAACATCATGTGCTCGAACAAATGCGCGAAGCCTGTGCGTCCGATTTTTTCGTTCTTCGAGCCAACGTGAACCCATTCGTTGACGTGCACGACGGGAAGCTTGCGGTCTACGTGCAGGATGACTTGCAAGCCATTCGGCAGCACGTATTTTTCAAATTCGACCTTGGGCGTATTGGTCGGTTGGGCGAACGTTTGTGAGAGGAAAAGAAAGGTAATGAGTAAGACAAACAGATAATTTATTTTTTTCATGCAACCTCCTGAAATGTGCATCCTGCTTATGAAAACGTAGCCGCTTCATTCATTTCCATCAAGCGATTTTATTTTTCCCTGCCGCTAATGATTAAGTATTTTTGTGCCAGATAAATTTATCAGAATTGCTGCGCGATAAATTTGTTTCCATCTCTATACGATTGCGCGGCCTCTCAGGTTCAGAGATTTTTCTTTTTGAAATCAATGGAATGAAGACGCAATCTGAATTATCGCGGCTAAACTTTGCTCTACGTCTGCTTCAGTTGTTTTCCAGGAAGAAACGCTAATGCGCATGGCGGCGCGTCCCTGCCAAATTGTTCCACCACACCAACACGTTCCTTCGTCCTGAATCGCAGCAATCACCTTTCGTGTTACTTCATCGTCACCAAATGAAACCAGCACTTGATTGAGCACAACATCATTCAGAATTTCGAATCCGGCAGTTCGCAAGCCTTCGGCGAAGCGGCTGGCGTGTCGGCAACACCGTTCGATTTGTGCAATGAGTCCAGCTTTGCCAAGCGAACGCAACGCTGCCCAGATTTCAATGCCGCGTGCGCGCCGCGACATTTCAGGAATGTAGTGACTTGGTTCGCGCTCGCCACTCGTCAATAAATACGGCGCAGTCACAGAAACAGCCGCACGCAAATATTCAGAATTGCGGACAAAAACCAACCCGCTGTCATACGGCACGTTGAGCCATTTGTGCCCATCTGTCACCCACGAATCAGCGGCATTAATTCCAGTTGTCAAATGTTGATATGCGGGACTAACTGCTGCCCATAATCCAAACGCTCCATCCACATGCACCCACGCATTTGCTGCACGCGCAGCCGCACAAATTTCTGCTGCCGGATCAAAAGAACCTGTATTCACATTCCCTGCCTGCAAACAAACAATTGTTTTCTCATCTAACACTGGAAGCGCATCGGCACGGATTCGCCCTTGTTCATCCACTGGAACACGTTCAATCCGCTCACGACCCAGACCCAATAATTGCAGCGCGTTGAGCACACTGGCATGCACTTCTTCGCCGACTACAACTCGAATGGGAGGTGCGCCAAATAATCCATCTTTCTCGACATTCCATCCCTGTCGTAGCAACAACGCATGACGAGCCGCCGCAAGTCCAGCCAGATTCCCCATTGTTGCACCAGTGACAAATCCGACTCCTGTTTCTGAAGGCAATCCCAAAAGTTCGATCAGCCATCGCTGGCAAACGTCTTCCAATTTGGCAGCAATCGGAGACATCACACGATACGCGCCGTTTTGATCCCAAACGCCAGCCATCAAATTTGCGACTAACGCAGCAGGCAGCGTGCCTCCTGTGACAAAACCAAAGTATCTTCCTCCCGTCGTAGCCATCGTCGCAGGCGCACCAATTTCATCAAGCAATTGCAGCGTTGCAGCCGGATCGGTGGAATGCTCAGGCAATTTTTCATCCAGCACTGCGAGTCGCTCCACTGCTTCAGGCGTAGGCGTTACGCGACGATCATCAATGTTTTCAGTATACGCAATTGCGCGAGTGCTGAAATCGGTAAGCAGGTCTTTCATAAATTTTTTTCACTACGAATGCGTACTGCTTTACTTCAAATGCTGATCCGCAAAATCCAAAAATGCCTTCCAATCTTCGCTCGTCGTTGAATGTTTGCCGTTGCGATAAAAATATCCAAGTTGGCTGTTCACAGCATTGCCAGGTTCAGGCATCGAGGTCGCATTCAATCCCTCCACGCCTAAAAATTTGTAAACTTTATTTGCGGCTTGCAGCATTTCAAATTGTCCTGGCGGATTCGACCATGTGTCGTCTACGGCGCAGGAAAACAGCACGGGGCGCGGAGCCATCAACGCTACGAGGCAATGCTGATCGAAGGGCAGGTGCGATTTGTCATCATTGAATTTTTTATAATTTCCATTGAACCAATGCGGAAAGCGGTCATTGATGGCCTTCAACGATTCGCCCGCAGTTCCGCGATTGGGTGAAGTGCCTCCCATGCCGGCCTGATGCGGAAAGACCATCGCAATGCGTTCATCCATCGCAGCGGCGAAAATTGCGGCTTTGCCCAGGCGTGAATGTCCGAAGGCTGCGATGCGATTTTTGTCTATGGCTTTGGCTTTGACTAAAAAATCCATCACGCGTTGAAAGCCCCACGCCCACGCGGCGACGGCTCCCCACGAAGAATCTTTGTTTGCCTGCGCAGATTTGAAAAAGGGGAAAACTCCCTGCGTGAAATCCGGCTTGTCGGGAGCAATATCTCCGCTGTAAAAAGTAGCGACGGCATAGCCGCGATCAATCGCTGCTTCGACGCCCCAATCCTTATCAATTCCCTGTCCACGCGAGGCGGCAGTGGCGCGATTATTTTCAATGCCAAAACAATTACTGACTGGAATCCAATTCGGATTCATTGTCACGCGAGGATCGTTGATGACGGTGTGGTTGCCGCAAAAATTTATGCCCAGAATTGTTGGTGAAGGTTTCGTGGCTTTATTGGGAGTAAGCACCATCACATTAATTTTAGGGGCTGCAGCGCTGCCTAAATCAATGACAATTTCGCGCATTGTGGCTTTGCCGCCCAAAAAATCTTGATACGTCTTCGTCACAGTTGTCTTAATTTTTGGCGCGTCCGGCAAGTAGCCGTACATATATTTTTGGAACATCGCTTTCAGTTCAGGACGACGTTCCTTCACCCATTGCTCTTTCGTTTTGACGACAGTTCCATCAAGCATCACAAGCGGATCAGGCATCCCTTTTTGCTCGGGCAAGGCGGCAACCTCGGGCAAAGGTTTTTGTTGTGCGTGAAGTGAGAAACAGGAAAAAATGAGGATAACAAGCAGTAGTGATTTTTGTATTTTCATAAATTGATTTTCCACCGCCCGACAATGCTGCCAGCTTGTCGGACAATTATTTTTCAAGTTCTTCACGCTTGATGGGTTTGCCTTCCCACATCCAGACCCCATTTTCGTTGACTAATAATCGCGCCGCGCTCCCGGCAACAGGGCTTAAATTTTCTTTCGGCAACCATTTTTTATGCGCTGCAATTATTGTGGCAAAGCGTTTTTCTTTGGCGAGATTCGTCCATTCATTTGGATCGTTTTGATGATCATATAACTCTTCGGAACCATCAGCATAACGAATATAGCGCCAACGCTCTGAACGTACAGTGTGGTTGTTTTGATTGTGCGTAGTCAATGCAGGCCATTGCCATTTAGCATTTGGATTTTTGAGCAAAGGTTTCAAGCTATGGCCTTCCAGGCCTTTGTTGACAGGCAGTCCGCTTAATTCACTCAACGTCGGATAAAGGTCAAGCAACTGGACAGGCTGGTTAATTTTCACGCCAGCGGGAATTCCCGGCCCGGCAAAAAATAATGGGACGTGCGTCGAACGTTCCCACAAAGTATTTTTTCCGGTGATACCTTTTTCGCCCAGGTGCCAGCCGTGATCCGACCATAAGACAACAATTGTATTGTCACGCGAACTGCTCGCATCCAGCGCGTCCAGCATGCGACCGACCTGACTATCCATCAGACTAATTGAAGCCAGATACGCGCGTACGAGCGGCTTCCATTGCTGGTTGGCTCGCAGCCAGGACAGGCGCGGCTCTGGTAATTTCCAGTGCAAATTCCAGGCAAATTCAGGAATGTCGTCACGGTCATTTTCTTTGACCGGAGGCATCACCAAAGTTTCTTCAGGGTAAAGATCAAACCATTTTTGTGAAGCAAAACACGGAAAATGCGGCAGCCGAAAACCTACGGCAAGAAAAAATGGTTGCTCAGATTTTGCGGAGTTTAAGTATTTGATCGCCGAATCAGCAATTTTCCAATCGGCCTGTGTACTGTCATTAGCGGGAAAAACGCCCCAGTCTACGGCCTTCATTTTATCGGGAGTATTAACAATTTTCTCAGCCGGATACGGCATCTGCCCCAACTCTCCCCATTCATCAAATTCTTTGTCGCGCTCATTCTGTTTGATTGAACCATCGTGATAAATTTTCCCTGCGCTGAAAGTCATGTAGCCATTGTTTGCCAAATACTGCGGCAACATTACATGATCTTTCAAGCGCGGAACAGCACGGACTCCCGGCAGGAGCGTATACAATCCAGTGCTCGAAGGGAGTAGCCCCGACAATAAACTTGAACGGGAAGGGTTACACAATGGAGCCTGTGCGTGAGCATTCGTGAAGGTAACGCCGCGCTTTGCCAGACGATCAAGATTAGGGGTTTTGACCTGGGGATGACCTTGCAACGGGCCAACCCAGTCATTGAGATCATCTACGGCGATAAAAAGATAGTTTGGTTTCTTCGCTGCAGGCCTGGCTGCAATTGTTACCTGCTCCGAAAGGAAAATAGTCAGGCAACAACAGGCAATCATTGTAACGAGTTTGAAGTTCATAATTTCAGCCTTTTCTTTTGTCGGTGCATAGCTTACACAAAAGAAATCCAGCGCAAAAGGCGTATAATGTTTTGCGCTAAAAAGAGCGTAAACATTTACCCGGTTCTGGCAAATGCACTCGTGAACTATGGCGAAAACTAAGGATTTGCGTTAGTTTTTACCCAAAGTAGTTGCGAGTAAAAATAAAACACTTGGCAGTTGCGATATTATTTTGAGGAGAGAACATGAAATTTTTTGTTGATACTGCAAACCTGGACGAAATCAAAGAGGCGAAAAGTTTAGGCATTCTTGATGGCGTCACAACCAACCCTTCCCTGGTGGCGAAAGAAGGCGGCGGCATTGATTTTAAGGAGCATATTCGCACGATTTGCGAATTGCTTGATGATCCCAACGCGTCGGTCAGCGCCGAAGTCGTCGCCACCGATTACGAAGGAATGATTACCGAAGGCCACGAGTTGGCGAAAATCCATCCCTGCGTTTACGTCAAATTGCCGATGACCAAAGCGGGGTTACAGGCGACGTACACTTTTGCCAAAGAAGGCATTCGCGTCAATCAGACGTTAATTTTTAATGCAACGCAGGCATTGATGTCCGCCAAAGCAGGCTCGGCGTTTGTGAGTCCATTCGTCGGCAGGCTGGATGACATTGGTCATAACGGCATGGAACTCATCCGCGAGATCAGAGAAATCTTTGATAATTACGGCATGAAAACCGAGATTCTGGCGGCGAGCATTCGTCATCCATTACACGTAATCGAATCAGCACGCATCGGCGCCGACATTGCCACGATGCCGCTCAAGGTTATTGAGCAATTAATCAAACATCCGTTGACGGATATTGGTCTGGCGAATTTCCTGAAGGATTGGGAAAAGACAAAAAGCTAAGAATTGAAATGAAACAATGCGGCGCGAACAATTAATTCGCGCCGCATTATTTCATTTCTTTTATCCAGCGTCCGAAACTTCACGGTTACTTAGGCGATATTCCGCCGTTTCTCCGGTCACGTCTGGCCTGATGTGCGGCTTTGATTTCTTCCTGCGTGATAAAACCATCCTGATTCACATCAAGCCGATCAAACGCTTTTGGCTTACGCGTCCATTCGTCACGGGAAATTTTTCCATCGCCATCTTTATCCAATTGCGCCATCTTTTTTCCCAGGCGATGACCGTTGCGCTGCTTACCAAATGGGCGCTGTGCCAAACCAGGAAGTGCCAGCGCACATAAAATCACTGCATAAATTACAAATCTTTTCATTGCTGAATCCTCCGAATGAATACATATTTTGCGGTGGAGAGCAGAAACTGCTGCGCTCGTTTTGTCCCGCAGTATTTGCTTAGAAGTTGACCGGCTCCAAATAGTCGAATTTATTTTCACCGGAATTTCGTGTGAAAACTATGGCAACGCCATTCACGATCAGGTGTGAAGGATTTGACGCTTGACATTCTTCCCACTTGGGTTGAAAGTCACCCAGAATCGAATCGCAAAACAAACACCTGCTGACCGTTGCAGTGTCAGACAAACAAACATAACCCGTCCGTCCATCAATTGAGAAGGAAAAAACCATGGAGCAAGCCCGTCACCCCAAACAGAAAAATACCGCTTCTGACGTTGAAGTTTCGCGCCGAAAATTCATCACCAAAGCAATGGCAGGCGCAACCGTCGCAACCGTTTTGGGCGCGGGTGAAGCTGCCGCCGCACCTGACGAACGCGCTATCAAAATCCCGGATGAATTCGCGCAGGCGGAAAAAACTGCGCCCACCAAAGCTGTCTTCCCGATGTCCGGCGCACAGGTTTTTGCGCGCGTTTGTCAGGAAGAAGGACTCGCGGCGCTGTTTTCGTGTCCGGGAAATTACCCTATCGTCAATGCGATTGCACAGGAAGGAATTCCAACGTATTCCGGGCGTCACGAAGGAGCGATGGCGCACGCGGCGGATGGATTTTGTCGCGTGACTGGAGAAGTCGCGGCGGCGTCTGGCACGGAAGGCCCCGGCTTCACCGATATGATTAACGCCATCGCAGCGGCGAATGCCGCGCGTTCTCCGCTGCTGGTTTTAGCGAGCAACATGGCGATTCGCAATGAAGACACCGAGGCCGGAATTCAGCTTGGCTACCAACAACCCAACACGGAAGGCTTAAAAAAATATGGCAAGCGGTTAATTACTCCGGCGCGTGTGCATGAATATGCGGCGTATGCGTTCCGCCAATTGCGGACAGGAATTCCCCGCCCTGTCCATCTTGATTTTCCGGCAGAAGTCACTCGCGCCAATTTCAAATCAGCGAGTGAACTTGATTTTTACCACGACAAAAATAAATATCGGACAAATGCAAAACCGCATCCCGGCCCCAAAGATTTAGCGGCTGCCGTTGAATTACTCAAACAGGCGCAACGCCCGATCATCGTTTCGAGCAATGGAGTTTTTTACAGCAAAGCGTGGGACGCGCTGAAAAAATTAGCGGAGAAAACACAGATTCCCGTCGTCGAATCCGGCGCGATGAAAGGACAATTTTCTGACGCGAGTCCGTTGTCCGCCAACGCTTCGCCGAGTGCTCTGGCGAGCGCAGATGTTGTCTTGCTCGTCGGTCAATATTGCATGCCGACCGTTGGCGAATTCGCTTTCGGCCCCGATGCAAAATACATCCGCATTGATCCCAGCCCCGAAGACATTGGTCGTAACCTTCCCATTGATGTCGGAATTGTCAGTTGTGAAAAAGCCGCTCTGGAAGCGCTTGCCGATGCGATGCCCACGATGAAGCACGAAGCCTGGCTCGCCGAAATCGCCGCTGCCCGAAAGAAATTTGAAGATGAAAACGAAGCCTATTATGCCAAAGGGGTGAGCTACACCGACGCTGTGCATCCGGCTGTGATTGCCAAAGAAACGACAGATTTTATGTATCACAGCAAATTACCAAAAGAGCAGACGACGTATGTTTCGGGAGGCTACGGCATTGCGCGTTATATGCGTCGCTGGGTGCGCGGCTATCGTCCCGGACAAATTCTGAATGGCGCATATCAATACGGCGCAATTGGCCCGGATGTCGGCTATGCTTTTGGCGCGGCAGTGGCAATGCGACACGGCGTCAGTGTGCAGGCTCCGTACAAAGGCTCTCCGATCATTTGCGTGACAGGCGATGCAGGAATTGGCTACACGATTATGGAACTTGAGACCGCCTCAAAATATCGGATGCCGATGATCGTGATTGTCTACAATAACAACGCGTGGGGCACGTGGAGCGGTAATAGTCGCAGCCCCGTGACATTAAGCCTGCATCTTTTTCAGGAAAATGTTCGCTATGACAAAGTAGCGGAAGGACTGGGCGCACACGGCGAATACGTGACAAAACCGGGAGACTTCCGCGCCGCGCTGGAACGCTGTTACCAGATCGCTGTGAAAGAAAGCCGCCCTTCATTAATCAACTGTCAGGCGAAAAAAGAATTCTGGAATAAACAACAGTTTGAACCGGGATTTTTAGGGACGGTGGAGCCGGGATGCATGTCTTATAATCATTGAGATGGCGTGATGTTAAATAGCTCCAAATTAGCGGCTGTGCCGCCTGATGTGCGGTTGTGGCTATGCCCAACCGTAGGCTTTATCTTTTGTCTTGGACTATGCCCGTTAGTCTACAAACGGGCATAGCCCTGATTGGTGGCGAGTACACGGAAAGGCATAGCCTTTCCGCACATCGGGGCGGCAGAGCCGCGAAGAAAAACAAGCTAAAACTTGAACTCCTGGCGACTGTTACGGCTAATCACTTTTTCAAACGAATTAATAGACTTGTTGTGACGGAAAATAAGGACTTTTTCGCTATTTCGCCCTCCCCGCAGAAACTTAAAAAGAGCGAATTTGGGCGATAACCCCTCGTTTGTTAGGTTGCGCTAGTCAGCCGCGAGATTTAGCCCATTCGAGAAAGCCAATGTTTATAAGTTGTTTCAGCGCAACAAGTCTAATGAAGAATTCATTAAATGTTATCAGAGAAAATCTACAAGCCTACGCCGACCGGGGCATCTTTCGTGGCTTCAGTGAAATCAAGCCGGGGCATTTCAAATTCGTTTGGGTCATTCATCATCAGATGGAATTGAAGGTGGACATCGCAAAGCAGGAATTGCGCTTCAAACAATTGTTGCCGGGAGTTACGGCAGGCTCCGAGTTATCGGTTGAATTGAAAAATTTCTTTTTGCAAAAACATGATCCCGACTTGCCGGAGCATCGCCGGATTGATCGAAACAAAGCTGAAGTCTCAACTTCGAGGCGCGGTGGTTTTGTTTCTCTGGCGCTGAAAGTCAAAGGTCAGGAATACGCGTATGGCGTGAACAAAATCGTTAATCTGGTACATGAATTATTTGTGTATCTGCGCGAGGTTCACCCCGATTATTTAGTGGAGAATTTTGATGTACCACAAGAATAAAAAAATTATTTCCATGTTGATTTTCTGTGTGGCTGTTCTGGCTGCGATGTCCAACAAACTTCAGTTTGTTGAGGCCTCGGCAATGTCACATTTACCAGAGAAACAACAAACTGAAGTTTGTTGGACTTTTCAGGAACCGCGCCGCAACGCTGAAGCACAAAAATTGAAAAACCCTGAAACGAGTAATCCTGAATCCATCGAAGCCGGGAAAAAATTGTACCTTCGTCACTGTGCTTCATGTCACGGACAGGGCGGCAAAGGTGATGGCGGGATGGCGCTGTCAGGCGGGACTCCTTCGGATTTGACGGATGAAAAATGGGACTACGGTTCGAGTGATGAAGAAATTTTCACGGCCATCCGCGAAGGCGTTTCCGCTGACATGCTCGAATACAAAAATAAGCTCGACGACAAACAAATCTGGCAGGTAGTCATTTTCCTGCGCAGCATCGGCCCACAACCTGCCAAAGAAAAGTAATGAAATTTTCAGGGCGCATACTCACCGGAATAATCTTCGCAGGACTACTGACATTACTCCTGTTCGTTTCTACTTTCAGCCAGGCAAATCAACCACCTGCGCCGACTTCGCCGGAAGGTGAAGCGATTTATAAACAACGCTGCGCGGTCTGTCACGACAATGCGCAGGAACGCATCCCGCCATTGTTTTTGATCCGCCGCCGCTCGGCTGAAGATGTGATTCAAACACTGACTTCTGGAGTGATGAAACAACAGGCTTCCGGCCTGAGCACTGCGCAAATTCGTGCGCTGGTGATTCATCTGACAGGTAAAGAACCAGGCGCTCCGATTGAAAATAATCTCAACGCAAATCTTTGCAAGGCAGCTCCTGCGCCGCTCAAATTCACCAACGCAAGTTGGAATGGCTGGGGACGTGATTTGGAAAATTCCCGCTTTCAGCCGCAGCCGGGAATCAAGCCTGAAGACGTGCCAAAATTGAAAGTGAAATGGGCGTTCGCGCATCCCGGCTCAATGGCTACGGGACAACCGACGATCATCGGCGACCGCATTTTTCTGACGACTGAAGTTGGAATTATTTACAGCTTAAATGCGAGTACAGGTTGCACGTATTGGACGATGAATGCCGGAGCCGCAGTCCGCGCCGCCATCAGCGTTGGAGCAATGCCAGCCGGAGCAAAAACAAAATTCTCCATTTATTTCGGTGATGAAAAATCCAATGTCCAGGCAGTTGACGCGACAACAGGCAAGCTGCTTTGGAAAACAAAAATTGAAGAGCATTTGCTGTCACGAATTACAGGCTCTCCGATTCTTTACAAAGACAAAATTTACGTGCCGGTTTCTTCGTTTGAAGAGACTGCCGGACGCGATACAAAATACGAATGCTGCACGTTTCGCGGCAGCGTCGTAGCGCTTGACGCCTACACGGGAAAAATTATCTGGAAAAGCTTTTCCGTGCAGGACGCGCCCAAACCATTCAAGAAAAATTCATCGGGAACCCAAATGTTCGGGCCAGCCGGAGGAGCGATCTGGGCGGCTCCAACCGTTGATGCAAAGCGCGGGTTAATTTACGTCGGCACGGGAAATTCCTACACCGATGTAACGACGGCGCATTCAGACGCGATTATGGCGTTCGACCTGAGTACAGGAAAACTCAAGTGGTCAAATCAGTTGATGCCCAAAGATAATTTTCTCGTCGGCTGTCGGCAACCCGGCGTCGGCAATTGCCCTGAGACGGCAGGCCCCGATTATGACTTTGGGAGTTCGGTGATTATTCGCAAACTTCCCAACGGCAAACAGGTAATTTTAGCCGGACAAAAATCAGGGATGATGTACGCGCTTGATCCTGATAATAACGGCAAAAATTTATGGGAAGCCAGAGTCGGTCAGGGCGGCGCGCTCGGTGGAATTGAATGGGGCTTTGCGGCAGATGCAGAAAATGTTTATGTCCCCGTCGCGGACGTGAGTGGACAAAATCGCAAGCCCGGACTGACCGCACTGAAAATAACTTCCGGCGAAAAACTCTGGCATACTCCTGCGCCTCCGGCAAATTGTGTCTGGGGAACGACGCGCTGTTACAATTCACAATCCGCTGCCAATTCTGTCATTCCCGGCGTAGTTTTTTCCGGCACGAGTGACGGACACCTGCGCGGCTATACAACGAAAGACGGCGCGATTATCTGGGACTTCGATACGGCAGCAACTACTTACGATGCCATCAACGGAATGAAGGCAAAAGGCGGAACGTTGGACGGCGGCGGGCCAATCATTGCGAACGGAATTCTGTATACCAATTCCGGCTATGGACGGCTCATCGGGCAGCCGGGCAATGTGCTGCTGGCTTTCACAGTTAATGGAAAATAAGTCGAAAAAGTTTATGAATAAACGAATCACAACCGCCCTCGCTATTTTCTTCCTGCTCTGCCTGTCACTAGCAATTCCAGCGCAGGACAAGCCCCCCGAAAAGAAACTTAAGATGGGCTTGTGGCCGGCGGACTGGGTCTACAAATTAGCTGATGGAGTCACGACACGCGAAGT
>JAYSTY010000477.1:0-12649 GCA_043719385.1 Blastocatellia bacterium | reverse complement strand
TGAACCAGCAATATACAGATTATCAACCGTATGAACTTTGGAATCGGGAGTGACGATGCCATCTTCTGGACGCACTGACATCCGTAATGCGCCCATGTGATGATCGCCCGGCCACAACGCTTTTGGATCCCGATTCGGCGGAGGTTGAGGAGAGAAGTCCCAGTGTTCCGGGCCGCCGCTCAAATCGGTGATGTATTCAAAATCCGTCCCGCCACGCGCATACAAAAAGTCCCGGCAAATTTCCAACCCTCTTTGAATAGTGCGCTTGTCCTGTTCCAACAGATTCCAATCCAAATGTACAACCGCTTGATTGAAGATCGGGTCACGCTGATTTTCGTCCAGCGTAATCGTGCTGTTTTCATTGGGCAATTGTTCCCACAGAATGTCGAGTCCGACTTCGTTGCCATCGTCTTGAAAATTGAAGAGCGGATTGACATAAAAATTACCGATGCGTTCGCGCGCCAATGTTTGCGGAGTGGGCGTGAGCGAGACGTGGGCATGGAAACCGTAGCTGCCATCTAATTCTTCTGACTGATAAACCGCACTGTTGATGACTCGGTAATCCGTTTGCGTTGGCTCAGGCGGAACAATGGTAACGTGCCTGCCAGCGTAAAAATTTTGAATTGAGCAGGGAACGGGCTTGGGAAAACGGAGCTTAGCCGCGTTGCCGATCACAGGATGCAGCATGAATCCGTGCCCCAGATGACGTTTGGCGTTATCGCCCAGATTGCCCGACAACTTCAGCAATCGCACCGGCTCAATGCCGCCCTGCGCCAGCACATAAACAGGAGTTTCAATCCGAAAGTCCCGCCCTTTTTTTCCTCCTTCAATGGTGGCGCAGGACAATCCTGTCACCTGTTCTTTTCCCTCGGTTGTTTCTACTTTCAAAACGTTAGCGTTGAAGAGTACGGTGACGTTGGTTGCCTCCTGCAACTTCTCCCCATAATGACGCTGGAAGCGATTAACTGCTGTATCAGCCTGCCAATGAAAAACGGCGCTGCGCATCTGATCGCCAGATAATGCGGGGAAAGGATGCCCGTGCAGTGCTTTTTCCCAGAAAGGAATATCGTCATAGTTGAATGGGCCATAATTGCCAAAGGCGTTGGCATCAGGGTAATAACGATTTAGCTCAGCCATATCCAGCGGCCAATACGCTTCCCGATAACCCGGTCGGGCGTGCAAATCAACTTCATCAAGCGGACGACCAGCGAAAATAAAATGGTTGGTCGTGCCGCCGTACATCCGCAGCCGCGAACGTTGCAGAAACGTATTATTCACCTTTTCCATAAAGGAACCGAGCGTTCCCTGGTAAATAGACTGGCTGGTGGGTGATGGCGGTACGCCGTTGTCCTGCGGTTCGCCTGCCGAAACCAGTAACACTTTTTTATGCGAGCCGATCAGCCGCTGCGCCATTGCGATGCCCGCCGCGCCTGCGCCGACGATGCAAAGGTCAAAATCTTTGATTGTAAATCCCGCCGGAAGCGTGTCAGCATTAACGTACATAGTTTCTCCTGAATGCCATAACCTTTAAGAATCAGGTTTCGTACCTGCGAAAATTATGATTTGGCAACATAGAAATAATATGTGGCCTTGTAATCTACGCGGATTTCTTTGCCGGCATTCGCTTTGTCACAGCCCGTCTCAGGCGCTTTGCCGCCTTCGGTGTTGAGGCGCTGAATGCTTTTCACCAGACTAAAAACACCTTTGCCTTCGGTTGATTTGGCGGGCAGCAGCAGCCAGGGAATAGCGTTGGGCGCAGGCCTGGATTGGGCTTTGTCTCGATCGCCGATGATTTTGCTGCCGTCGGTGGATTCCCACGCTGGGCCGTTGGGCGTGCCGTAATGCTTACCGACCTTGTAGTCCCTGCTGTCAGCCAGTTCGGCCTCCGGCGCTTTGAGCGTCCAGGCAAACTGCGTCGCATCGTCTTTCTTCGGGCCGCAGGTATAAATCTGTACGCCTTTTGCGGAAACTTCTAAGGATTTCTTTTCATTAGGCGGATCGGCAAACGCAGTAGGAATAACGGGAGCCGTTGATGCTGCTTTAGTGGGTTCTGCGGCTGGTATTGCCGATTTTTCGGGGGTAGTGGTCGCCACTTTCTCTGTCGGCATCGTGGTGCAGCCTGCGGCGAATATCGTCAACAGGAGGGTGAGCATTAACGTGAGTTGTCGTGAATTCATGTCAGGTTCCTTTGCTTGAAAAAGTGAGGCAAGCTTCAGGACTGAAACCTGCCCACAAGTTTTTATGGTACTGGTTGATCTAATGACGTACCTGGATGCTGTAATCACCGATTCCGGTCGCCTGGTCAAAGTGGCGAATCTGGACGAAATACTGTCCGGGGATAAGGCTCAGGCTGATCTTCGCATTCGTGCCAGCACCGCTGTCATCGTCCTGGGCGATCAAGCGGGTTTTGCTGTCCGGGCCAAACAACTTCATCATCACGTTAGTCTTACCTTTGGTCGCAATGACATGCCGACCGGGGCTGGTGACATTAAAGGTGTAGAGGTCTTCTTCGCCGGGTTTGCCAATGCTGGCATTGGTCGGGTTCGTGGCGTTGACCGCCAGTTCGACGGGTGGCGCTGCGGTGGGCGGATAGGCTTTGGTGCTGCTGATGAAGTCCTTGTCCAGGGCCGACAACACTGCATTTTCTTTTGTCCCCTGACCGCTTTGGGTCCATTCACCTGAAAAGGAGTACAGCATAATTGAGTCTTTGTCGAAGTCTGTGCCACGAATCTGATCCCGACTATACTTGTCCAGCACGTTATGCCGGATTTCCTTTTCAGTCCACTCATTTGGCGGGCCGCTCAGCTCCCTGATAACCACCGCTTCATTCCATTTGATGCCGCCTGCCGGGTTCTGATGTTCGTGACCGAGGCCGATAGCATGTCCGAATTCATGCGCAATCGTACCAGGTTGCTCGAAGCCAAGATGTAAGGTTGCTTTGTCTCGCGGGATGTGAAGAGCGTCCGTGCCGATATTCGACCACGCATGGTTATCGGTGGCGAATTCAACGCGGATTTCGGCATCAAGCGCGTTGTTGAAGTCAAATTTCAAGTTCGCGTGTTCTGTCCACTCTAACGCTTCTGCTCGCACCTGGGCTTGCTGTGCCGGAGTGCCGTTGAGAAAGCGGATCCGAAGCGTAGAGCCATTGATCCACATCTTGCGGAATTCAAAGACCGCACGCAAAACACGGCCAGGCACGGGAGCCGTCGTGGGCTGCGAGCGAAATACTTCTTGCGGCAGAACTCTGTCAATACAAATTTTGGAATATTCTTGTGGCATAGGAAACCTTTCTCATGGATAGCAGCCGAGTTCTCGGCCTGGTTGTTAAGTTTAAGTTTAGAAATCAAAAAATTGATCATCCACAAAGCCGCCAGGGCAGCACGAAGAAATACCGTAATTCCGAGAGCTTGCTGTGCTCCTGCGGGAGATTTCGTGGATGAGAAATTCTTTTTCTTAAGGGCTATGTATTTGCTGCACAACTTTTCGGTAGTGCCGTTTATTACACAAAAAACTAATTTTTCTAGTACGAAGAAGAAAGTTCAATAAACTTTAGTTTGTTGCAGCTTCGCACCAGCGACACAGTGACCGCGAGGCGCAACAAACTGAAGTTTGTTGGACACCAGAAAACTTAGTTTTTCGTGTGTTTATAGTGATCATTGCGCGATTTCTCGTCACTCATAAATCAATCATAGAAATCGTAGCCAGGCGGAAATCACACCAGGTCAGTGCGAACTGTTTCTGGCTTAATATTGTTTTCTCACTGTGATGAAAGTTGGTTTATTTACTTGCAGTCTTTTCAGGCGCAGGCACAATGCTCAGTTCCGGCATGGTGCTGAAGACCGAGATTTCTGTGTGCATGATGACGCCCGTCGTTCGGCCCGACGCATTCAGTTGACGATAGCCTTCGTCTTTGCTGAGCGCTTCCGTCACTTTCTCGTATTCCGCAAACGAGTCATAAGAATCCACTGTGAAGTACGCCGTGAGATCGCCACCAAGCATGAGCCTGGAGACGCGATGCCCTTTGAGTCCTACTTTTTTGAGCAATGGCAGCAAGTCTTTTTGATAGTTTTCGTAATCAGCCCTGCGCCCTGATGCGACGCTGACTTCGCGCCGAACTAACATTTTCGACATGCCGTTCGGCTGAATTCCGAGGTCTGGCAACGCCCGAATAATGTAGGCACTCTGACCAGTAATCATTGCTCGCCGCCTCGCGTTGTAAGCTTTCAATTTTTCCGGGCCAAGCGCTTTGGCAATGGCGCTGCCTTCGTCGAACTGCGCGAGACTATCTATCGGCTGTACCACTCTGAACTCGTAGCCTTTGCCGATGGGGCCGGACGATTGCATGACGGTTGATTGTTTGACCCCGGCTTTCTTGAGTGCGGGCAGCGTTTCGTTTTTATAGAATTCCAGAAACTGCTCCCACATTTCGGGTTTGACCTGAGTCACTGCAACGCGTGAAAGCTGCGGTTTCACTGCCTCTTGTGCGAAGCCAGCAAAGGCGGCGAAAAGAAACAGACTGATTGATAAGAAGAATTTGGTGGTTGGATGGTTGATTTTCATGATGCAATTTTCCTTTCGGTGATGAGCCGTTTGCACGGCTCGATTTCTTGCCAATTATTTTTCTGACGTGATTCCTGACACCCCTTACAGCAGAGCTGAAAAGTGAGTTCGGGTAGAGCAAAAACACAAACTTGTATTCTCCCCCAGGAACAAGTCGCCTACCTGAAATCTCACTTTTCAGCTCTGCTGTAATTCCGCTTTTGACTGTCCTCATTTGTACATGCGCAGTTCGTTGCTAAAACCCGCCACACGCTGACAATTTTTTTTGACGCTCTTCTGGGTTCGTGGCAGCTATGGTAAATTTACGGCTTCCAGAACAGAATTTTCCTTGAGGTAACCTCGATGACGACTTCAGAAAAACCGGAAGTCACCCAATTGCTTCTGGCCTGGAGCCAGGGTGATGAGGGTGCATTAGCGGCACTAGCTCCACTCGTACAACAGGAGTTGCATCAGCTCGCTCGGCGCTACCTCAGTCACGAACGTGTCGGTCATACGTTGCAGCCCAGCGATCTCGTCAACGAAGCGTACTTACGCCTGATTGATAACCATCAGGTGCAATGGCAAAATCGCGCCCATTTTTTCGGGATTGCTGCACAAGTAATGCGTCGGATTCTGGTTGATCACGCCCGGCGACGAAACGAACTGAAACACGGCGCAGGAGCAATACAGATTTCACTAACGGCAGCGGAACAAACAGGAACAGAACGCGCCACAGATGTCCTGGCGCTGGATGAAGCTTTGAGCCGATTAGCAACTTTTGATCCGCGCAAAAGCCAGATTGTAGAACTACGATTTTTTGGCGGGCTGAGCGAAAGCGAGACAGCAGAGGTAACAAACATTTCGGTCCGCACAATTCAACGAGAATGGGGACTGGCGCGTGCCTGGCTTTATCAACAATTGAGTCCTGGAGAAACGTAAACCTAACGATCATCAGAAATGAATCTCAGTCTCTAAATTTATGCAGAAATCATCACAGCTACCGCGTACCGCATTGCTACTCGCCCTACTTCTTCTCCCACAATTTTCGTATGGTCAGGATTTGCAAACTCGTGCGCAAAACGTCCTCGCGCAAATCAACGGCACAATCAAAATTCGCGGGCTGAACAAACCCGTCAACGTGCTGCGCGATCAATGGGGCATCGCGCATATTTACGCTGAGACACAGGACGATTTATTTTTTGCCCAGGGTTTCGTCGCCGCGCAGGATCGCCTGTGGCAACTGGATTTGTGGCGACGCACAGGCGAAGGCAAACTCGCGGAAATTCTTGGCCCTGGCTACATCGAGCGCGATAAATTTGCGCGGCTGTTGCGCTATCGCGGTGACATGAAAGCGGAATATGAAAGCTACGCGCCCGATGCGAAAGCAATCATCACAGCCTTTGTGCGCGGCGTGAATGCTTACATCGAAGCCAACCAAAATCACTTACCAATTGAATTTCAACTCACCGGAATTAAACCCGAAATGTGGACGCCGGAAGTTTGTCTGATGCGGATGGCGGGGTATGTGATGACGCGCAACATCGCGACGGAAGTGTTGCGCGCACAACTTGTCAAAGCGGTGGGTAAAGATTTGGTGCAGGAATTAATTGAAACGGATCCGCCAGCAAAATTGGTAATCCCCGATGGCTTGAATCTCGAAGACATCAGCGAAAAAATTTTAGCGGCGGCGACACAAGCGAGTGCGAACATCACCTTCAAACCAAACGAAGGCAGCAATAATTGGGTGGTAGATGGCACAATGAGCGCGACAGGAAAGCCGTTGCTCGCCAACGATCCGCATCGCCCGATTATGCTGCCGAGCCTGCGCTACCTTGTGCATCTGGTCGGGCCGGGCTGGAACGTGATTGGCGCAGGCGAACCCGCGCTGCCTGGTATCGCGGCGGGACACAACGAAAAGGTTGGGTTTGGCTTCACGATAGTCGGCACTGACCAGCAGGATTTGTACGTCGAAGAAACGAATCCCGCGAACGCGAACGAATACAAATTCAAAGGCAAATGGTTGAAGATGCGTGTTGAGCGCGAAACGATCAACGTCAAAAATCAAGCGCCTGTCACCGTTGATTTAAAATTCACACAGCACGGCCCGGTGATTTATGAAGATAAAGAAAAGCAGCGCGCCTTTGCGTTGCGCTGGGTTGGACAGGAGCCGGGTTCAGCAGGATATTTGGCCTCGCTCTCAATGGATCGCGCGCAAAACTGGCAGCAATTTTACGCCGCGCTCAAACGGTGGAAAATCCCTTCTTTGAATTTTGTCTATGCTGACGTAGACGGAAATATCGGCTGGATGGCGGCGGCGCAAACGCCAATCCGTAAAGGCTGGAATGGGTTATTGCCCGTGCCCGGCGCCAGCGGAAAATATGAATGGCAGGGCTTCTTACCCATCACAAAATTGCCGCAAGCCTACAATCCCGCGAAGCATTATGTAGCGACCGCGAATCACAACATCATGCCGAAAGATTATAAATACGAACTCGGTTATGAATGGGCTGCGCCGTTTCGTTTTCACCGCATTGACGAAGTGCTTTCGTCTGCGAAAAATAAATTCACAATTGCAGATTTTCAGAAATTACAGCACGACGAAACTTCATTGCCCGCGCGTGAACTCACAAAAATTTTAGCCGAAGCGCAAAACGTGCCGAGCGATTTATTACCGTTTGTTTCCCTGTTAACAAATTGGGATTGCGTACTGAGCAAAGATTCGGCAGCCGCCGCGCTCTATGAAATGTGGTTGCCGAAATTAACGCCAGCAGTTTTTAAGCCGAACGTACCCGAAAAATACTGGTCACAATTCACCACCAGAATTTCCCTCGAAAAAACTATCGAAGCCTTGCAGTTCGCTTTGCCACGCTGGTTTGGTGACAGCTCACGTGCGGTGCGCGACAAGATTTTAATCACGACCCTGGATCAGGCAGTCACGGAGACCAAACAAAGATTGGGCAACGACGCGACGCAATGGCGCTGGGGACAATTGCATTCGACGCCGTTCACGCATGTACTGTCGTTCGATGCCGCGACGAAAGCGCTGTTCGATTTGCCTGCGCCGGAACGCGGCGGTGATGCGAATACACCGAACGCGACAAGTGGGCCAAATTTCAAACAAGTGGCAGGTGCATCATTCCGTGAAATTTTGGATGTCAGCAATTGGGATAATTCTGTCGGCACAAATACGCCCGGACAATCAGGCCAGGTCGGCAGTCCGCATTACAATGATTTATTGCCGCTGTGGGCAGATGGCAAATATTTTCCGCTGCTGTATTCACGCGCAAAAATCGAAGCGGATGCGAAAAATAAATTAGTGTTAGAGCCAATAAAATAAATATGGAGTGCTACGGCTTGACACAGCTTTTGTGTTCGCTATTTAAACCTTATGCTCAACCGTAATCTTACAGTTACGAACGCAAAGCTGCGTCAAGCCGCAGCACTCCAAAGGAGTTCACGAAATGAAACGAATCTTAAGACTTGTCTTCTTCCTGCTTTTTTCACTTCCCACAAACGCCCAAAATATCACGCTGGAAAAATTGCTAAGCGCTCCCTTCCCTGCCGAAATCCTGGCTGCGCCGACAGGTAATAAGATTGCGTGGATTCAAACGGAGCGCGGGATGTGCAATTTATTTGTCGCTGATGCGCCGGATTATCGTCCACGTCAATTGACCAAATATTCCGAGGATGACGGACAACAATTGACATCCATCATCTGGTCAGCCGATGCGAAAACGATTGTGTATGTACGCGGTGGTGCGGCCAATCGCAGCGGTGAAATTCCGAATCCAACCAGCAACCCATCCGGCGCAGAGCAAGCCGTGTGGCGCATCGCAGTTGACGGTGGCGAGGCTGTCAAAATTGGCGTTGGCAATGCTCCGGCGATTTCCCCGCGCGGTGATGTAGTGGCTTTCCTGCGGCGTGGGCAAATTTTTTCGGCGACTCTGAATGAGACCAAAGAAGCAAAACAATTATTGCAGGCACGGGGCGCGGCTTCGTCTTTGCGCTGGTCGCCGGATGGCGCAAAACTCGCCTTCGTCAGCAATCGCGGCGATCACAATTTTATTGGTGTTTATGATGGAAAATCTGTGCGCTTTCTGGCTCCAGGCGTGGACGAAGATTCCAATCCTGTGTGGTCGCCTGATGGTTCGCGGGTTGCATTTATTCGTGAGCCGAGCAAAGGCGCAAAAATTTTATTCACGCCCGAACGCACCGCCGAAACATGGTCAATTATTGTGGCGGATTGCGCTTCAGGTAAAAGCAAAACTATCTGGCAGGCAGAGGAAGGACGTGGCAGCGCCTTGCACGCCGTCGTCGCTGAAAATCAATTACTCTGGAGCGCCAATGAGCGCATTATTTTTCCGTGGGAACGCGACGGCTGGAGTCATTTATATTCTGTCGCAACCAATGGCGGAAGCCCGATTTTATTGACTCCGGGCGCGTTTGAGGTTGAATACGCTGCGCTCAATCCCGACAAGAATGAAGTCATTTTCAATGGCAATCAGGACGACATTGATCGGCGTCATCTGTGGCGGGTGAAGACAAGCGGTGGCAATCCACAAGCGCTGACTTCCGGCACAGGAATCGAATGGAATCCGACCGCCACCAGTGACGGAAAGGCGATTGCATTTTTAGCTTCGGATGCGCGACAACCTGCGCACGTGGCAATCAAAATCGGCAATGAAATTCGGGCGCTAACAAATGCTCCGGCTGATTTTCCAGCGCAGGATTTAGTTGAGCCGCAGTCGGTAATAATTGACGCCGCTGACGGGATGAAAATTCACGCGCAATTATTTTTGCCGAAAAATATGGGCAACGAAAAACATCCGGCGGCGATTTTCTTTCACGGTGGATCGCGGCGACAAATGTTGCTCGGCTGGCATTACCGCGATTACTACCACAACACCTATGCGATGAATCAGTATTTGGCAAGTCGCGGATTTGTGGTGTTGTCGGTGAATTATCGGAGCGGCATCGGTTACGGTTTGGAGTTTCGTGAAGCCTTGAATTTTGGCGCATCAGGAGCGAGCGAATTTAATGATGTGATGGGCGCAGGGCTGTATTTACGGGGGCGCAACGATATAGACGGCAAACGCATCGGTGTCTGGGGCGGATCGTATGGCGGATATTTGACGGCACTCGGATTGTCGCGTGCTTCGGATTTATTTGCCGCTGGCGTAGACATTCATGGCGTCCATGACTGGAACGTCGGCATCAAAACTTTTGTCCCGGGCTACAATCCACTGGAATATCCCAAAGAATCAAAACTGGCATTTGACTCATCGCCCATGTCTACGGTAGATGGCTGGCGTTCGCCTGTGCTGGTGATTCACGGTGACGATGATCGCAATGTAAGTTTCAGTGAAACGGTGACTTTGGTCAGAGCCTTGCGCACACGCAAAGTCGAAGTCGAGCAATTAATTTTCCCCGATGAAATTCACGGCTTTTTGTTGCATAAAAACTGGCTGGCGGCCTTTACTGCTACCGCAGATTTCTTCGGACGAAAATTACATAAATAATAAAATTGGGGGCAGCACGATAAACGGCTGCCCCCAAATTATTTCTCGCGCTTATTCGCAATCTCCCCCTTGCTTGTAACGTAACACCTACACCACTAAAAGGGGGATTTATGAGGAACGCAGTTCGACTCACCTGTCAGATAATTTCTTTGGTTTTATTTTTGGTTGTAACCTGTGCGCCAAATATAAAGGGACAGCCTGGCAAGAAATTTGAACTAAGCTGCCCGCTACCATTTGAGGCCATCAAGAAGAAAGCTCTCAAGATTGACAAAACCTGTGGCATCACGGGCAAAAATACCAAGCCCTCCGCACAAACTGAGCAAAACAAAGCCAAAAATAATTTTTGCGCGAGTGGTGCTCCGGTCAGTCTCAACTTCGATGATTTTTCTCAACTCCAGCAACGGGTAGAGGAAGTGCATATGCCGTTCGGAAAAATCAAAGCTGGCAATCGCGTGATTGATAATCTGCCGAAGGATCGAACTCCCCTGCAGAACATCCTGAAACTTGCCTCAGGGGCAATGATTGGCGAAGGCAATGTCGTAGTCGTTGAGGGTTTTGTGATTAGCGCCCGACACTCCAACACGAAATTCTCGGTCTTCCATGGCGTACCAGGCGGTGGCGAATCCGTTAATTGTAACAGCGGCGAAATTGATCGCAATGACATCCATATTGATCTGGCTGAAACGCTGGCGGACATCGGAGAGCATTGCAAAGGAATCACCGCCGAAATCAGTCCCCACTTTCGCCCGGCGTCCTGGGATCGGTTCGATACCGACGGTAATACCAAAAAAGCCGCCAAAGGAATTAAAGAACTGAAAAACGCCAGAGTCCGCATCACGGGGCAGCTTTTCTTCGATGCCAGCCACGCGCCCTGCAAAGATGGGCAACCAGCCACACCTGCGCGCCGTTCCAGTTGGGAAGTTCATCCGGTTTATGCGATAGAGATTTTCGATCCTGTGTCAGGGCAATTTATGCCCCTGGATCAATGGGCCAAAGACAAATAAAAATGTGGTGGGAAAGCGTAACACTTTCCCGCCACATCAGCTTAAAATCCAATTTTTCTAAGGCCGAAAACCTACTTGCCTTTTTTCTCAAACTTCTCAGGTTTGACATTTTTATCGTTGACCTTGAATTTGGAAATTACCCATTCTTCCGTGGGGTTTCCGCCTACCGCTTTGGTCAAAACATGCGGCAGGTTCAGGCCATTGACTTCTTTGTAATCTGAGAAGCTCCACTGATAATCCACTTCGGGAGCCTTATCATAAGCGGCTTTCATTTCAATCTGGCGTGCATCCTGTCTGGCTTTTCTTTCCGCCTCAATTTTTTCACGCTCTTCTTTCGGCATCTTCTCTAACTCCTCGCGGGTTGGGCCACGTTGTCCGCCCTGTCCGCCGGGGCCAGCCTGTCCACCTTGTCCACCTTGTCCACCAGCACCGGGGCCAGCCGCCTGTCCCCCCTGACCGCCGGGGCCACGTCCACCACCCTGAAAGAGCGAGCGCGTGTCTTTGTCTTTATAGCTCAGCATCAAAAGCTGGTGCGATTGCTGGTCAATATAAAGTTTGGCAACCAAACCGCCGGCATCCTTGACACCAATAATGTCAGCCGTTCCGTCGGGTGCTTTGGCTTCGCCGAGCCAGGTGTATTCAGTACTGACCCCGGTCGGAGCAATCAGGAACCAGCCCAGCATCACCCGTGATAAATCATTGCGGCGATTTCGCTCCTGTGCTTCCGGTGAAAGCACGCCATTCATTCCCCCGCGCATTCCGCCGCCACCTGGCCCATTGGTGGGCTGGTTGGAGGTAAAGTCACTCCAGGTTTTGCCGCCGTTGAGCGCATCAATCTGCACCATTTCTGCGGGGCCGAAACTGCGCGTCACAGAGCGCAAAATCTTATCCGGCATCGCCATCGTAACTTCCAATGGTCCTTCCATATTGCGCTGTCCCATGGATTGCTTAAAGGTGCCTTCGGCAACCAGATTTTGCAGCCCCTTAAGCTTGTCTTCTTTGCCAATGACAGCCCGCGCTTTTTTGATAATTTCCTGCGCTTTGGCATCTCCGCCCTGCGCAAAGGCCTGCACCGTGAACACCATTAACAAACCAATCACTAATAATCTAATTTTCATTGCTATCCTCCAATATTTTGTCGAAATCAAACGTACAACTGCGATATTTATTAAGACGGTCAACTGACCAATCCGGTTGCATACTTTGTAAATCAATTATGACTGAGAGAGAATAACCGCCTTGCTGCCCTAAATTCAATTGCTGTACAGGAGTCAACTTGGAATTCACTCGCACCGAACTCGCAACCCTCAAAAAACTCTCGACGCCTGAAAAAATTCAGGTGTTTCTCGACGATGAAGTCAAATACAACAAAGAGCCTGACGGGGCAACCTGTCGTTCGCCGCGCTTCGTTTTACAGGATCGCATCGGGCATTGCGCCGAAGGAGCCTTTTTCGCCGCTGCCGCTTTGCGCGTGCATGGTCATCCGCCGTTGATTGTGGATTTAGAAGCTGTCCGTGACGATGATCACCTGCTTGCCGTGTTCAAGCAACATAATCACTGGGGCGCAATGGCAAAATCGAATTATGC
>JAYSTY010000476.1:0-5285 GCA_043719385.1 Blastocatellia bacterium | reverse complement strand
AGACATAACCTAGACAAATCATAGACACATTCCAGGCATATATCGAACGCTGAACGAGTTTGAGAAAGTTTTTTCGGATGCTACTTTGTTTTCAATTTAGGATTCGTGGCTGCTGAAATTGTCGTTGCTGGCTGCGACGCACCTTTGCTTACTTTCGGAAAGCAAAGGTTTACAAGCAAGAATTGGTGCAAGCGGAATATTTTCGCGTATGAGGATAGTAAGGTATGAAAGGCAATTGCGAAATTTAAGTTCAGGTTGACTGGAAATTTATAAAGTAGTGGACAGGTAAAATTACCCTGATTTTTTCGGCACTTACTCTTTGTACGATGAGTCGGTGCGTTCCAGTTTTCGCAATAACCCAGGCCAAACTAAATTGCCGCCTAACCCTTTCATCACCTGCGCCGCCTGCGCTTTGATGCCTTGCAAAATTGGCGGTGGGATCATCACCAATTCGCTGCCGCCGGATTGCGCCAAAATCTGAGCGCGGCATGCGGCTTCTAAAATGTACATCATCTGAAACGCGTCGGCGCCTGTTT
Organism: Blastocatellia bacterium; assembly: GCA_043719385.1. Taxonomy (GTDB): domain Bacteria; phylum Acidobacteriota; class Blastocatellia; order RBC074; family RBC074; genus JAFDVL01. The sequence goes on along the minus strand of JAYSTY010000476.1, from coordinate 4,749 downwards.
TGCCGACCGTCAACAAGCCGTGATTGCGCAGGATCAGCGCGTTATTCATGCCGAGGTCAGCAACTAAACGCGGCTTCTCTTCGTCATTCAGTGCGACGCCTTCGTAGTCGTGATAGCCCAATGAAGACAGGGGGAAAAGCGATTGTTGCGAGATTGGCAGCAAGCCATTTTTCTGCGCGGAGACAGCGACGCCATACAGCGTATGCGTGTGATAGACACACAGCGTATCTTCACGCGCTTCGTGGACGGCGCTGTGAATCACAAAGCCCGCCGGATTAATCGGATGCGGCGAATCCATCACTTTGTTCCCGTGCAAATCAATTTTCACCAGACTGGACGCCGTGATTTCTTCAAATAAAAATCCGTAGGGGTTAATCAAAAAATGATGCTCCGGCCCCGGCACGCGCATTGAAATATGGGTAAAAATTAAATCATCCCATTTGTATAAAGCCGTCAGACGGTACATCGCGGCCAAGTCTACCCGCGCCTGCCATTCTGCGGCGGAAACTTGTTCACGAACTGGTTTTGTAGCTGTCGTCATTAGAACTCTCTTTCTTCAAAAATAATTGGTTTGATTGGAAAATCTACTTTGTCAAAAATTTCAGCGGTTGGAATTTCGCATTCGATGGAAGTTAGTTGCAGAGTAGCATCCAGTCCATCAATTTCCGAAAAATTCCACCCATCCGAAGTCCTCACTAAATGTTCAATGTGCGCTTCGTCTTGAGCTACCAAAATATACTCCTGCAACGAATCCAGTTTTCGATAATGCGCAAACTTCCCGCCGCGATCATAATCTTTGGTCGAGTCTGACAACACTTCAATAATCAGCGTCGGATTCAACAGCGTGTCCTTCTGATCGTCTGCAAAGAATTGTTGCCCACACGCAACAATCACGTCAGGATAGGTGTAAAGATCAGTCGCGGTGATTCGCAAACGCAGGTCGTTTGAATAAACATTACAAGCACGATGTTTTAGTTTTTGCCTCAGCTCTGCGACAAGATTGCTGACGATAATCACGTGCGCTCTTGAAGCGCCTGCCATCGCAAACATCTCGCCGTTATAAAATTCGCTTTTGTATTCAGCTTCGCGTTCAATAGCCAAATAATCTTCCGCCGTTAATTCGTATTTGAGTTGTGCCGCCATAATTTATGACCTCGCTGGTAATTCAACGCTATATAGCTTCCTGCCATCAATATTGTGCAAAGCAACGGTCATCGCTTTGGTCTTGCCGTCTATATTGATTGTGCCGAAAAACTGGAAGCCGTCTTTCGGGGAGCGATTGCCTTTCATGCCTTTTGGAATGCCCGTGAATTTTACCTGTGGGCCAAAGGTATTGTCCATCTCTCCGGGGCCAAAAGTTCCAGCGTTGAGTGGGCCGGCGACAAATTCCCAGAAGGGATCAAATTCCGTGAATTGCGCCTGCGCCGGATCGTAGTAATGCGCCGCGCAATAATGCACATCGGCGGTGAGCCAGACGACATTGCGGATTTTATTTTGCTTGATGAAGCGCAATAATTCTGCGACTTCTAATTCCCTGCCCATCGCTGCGCCGTTTGTGTTCGCAAAGGCTTCGTAATCTTTCGCGCCGTCTTTGACAATAATCCCAATCGGCATATCGCTGGCGATGATTTTCCACGTCGTTTTTGAACGCAGCAATTGTTGCTTGATCCATTGGATTTGTGCGCTGCCTAAAAATTGTGCATCGGCATTCAGTACCGTTTGATTATTAGGCGAATTGCGACCGCGATAACTGCGTTCATCCAGCATGATCACATCCAGCAACGAGCCGTAATTATAAGCGCGATAGATGCGTTCAGGATCGCTCGGATTGAAACGCATCGGCATGTAATCCAGAAACGCTCGCTTCGCATTTTTGGCTAACACATCAATTCGTTTTTCGGTGTATTTCGGGTCGGCAAGGATTTGCGTCGGATACCAGTTGTTGCGAACTTCGTGATCGTCCCATTGCGCAATCATGGGCACTTCGGCGTTGAAGCGGCGAAAGTTTTCATCCAGAAAATTGTAGCGTTGTGCGCCGCGAAAATCTTGCAGCGTTTCAGCTACTTTCGATTTTTCCGGCGTCGTAATATTTTTCCAGATCGTGCCATCGTCAAGTTTTACTTCCGGCAAAATCACACCGTCCGCATAAATCGTATCGCCGGAGTGAATAAAAAAATCCGGCTGCAATTTGCGCATCGCTTCATAAATTTTCATCCCGCCAAATTCAGGATTAATGCCCCAGCCCTGTCCGCACACATCGCCGCCCCAGACCAGTTTCACATCGCGATTGTCGTTCGGAGCCGTATTAAAACTGCCGATGACAGGTTCACTGATAATTTTAGTATCACGCATATCCCGAAAGGCTACGCGGTAAAAAATCTTTTGCCCCGCAGGCAGTTTTTCAAGATCAAGTCGCGCTGTAAAGTCCGTATTTTCTAGCGCAACTGCACTAAGAATTTTCTTTGCATTCTTCAAAGATTCCGTCGTCGAATATTCAACTATCATCTGCGAAGCCCTGTCGCTGCGGCTCCAAATGATCGCCGAGTTTTTGGTGATGTCGCCGCTTTGGACGCCGAAAGTAATGTTTGGGCGGAGTTTGTCAGATTGAATTATTGCAGGAGCTTTGCCGAAGAGCTTTTGTGCGGTCAGGCTTCCGGTGGAAAGTGCAGCGAGATTTAAAAACTTGCGACGATTCATATTTTTCAGGCAATAAAAATTATTTTGAGGAGGGAAACACGACTAAACGGTGAAGTAATACGTTCTGCGGTTACGAATTCATCTGCATTTCCAATTACCGCAGCGGCAATGTGCAAAGCGTCCAGCGCATTCAAGCCAAATCTTTTGCTAATCAACAGCCCCTCTTTTGTGATCAAATCACAATCCTGCACCCAATGATTTACGCTCTGAAAAAACTCTGCATAAAATTCAAGTTCGCCTTGATTTTTGTAGTATTCCGCTTTAGGTAAAACTTCCAATTGGACAAAAGGTGAAGAAATAAATTGCCGATTGCTTTCACTCAAAATAGTCAAAGCCTTCATTCGTGGAGCAATTTGCCCTCGCCAACCGGTAATGAGAACACCTGAATCAATGAAGGTTTTCATGGCTTCGGGTTCTCCCCAAATAACTAGAAATTTCGTCAGTCGTCATGGGTCGGACGCCTGACTTCAATCCCTTTAATGACAACTCAATTAATCGGCTTCCGAGTTTAGATTGTGGCTGAAGTCCTCGCAAAGCTTCCTCAATTTGCTGAGTTTCCAGATTTTGATTGTCTGGATTTATCTGACGCTTAATTCTGTTCGTTGCCATAAACATTTTCTCCAATTGTCAGGATTATATCAGGAAGAAATCTCCTAACAACCAATCCATGCCCCTCTCAGCTTAATTCCTGAAAGATTAGCCCACCTGAGACTCTCAGATAGAAATTCTGAATACTTGATTTCTACACATTTTTTACTTACTATTCACCCACGTCTTGGATAAGCCAAAACTTGACGCGCAATCGCTCCTGTCATAAAAGACGATTGACAATATGGCGCTACACGACTTAAGGAATTAAAGTATGCAACAAAAGACTTTATCTAATGAAAGGACTAAGATTCGCCTTAGCCTCGACATTTCTCCTGAAGCGAATTCGCTGCTGGAAGAGTTAGCCGAAAAAATTGGCACGACCAAAAGCGAAGTATTACGCAAAGCCATCGTGTTGATGGAAGTCGCCATTGAAGCCAAGCGACAGGGCAAAAAATTTGGCATTGCCGAACGCGACCAGACACTGGCGACTGAAATTGTCGGACTATAGCTGAATCAAAATTCAGGTTATGGCCAATGAGAACTTTAATCTCAACGAAATCGCCAATTCTCAAAACATCAAAATTTCCGTCTCAACAGCAGAAGATACGCTTGAAAAAGAAACCCGCCTGCGAATTGAAGAAGCTAACGCCATCCATTTACGACAAAAAGAGTGGCTCGTTTATCGGCTAACAGCATTTGTGATTTTGCTGGTGGTCGGCGTCTGCATTTGGGTCATCCTGAGAAAAGGGCTTGCGACCGACGAAGGGAAATTAGCGTTAGGCCTCCTGACTTCAATCGTGACTGGATTGGTCGGATACGTGACGGGCAAAGCTTCCAGTGACGCCAAAAGCAAATAATTAGCGGCTTAATTTTATGCTGACCAATTACCGCGTCCGCTTCTTCTTCGCTCTCTCCTCACGCTCTTCTTCCTCATCGTCTTTCACAACGGCTCGCACGAAGGCGCTGCGAACAGGCGCAGGCATGACTGAATCTGCGCCCTTCACCGATTTCCAAATAATTTCATTGAATTCAATATCAGGCGCGGCGTCTTCTTTGCTGAAATCAAGTAGCGCGGATTTTGCGGCTCCGGGTGCGTCTTTTTTATTTTTTTCGTTCAGATCAATTATCGCGGCGCGTGATTTGAAGGGCGTCAAATCGGCTTTGTTGGTGAATGCGCCGTACATCGGAATCGCGGCGGCGTCGTACTGGCTCATCGGTGGCAAACCTAAAATTAATTCCATCGTTCGCAGCATGCTCGAAGTTGTGTACATCGTCGAATCAACGGTTTTCCGTTTCGTGTACGCACTGGCGACGAAGGCGATGGAGCGGTGCGCGTCTACGTGGTCGGGGCCGTTTTGCGCGTCGTCTTCAATGACGAAAATCGCAGTGTCAGCCCAATATTTACTGTGGCTGACGGCTTCGATCAGCATTCCGAGCGCTTGATCGTTTTGCGCGACATAC
>JAYSTY010000475.1:0-5286 GCA_043719385.1 Blastocatellia bacterium | reverse complement strand
TGGACGTGGCGCGTGTGATGCCAAAGGCGTAATCGCTGCTCAGGTTTTTGCGGCCCAGAAGCTGCGCGATGAAGGTCATAAAGATTTCGGCATGCTGTATGTCGTCGGCGAAGAAGATGGCAGCGACGGCGCTCAGGTAGCCAACAATTTGCCGAACCAAAATAAATTTCTCATCAACGGCGAACCGACCGAAAGCAAACAGGCGATTGCGACGAAAGGTGCGCTGCGTGTGGTTATCGAAGCCAGCGGGAAAACTGCGCACGCGGCATATCCTGAGTACGGCGAATCGGCGATTGAAAAATTGATGGATATTTTGCATGAAATTCGTCAGGCGGAGTGGCCTTCTGATCCCTTGCTTGGCGCGACAACTTACAACATCGGAACCATCACCGGCGGACGCAAGGCCAACGTCGTTCCCGATTTTGCTTCGTCAGAATTAATGTTCCGCACCGTCACGCATCCCGATGAGTTATTCAAAATAATTTGTGAACGAATTGGCAACCGCGCCGTAGTCAAACAAGGATTTTCGATAGTGCCCGTGCATTGCCATACTATCGGCGCTGAGGTTCCGACCGAAGTCATGCGATTTGGCACAGACATTCCGTGTCTGACGAATTGGGGAACGCCATTGTTGTATGGCCCCGGATCAATTCACGATGCGCACACTCCGCACGAATATATTGCGAAAGAAGATTTGAAAAATGCGGTAGATGTTTATGCCGAGATGGCGAAGACTTTATTACATACTTGCGCCACGAATTAACGTGAATGATCTTTGGGCTTGGGGCTTTGGGTTTTCCCAAGTCCAAAGCCCAAAAACCAAAGACCATCTTTTCAATTTGCGGCTAAATTTCAGGAGTTAAGATTAATGCCCACTGCAAAATTCACCCACGATCCAGGCACACCGGAATACACCGCTTCCAACTGGCTCATCACGATCAACAATGCTTTTCGTGAAGTTGATGATGCGATCAAGGAAGCGCCTGATCAGGAAGCTTTTATTGAACGACTGAAGGATCGTGTCTTACGCGATTACGAACAAAACCGCGATGAAATGGGCTGGAGTACGCGCACCCGTGACATCGCCGCACGAGCGCTGGAAATCGCCCTGCAAACGAGACAGTAAATTAGTTTCGTGTTTCGGGTTTTGGGTTTCGCGTTTTTGGCGCACAAATAATTTGGTGGTAACGAACGACGTTGCTTCCTCGAAACCCGAAACCCAAAACTCGAAACTAATTTAGACCTTCTGAAAAAAACCGCCACACGCTTTGACTGCCTTTAAGCGCGGATGTTCGATGAGTGAAGATTCTGCTGGCGCGACCATCAAATAACCGCCATCGCGCAATGAGCGCGTCAGCCGTTCGATCATCTGCTTGAGCGCCGCGCTGTGCAAATACATCGGCACATTGGCGCACAGAATTAGTTCAAAGCGATTGCTGATGCCCTTCCAAAACATTTCATCCATCAAATTCGCCCGCCGAAAAATAACCAGCTTGCGGACTTTTGCCGCGACCGTATAACGACTGTCAAGCGGCGCTTCCGGTGGATTATAGTAATTCTCGAAATATTTTTCGCGCAACTCAACTGTACAATTTCGCAAGGCGGGTAAACGATATTTGGCGCGGCTGGCCTCCAGCAAAGCACGATTGCGAACATCTGTCGCAAAGACCTCAACATTCGAGGGATCACATTTTGCATTGACCTGATGACAGGCAATCGCCAAGGAAAAAGCCTCTTCGCCCGTCGAACAAGCTGCGCTCCAAAAACGCAGGCGATTATCGCGGGAAATATTTTCCGTCGTGGAAAATTTAGCGAAAAGCTCCGGCAAAATCGTGGCGCGCAAAAAATTATATTGCGCAGCTTCCCGAAAAAACAACGTCTCACTCACCGCAATTTCTTCGACCAGGGAAAGCAATTCGCTACTGCTGGCTGACGCCAACAGGCAATATTGATCGGCGGGAACTTTCAGACGCGAGGATTTCAGCGCGACCGCCGCCGCAACTTTCTCACGCGTGCTGTGGTGCATCACCCACCCGTAATTTTCGGTCAGCGCCTCTTCTAATTTTTTGAGAACTGCTTTGTCTTCCACGATTATTCGTTATGAGTTTCGCGTTTCGGGTTTCGCGTTTTTGGCGCACAAGTAATTTGTTGGTAATAAACTATCTTGCTTCCTCGAAACCCGAAACCTAAAACTCGAAACTAATTCGATCTTTTCCATTCCCCGGATTTGCCGCCGACTTTGCGTTCCAGGCGAATTTCACCAATCGTCATTGCGCGGTCAATCGCTTTGCACATATCGTACAGCGTCAGCGCCGCAATTGATACGGCAGTCAGCGCCTCCATCTCAACGCCAGTCGGAGCGCTGGTCGTTGCGGTCGCGGTAATTTTCGCGCCGTCGTCAGTCAATTCAATTTGCACATCCGCGTGTGCAAGCGCCAGGGAATGACACAGCGGAATCAACTCCGCCGTTCGTTTCGCGCCCATAATTCCAGCTAAACGAGCGGTTTCCAGTGGATCACCTTTTTTGGTGCGACGTTCACGAATCGCGGCAACTGTGGTCGGCAACATGGCGACAAATCCACTAGCCTCCGCCGTGCGCACAGTCGCAGCCTTCGCGCTCACATCTACCATCGTGATGCGGCCTTCTTCGTCAATGTGGGAAAGTTCGTTAGGCATAAGGCAAAAAAAGCAAAAGGCAAAAAGCAAAAGGCAAAAAGCAAAAGGCAAAAAGCAAAAGTTTAAGCTGCTGGCTGCGCCGCTTTTATCAAAGAAAATGTGCCGCCCTTTTGCCTTTTGATATTTGCCTTTTGCCATTTGATTTATTTCAGACCAATTTGCCTTTTGATTTATCGAAGCAGAATCGCTTCAACCAATTCGCCAGCGTCGTAACCTTTACGATCTTCCGGCACAACGATCAAAACGTCCGCCTGCATAAACGCGACAACATCGGAGGAACCTGCCCATTTCAGCGGCTCAACTTCGGCGCGGCCTGCACGAATTACAAGGCGTCCAGGTTGATGCGAACGACGTGGCGGCGCACCTTTGACACTGCTTGCGGCATACGCCTGCACACGCGGCAAATGAATTTCTTTCGCGCCCTGCATCTGCAACAAAGCGGGTCGGGCAAACAGGTGAAACGCGACAGCGACAGAAACCGGATTCCCCGGCAAACCAAAAATCAAAGTCTCGCCCAGCTTCGCAAACACCGTCGGCTTGCCTGGGTGCATAGCTACTTTCTCGACAAAAATTTCCGCGCCCAATTCCTGTAACGCAGGCTTGACCAAATCGTAATCGCCCATCGAAACGCCGCCCGACAGCACCACCACATCGGCGATAGCGGCAGTTTCGGCAATCGCGCGTTTCGTCTCGTCAAAATTATCGCGCACAATGCCCGCGCTCAAAACTTCGGCTCCAGCGGCCTGCGCATAACCAGCCAGCGAAAATGTATTGGAGTTGCGGATTTGCGCCGGCTTTGGTTTTTCCCAGACTTCGACCAATTCAGTCCCGGTCGAAAGCACAACCAAACTCGGACGAACTCCGACATCAACCATCGCACAACCAAAAGTCGCCAACACCGCAGCAGCAGCAGGAGTAATAACAGCTCCGGCTTCGACCATCAATTTTCCGGCTTTGGCTTCGACGCCGCGCGGCGTGATATTTTGTCCGGGTTTGGTTGGCTCCTGAATTTCGACGACGCCATTCTGCGCATTGATGACTTCGATTTTTTGCACCGCATCGGCTCCGGCGGGAACCGGCGCACCAGTCATAATTCGCACTGCTTCGCCGACGCCGATGAAGCCGTTGAAAGCCTTGCCGGCTGCGACTTCGCCAATTTCTTTGAGCCTTGCAGGATTGTCTGGTGTAGCCGCTGTCAGGTCTGCTGAACGCACTGCGTAACCATCCATCCGCGCCCGATCAAACGGCGGCATATCAAGATCAGAAAACACATCCTGAAGCAGCACACGACCGAGCGAATCCGCTAGCGTCACCGCTTCGCTTCTGTTCTTCGCGTCAGGCGTGTGGGCGAGAATTAGGTCAAGTGCGTCTTCGATTCTGAGCATAGATTTTATTTAGCCACAAAGACGAGGGAATGTCAGTATCGCAACAATAGAAAAGCCGCCCGACAATCAAGGCGAGCGGCTGACTAACAAATCGAAAATTATTACGAAAGAACTTAGTTTGAAGTAATGGCGGAGCCGACGGGACTCGAACCCGCGACCTCCGACGTGACAGGCCGGCGTTCTAACCAACTGAACTACGACTCCGCATTTTCAAACAATCGCTGCAAATTCGCTGTCACCAATCTGCATCCCTGTAATTTGGTAGGCACGGAGGGACTCGAACCCCCAACCTTCTCCGTGTAAAGGAGACCGTCTACCATTGACAGTACGTGCCTGCCTCACAAGGCTGGTAATACTACAAGGCGAAGCGGAGCCTGTCAAGCCGTGCCTTCAATCATTCGCAGGCAAATTTCCCGCCCGCTGAAATCGCGCGATCATTTCCGGGAACAAGCAAAAAAAGCTTTGTTCGAATTCCTGATAATTGGTGCGCAAATCAATAATGCTGTGTGCCAGCGGTTCACCACGCGTCAGCCGCCGTGACATCCGCTGCAACGTGAGTTCAATCCATTCCAGCTTTTCATACGAAGCCAGCCAATCCTGCGCAATCATCACCGGAGCCATCTGCTGCATTTTTTCCGGCAAAAATTCGTGCTGAATTTTCAGCGTCTCATACACATTTTGCGTAAACGTGCGCAGCGGGACTTCGCTGAATTGTGACCAGTTTTTGGCGAGGCAATGATCGTAGAAAATATCCAGCGCGATGCCTGCAAATCGCCGTCGCTCAGGCGCAAATTGTCGTTTCGCTGCCAGAACAATTTCGTGCGCATCCGTGAACGAATCAATTTGGCGATGGAGTTCAATGCTGCGGCGGACATTCGGCGGATAGTTATTTTTATCCGCGCCTTTCACAAAATCGCCGAGCATCGCGCCGAGCATCGCTTCGGACGATTCGTTGGATAAAAATAAATGCGCGAGATAATTCACTCTTTCACCTTCGCCACAACAAACGTCACATCATCATCCTGCGCGCGACTTCCCGCCCACTCATCACCAGCCTGTACTAATCGCTCAATAATTTCCTGCGGCGCAAGATTTCCAACTGACGCCAGTAACGATCTGACATTTTCGTAATCAAACATTTCATTCGCATCGTTGAATCGTTCAGGCAAACCATCACTCATCATGACTACGACATCGCCGGAGGCAAGCTCGCGCTCTGCCTGCT
>JAYSTY010000474.1:0-59637 GCA_043719385.1 Blastocatellia bacterium | reverse complement strand
GTCCAAGCAGGAAACAAACGCGCTCTTCGATTTCCGGTTCAAGGTGCGCAAACGTGCCAACTGCGCCGGACAATTTGCCGTAGCTGATGCCGTCGCGCGCGCGTTGCATTCGATCCACGTTGCGGCGATTTTCTTCAAACCATAACGCGAAATTCATTCCCATCGTAGTCGGTTCCGCATGAATTCCGTGCGTGCGCCCGATCATCGGCGTGTCTTTGTACGCGAAAGCTTTACGTTTGAGCAGGTCGCTGAGCGTCTGCAATTTGGCAATAATCATATCGCCCGCTTCGCGCATTAGCATGCCGTTGGCGGTGTCAACTACGTCAGAGGAAGTTAGGCCGTAATGCACCCAACGCGCTTCTTCGCCAATGTTTTCAGCTAAATTTGTTGTGAAGGCAATCACGTCGTGATCGGTAATTTTCTCAAGCTCGTGAATACGCTCGACGGTGAACGCTGCTTTTTCGCGGATGACGGCGACAGCTTCCATCGGGATGTCGCCCGCTTCGGCGTTGGCCTGGCAAGCTGCGATTTCGACTTCGAGCCATTTGCAATATTTATTTTCTTCCGTCCAGATTGCGCCCATTTCGGGCATTGTGTAACGTGAAATCATAAGTGTTCTAATTAATATCTTCGATTGAAAAACCTTCGGAATGTGCGGCATTCAGCAAGTTCACATCCGCGCTGATGAAAAGATGTTGTTTGGGATGTTTGCGACACCAGATCATGGCTGCCGCTAATTGCAGTGCATCTGCCGCACGCAGCGGATACATTTTTAGTAGTCGTTTGGCCTCGCTGCGAATTTCGTCGAGGGGTTGAACTTCGTGCCAATGCTCCACCAAATGATTAAGTGCATGGTCGGCTTGTTTAAAATTGCCAGCCGTGAAATAACCCTGTCGCAACAGCCGATTGAAAGCTGAAGCCGCCTCCACCACAGTTCCCCACCAAACAACCATGGCAGGATTTTTCCGCAATAATTGACGCGCTTTGGCGGATTGCGGTTGTTGACAACAAAGCAGAATGATGGCGCTGATATCCCAGAATGCGGGCGCGGGCTTAACCTTCCCTTTCTTCATCCATTATTTCCTTGAGCGTTTTTCCCTTGATGCGCGGTTTAGGCAATTGCCAGAACTCGGCGGTAATTTCCCCATTGCCAAGTTTGATTTTTCCCTGTGTATGCAACGCCAGCAAATTTTCATCCGGCTCAGTATCAGGACTGATTGGCGTGATCCGCCCGATTGCGCGTTGTCGGTCACGGATAATAATTTCCTGTCCCGCTTGTACCTGTTTCAGGTAGAAGCTGAGCCTGGATTTAAGTTCCGCGATGTTGACGTTTTGGATCATTGAGAAAGATTAGGGTACCTGACTATTATAGTCAAGTAGAAGAAAGTGTCGGATCAGGGAAGAGATTGTGTGCTAATTTTTATCGTCTTTAGTCTTCATTGTACCTTCGTTGCCTGGACTTAACCGTCAGGCCGGAGCGGGCCGCCAAAACCTGAATTGAGCGAAAAGTTGTGTCTACGAATTCGCGTTCCGTTAGATATGTCAGGGTGTATTGGGCGCCGATGTCTTTGAGAATTTCCTCGGGCTGGCGCAGGAAAAATTTGAAACGCGTCGGCAGATAAAATTCGCCGCCCGTGATTTCAGCTAAATTTTTCAACTCAATTTCTTTGCCCTCCAGTTTATTCAAAAATACATGCAATTCATTCTGGCGTTTGTACAGCCGTGATCCGGGTTGTTCGTTCGTGTTATTCCATTGCATTGCCTTGATAATTTCGGAGCGTAACAGCTCCGTCCAGCTCACAACAAAAATGGAGGTCTCAGTTTTTAGCAGCGCGTCCATTGCTTTGTTTTGCTTAGTCTTACTCGCTGAATCAAATCCGTCGCTCAATAAAATCAGCACGCGCCGCCCGGTTTGGCATTCCGTTAATTTTTTTGTGGCTAAGGCCAGCGCGTCATAATAAGTGGATTGAATCCCGGTGCGAAATTTTGCTGATAAGGCCTCGTGCGCCTGCTTGTGGTTGTCCGTCCAATCCTGGATTAATTGCACTTTGTCAGAATATTGGATGATAGCGATGCGGTCGGTTGCGGCGAGGTTATCAACTAAATTATAGGCAAATTCGCGTGGCGCAGGTTGCGCAAACAGCGGCGTAGATTTGCGCACAACCATATCCGTCGGTTCAGTTTTTTTGTAATCTTTATCGTCTGAAAAGATATTCTCACGATCACTTTCACCGTTCTTGAAAGTGCCGATTTCATTGCTCAAATCCAGTACCAGCAAAATATTTGCCGGTTCAAGTTTAAGGCTGGTGGTGAGGCGTGACTCGCCGCTTTCGATGATGACTATATCTTTGGGCGTGAGATTGGTGACGGGTCTGCCGATGGCATCATAAGCCCTGATCGGCAGCCGAACTTCACGTGTCTCAATTCTGAGGTCAGCTTTTTCTTTAGGAATATTTGGATTGTTTGGGTCGGGGACAGGTTTCCGACCGGATTGTGCGCAAAGGGAAGCAGGCAGGAGGCAAAATAAGATCGTGGCAAAGATTTTTATGCCGCATTCTTTTTTCATAATTACAACTCAATCCACGCGCTTGGTTTTGCGTAATTCGCAATCTTTACGCGTCGTTCAGCATCCGCCGAAAATAACGGCGAGCGTTCCTGCAAGGCCTGAATCGCAGCCAGACGTGCGACTTCCGGGTGATTGGAATTTTGCGACAAATGGGCCAGCACAATATGTTGCGCTTTGCCATCAAAATCATCGCGCAAAAAGCGCGACAATTCATCATTGGAAACATGCCCATGCCGCCCCATAATTCTTTGCTTCAATGACCAGGGATAATAGGTACAGGCACGCAACATGTCAGTTTCGTAATTTGATTCCAACACCAGGGCATCACAATCCCGAAAGCGTTCAGCGGCCAGGCCGTGATAATAACCAAGATCAACAGCCATTCCGACTTTGATGCCCTTATGTTCGAGCGTAAACGCGAAAGGATCGGCGGCATCGTGGGGAATTGAGAAGGGATGAAATTTGATTTCCCCAACCGCGAAATCCTGCGCGGAAGAAATCTCCTCACCACGCTTAACGTTTTTTTGTTTCTCGCCCAGCTTGCAGGCGTTCAGGGTCGCAGAAGAAATAAACACCGGTGCGCCAGTTGTTTTGGAAACTACGTGCAAGCCACTGGCATGATCTCCGTGTTCGTGAGTGATGACGATGGCATTGATTTTAAGCGGGTCTTCGCCAACTTCCTGAATGCGCCGCATTGTTTCTCTGCCGCTCAAACCACAATCCACTAAAACTCGTGTTTCCCCCGCGACAATCAACGTCGCGTTGCCAGAACTACCACTGCCGAGAATGCAAATGCGCATGAAAATTATGATCCGATGATTTGAAGAATAATTGCGTTCCAAAAAGGATGACGAATCGTAACACGGTGGGAAAGGGCTTTCAATTGGCCTACCTGATCTGTTGCTGCGCTTCATTCGTTCAGGTTACTTGCAGTATAATCCTGAGCGGAGGATCGTTTATGCAAAACGCACAAGAAATCTATCTCGGCACTATCGCCAAATTGCCGCGTGATGAGCAGTGGCAGCTTGCCAATCTCATTTTTGAGCAGTTGAGACGGACAGAGAGCCAGGCTGAGCGCCCGTCTGTATATGATCTGCTAAAGTCATTACCAAAAACCGTCAGGATAGAAGTGCAGAAGAAATTGATGCCAGTTTTTGAGCTGACAGTTTATTTTGCCAAAGATTATGCCTTCAATCGTAATATCCTGGGGCGCATTGGATTCCTGAATCGTGTGCTGATCGGGTTGAATGATTACGCGGGGAAACTTTATCTCAGCCGCGACATTGATAGCGAATAATTTATGCTCTTAGCAAAATCATTGTTGTTGCTGAGCCTGTTTCTTTCAGGTTTTATAGCGCAGAATTACCCCGTCGCTACGGCTCCGAGTGCCGTACTGCGCGCCGTAGCGAGCCAGGTTCAATCCACTTCTAAAACGCAAATCGTCATGCTCGGCACAGGCACACCAAATGCTGACCCTGATCGCTTCGGCCCTTCCGTAGCCATCGTTGTCAATGACACTCCTTACATCGTAGATTTTGGCACTGGTGTAGTTCGTCGCGCTGCCGCTGCACAACGCAAAGGCGTCAAAGGTCTGGTAATGCCCAAACTCACCAAAGCATTTTTGACGCATTTACATTCGGATCACACGACTGGTTATGCGGATTTAATTTTTACGCCCTGGGTGTTGGAGCGCAAAGACCCGCTGGAAGTTTTCGGGCCGAAAGGTCTCAAAGCGATGACCAGCAATATTGTCAAAGCCTACAAAGAAGACCTCGATATGCGGCTTTACGGCGCAGAGCCATCCAATAAAACGGGCTACAAAGTGAATGCGCACGAAATCAAACCCGGCGTGATTTACAAAGACGAAAATGTCACCGTCAAAGCGTTTCTGGTCAGGCATGGTTCGTGGAAAGAAGCGTATGGATTTCGCTTTGAGACGCCGGATAAAACCATTGTTATTTCCGGTGATTGCGCACCGAGTCAGAGCGTGATTGATGCTTGTAATGGTTGCGATGTATTGATTCACGAAGTCTATTCGCAAACAGGATTTTTAAAGCGAACACCGGATTGGCAAAAATATCATTCCAGCTTTCACACTTCTTCACGCGAACTGGCAGAAATCGCTACGAAGTCGAAACCCGGCTTGCTGATTTTGTATCACCAATTATTTTGGGGTACGTCTGAAGCAGATTTACTCAGCGAAATTCGGCAGGGATACAATGGCAAAATTGTTTCCGGTCATGATCTGGATATTTATTGATTGTCCTGACAGTTTCTGCCTTTCTACCTTGTCATTCATCATTTCAAAAGCATAAAATCGCTTGCCTCAGGATTGAATTAACCACTAATAGCTAAGGATGCGGTGCAGCGAACCTGAAAACGTTCCTGCTCGCAAACGTTCTCACCAGGGAGGTAGTATGTCACGTCGTCTTTTTGCCCACACTTTTACTTTATTTGCTCTCAGTATAATTTTTTCCTGTGCGCTTTTTGCACAAACTGTTACCGGCACATTGAGCGGAACGATCACCGATCAGGCAGGTGCAGTGATTCCCGGCGTACAGATTATAGCGAAGAATGCTGAAACAGGTTTTTCACGCGCTGGCGTTACCAACGGCGAGGGGTATTACAACATGCCGTTTTTGCCATTGGGTTCGTATGACGTAACGGCGCAGGTCAAAGGCTTTCAGACAACGATCAAGCAGGGCGTCCTCGTTGAACTTAATAAAAATACCGTTTCGAATTTCAAGCTTGATGTTTCAGGCAGCACCGACACGATCACGATTACGGGTGAAACGCCGCAAATTGAAACTACTACAGGCGAGATCAAACATTCACTCGGCGAAAAACAAATTGAAGATACGCCGCTCGCCGGAAGAAATTTTATTTCACTGGTGGAGCAAATCCCAAGTTTTCAAATCGCTTCGTTTGGCGGGTTAGAAAGTAGCGGACAGAATAATCCAACCAATTCAAGCGGTTCGTTTGCTTCGTTTGGCGGATTGGGAGGACGCTCTACAACATTTCAGGTTGATGGTGTGAGCAATAATGACGCCTCAGAAAACCAAAATCGGCAGGGCGTAAATATTAGTACGATTAAAGAAATGCAGGTGTTGACGAACGCCTTTTCAGCGGAGTTCGGCGGCGGCGGCGCGGCGGTTTTAGTCCAAACAAAATCAGGTACGAAACAATTTCATGGGGATGCGTACGATTTTATTCAGAATGATGTTTTCAATGCGAATGGATTTTTCCGTAACGCTGCTGGTCTATCTTCAACCACGGGACAACCGTTGCAGCCGCGTCCAAAAGTTCGCCGCCAAAATTACGGTGGAACTTTTGGTGGTCCGGTTTGGTTCCCAAAGAAATTTTTTGGACCGGCTTCGTATGATGGGCGTGAGCGCCTGTTCTTTTTTATCAGCGCCGAACGGCTTGCTAACAAGACGGACAACAGTTACACCCGCGTGATTTTTTTGCCAGGTGAAGAGCCAAAGGCTTGTGGGTTGGGCGCAGATGGTAAACCGATTTTGCCGAAGCCGGGTGATCCGCTTCGCTCGTTCTGTGTTGATCCGACCACGCATCCGAATATCGGGCGCGACCTGGCTTTCATGAAGTCTGTTATCAATTTATACCGCACGCCAACCTTGCAGAATACTGCGCCTAACGATCCAACTGCCTGTTCCGATTTAATCTCCAGCGGGCGTGAAAATCGTTGCGTGACTTTGCCGATCAGCACCTTGCAACCGCGATCTGATTATTCGGGACGATTAGATTTCAGGGCTTCAAGCAAAGATAATTTATGGCTCCGTTATCAGTATAGCCGCCAACGCGATAACACGGGGCGCTTTATTCTTGGCGATACTTTCGGCGCACGTAATGATCGTCAATACAATTTAGGGGTAACGGAAACGCATCTCTGGTCTGGTCGTCAGGTCAGCGAAGTGCGCTACGGTTTTGGCAATCGCGTGACCTTACAAGATGTCAGCGATGGTAATGATATTCCAGTGGTTCGGTTCTCGACGAATCTTTGTACAGGCAGCGGCGTTGGAGCCTGTGGTGGCATCATTGGCACTTCAACCAATGTGCCGATCAATCGTCGCCAACGCGATCATCAACTGGTTTTTAATCATACGATGACTTTTTCACGTGCGACATTAAAAGCTGGTGTGGATCATCGTATCAACGTTCTTGATGATGATTCGGGCGACCGCGCACGTGGCTTCTGGACGTTTGGTACGAATGACGCATTGGCGAGCATTAGAGCTAAAACGGGCTATACCAGTTTTGAAAATTTCATGCGCGGATTTATCACGGGCTATCAAAAAGGATTCGGAAATTCCTACGCCCAAAATCGGTTTGGTGAAACCAATTTGTATGCGCAATATGATTTGCGGTTGAGGCGGAACCTGACGCTGAATTTGGGCGGACGATATGAATATGTCCGTGCCACCAAAGAAGCGAAAGACCGCTTTATTTATGGGATTGAAGACGACAAGAACAATATTGCGCCACGCTTTGGCTTTGCGTATTCCCCTGTGCTTCCAGGTTTTTTACGTGGACTGTCAGGGGAATCAGGACGCTTCGTCATTCGTGGTGGGTATGGCATAAATTATGGTCGCATTTTCCAATCCATTTATTCGCAAAATCAATTAAGTTTGCGCACTCAACCTCCGAATGGTTTTGCCAATGCTTTCAGCGGATTGTGCGTTAATGAAATTTCTGATCCGACGTGTGGCTTTGTTTTCACGCCCGGTGTAGCTTCGCGCACGACGGCGTTCACGGCGATTAGTGCGAGCAATACAGGGGCAGTCCGTGACATCGGCGGACGGCTGAATACAGTCTTGCTGACTCCTAAAAATAATTTACAGGTTCCGTATACACAACAATGGAATTTGACGATGGAACGTCAGATGCCGGGGAAAGTAGCGATTCAAGTCAGCTACGCGGGAAATCGTGGTATCGGTGCGCCGTTCTTCGACAGCGGCAACGATGCGATTTTCCCTTACGTTTCGCCGTCCCTGCTGGTAGATGTCGGCGGCGGAAATTTCAAATCAGTCATTTTTGATCGCGCCTGTACGAATACGACAGACCCGATTTGCCTCAATCCAGCCAATGCCGCCGACACACAAGTTGGACCGTTACGAACTTTTTCTGCGCTCACTGGCACGACTACAACGCTTGCGCAAAAAGGCATCGTGATTGTGAATGGTGAACCTCACGGTTACATCTCACTGGGTACGCCGCGTCTCAATGAACGCCGCCCTGATGCGACATTAAGCCGCTTTGTGAATCTACAAAATTTTGGCTGGAGTTATTACCACGCGGGTACGGTGAAAGTCACGAGACGGTATTCAAAAGGAATGTCAGTCAACGCTTTCTATACCTTTAGCAAATCTATAGACACTGGCTCAGAAGCAACTTCAACCGCAGTTGACACGAATGCGCCAGCCAGTAAAAAAGGCGGCGCGGCAGCTTCCTTACGTGCGCTCAGCGCCTTCCACGCAGCACATCGTTTTGTCGCCAGTTATTCTTATGAACTTCCGTTTATGCGGAGTCAGAAAGGTTTCGCAGGGCAGATTTTAGGGGGGTGGAATATTACGGGTACGACCACGTTACAATCAGGAAATCCCTTCACTGTCGCGCTTGGTTATGATGCAAATGGAGACGGACTTGGTGGTGATCGTCCCCGTGTTGGCGACCTGAGCATTCTGGGTAAATCTGTAGATAACGGACGTACAATCAACGGCGTACAAGTATCTACCACCCAATTGCCAAGTACCGTTTTTATTCCCTCACAGGCAGCAACGATTGCGCAGGCGGATCGGTTGTATCTTCCCGGCGGCGGTGTAGATGGTCAGGTCGGACGCAACACGTTCTTTATGCAAGGTCTCAATCATACTGATATGACGACTTTCAAAGCCTTCAAGTTGAATGAAACTACCAAGCTGATTTTGCGGATGGAGTTTTATAACGTTTTCAATCGCGTAACGTTTGGAGCGCCGACCCGAACAATTCTGAGCGGTAATGTGCTTGGTACAATTACCAGCGAGCGCAATGTCTCCAGCTATGTCAATTCTGGCAGACTTGACGCGAGCAGCGGACGGCAGGGACAACTCGCAATTCGGCTGGTTTTCTAAGTGAAGCTACACCATTTTTTTTCGGGCGCGTTACTGATTGAGTAACGCGCCCGCTTTATTTTCAGAGTTTTTCTAATGCGCTTTATTTTTTTGCTGATTTTTTGGGCAACAATAATTCTGGCACAACAATCGCAAAATCCTTCGCCGATGGTGGAACATACGCGTACTCATCCGCGCCTGATAGAAGAACAGCCCATTGGTCGCAGAGAGAAATTAGAACTCGGCACACTCTTCATTCCCGCCAAATTAAAATTAAAAGCTACGATCCCGTTACTGATTCATTTTCACGGCGGAACGTGGTTGCCGGAAGTCGCGGCTTCACGCGTCAATACTGCTGTGATTACAATTCAGGCTGGTTCCGGCTCAGGTGTATACGCGAAGGCTTTCAGCGATCCGCTGCGGTTTGGAAATTTATTAAAAGAAGCTGAAGCCAAAGCAGGCGTGAAATTTTCGACGATTACGTTAAGCGGGTGGAGCGCAGGCTACGGCGCAATTCGTGAGATTTTGAAAACGCCGGAAAGCTATGCTCGTATAGATCGCGTCTTGTTGATTGATGGATTGCATACAGGTTATGTGAACGGAAAACCTGGCCCGCAGGAATCACAACTTGAAACGGAGCCGCTCGAAATTTTTGTAAAATTTGCGCGTGATGCAGTCGCCGGAAAAAAGCGGATGATGATTACGCATTCCGAAATTTTCCCCGGTACATTTGCGAGTACGACTGAGACTACGGACTACTTGCTAAATCAGCTTGGGTTGAAAAGAAAAACGGTCGTGAAGTGGGGGCCGATGCAAACGCAAATTCTGAGTGAGGCCAAAGCCGGGAAATTTTTGCTGTTTGGCTTCGCCGGAAACTCCGCGCCCGATCACGTAGACCAATTACATTCACTATCTGAGTATTTGAAAATGTTTTGATTATGCCATTTGCGCTTCGCGTAACCAGCCGCGCAAGACGGTCAAATCTTTTTTCATCGCTGCAAAAACTTTTCCTTTCTCTATTGTCAAAGTCTTTGCCCCACCGTCGGCCCCTCCCAGCGGATATTCAAAGTGCAATTGTACGGGGCCGGAAAAATTTGCGGCTTTCATCAGTGCAAAGAATTTTTTGAAATTTACCATGCCTTCGCCCAGCGGACACCATTGCGTTTTCCATTCGCCTTTAGCGTTGCGCTCCCAGCGGACATCTTTGATCGCAATGCCGCGTGTCATCGGGGCTATTAATTGCGTACTGCGCAACCAACCGCCCAAGCCGCCTTCGATTGTGGCGTGCGCGACATCAAAATTCACGCTGACTCGTGAATTATCGAGGTCTTTCAAAATCATCCACAAATCCCAAATCGAAGCGCCTACGTCCAAGCCTGAATGAGTGTGGTACATCGCGCAGACATCGTACTTGCGGTTCAATTCTGCCAGCTTTGACGTCTCTTTTTTGAGCGCTTCCAACTGTGCGGACAGCGGTTTGTGATCGTCGTATTTGAATCCGCCCCAGCGATAATTTTTGATGCTGACAGCTTTCATCGCACGCAAGACAGATTCAGCATACGGCGAATTTGCATCAATGATTCCTGCCGTCACCATCGGGAATTCGAGTCCTGCTTTGTGGATAATTGCTGCGACTTTGGGCAAATCCTGTTCGGCGCGTTCGGGTTCAATGTGACCGCCTTTGCGCACCGTCAGGTCTATGCCATCAAAGCCGATTTCTTTCGCAGCATGCGCCATCGCTTCCCATTCGAGGAAATGTAAATGTTTTGAGAAGACGCAGATTTTAAGCGGCGTGGATGGAAGCGGCGCAGCGGCAATACCTTCAGCCGCCACGATCATGGCTGCCTGAACACTCTGTTTCAAAAACTCTCTGCGATCATTTCGATTCATCATTAAATCCTCTGGAAATTGTTGACGCCAATGTAATAAGAAATTGAGCCTTGCTCAATGGTTCTTCAAGCTCGCGCAATTCATTAACAAGGGTTTCGAGATGCGGTGGAGATGGAGATTTTGGTGCCAATTTCATAGTGCGTAAGATTGGAGGCTGGGGCGAGCTTAGTTAACCAAGCAGAATGGTGGAAGCAAAGTTTTAAGGCTAAGTGCGAGCGATGACAACATTATGATGACAACATTATTCAGCTATATCCTTGGTTATCTCCAAGTATATTTCACGAATTCGTTTGTACACCGCATCCCAAGTCAGTTCCCTAACTGATTCCGCAATGAAGTTACGTTGATGGAGAGTTGTTACGCTTCGCAAATGAAGCTCAATCGCATTTGAAAAGTCTTCCACATATCTGGGTTCATCACTATGCGCTGATAAGTTAAGCGGGCTTATTAGAGAGGCCAAGCCATGTTGAAGTAACGTAAGTGAGATAATGTCCTTTGGCCCACCTGAGCCGCTAGCAACAACCTTACAACCGCACGCTAATGCCTCCAAAAGAACTAACCCAAACGGTTCGTGAATTGAAGGAAGAACAAAAACATCGGCACAACGCATCCATTTGGCTACGTCGAGTTGAGTTACCTGACCAGGGAAAATCACCTTAAGCCCTTCTTTGGATGCTTCATCTATGAGCTTCTTATGCTCTGCATCTGTGCCTGCGCCGAGGATAACCAATTGGTGTTTGGTCGAAACTTTAGCACAGGCCCGAATTACATAGCGAAAACCTTTCCAGGGAACAAATTTGCCGACACATAAAACAACTTTCTCGGAGAATTCGTGTCGGGGACCTGAGACTGAAAAAATATCGGGATTATACCCATTCCCTATCACGGTCTCTCGCTCTTCCTCAATACCGTATTCCACACGCGCGTCATAAGCCATATCCTGACTGACACAAAGTAAGTGTTGGATGCGAGCTAAGTTTCGCACCACCAAATGCCGGTGCTGCAATGCAGTCTTAGCTAATTTGAGGTCTGTTCCATGTACGGTCACAATACATGGGACATTGGTCAACACTTGAAGGATGTCGGTCAGAATCCAGAGGTGGTGAATGTGTATTAGATTAGGGTTGAAATCCGCTACAATTTCGCGAATTTTCTCTCCATAAGCCTTAATGACATTTTGTACCTGCGCACTTGTCAGTTTTCCATATGGGACGGAATAGTACGGCATAACATCGGACATACCAGGAATAGGAAATGGCAATTGCCCTTGAGATGTCTTATTCGAGAAAGTAACGACAGAGTACGCATTGCCTATAATGTCATACCACTCATCTTCAAGGTATGCTCCGCAAACTAGCCAGTTCTGATCTCCGCTCCTTACGCTGCTTTGCAATAATTCTTGCACGAGAACGCCGCTCCCCGTTGAGGTCGGTCTTTGGCCTAACACACTGAGAATGCGTAATGATCTAGTCATAGATGTTTTGGTCTCCGGTGAACAACTTTTCTCAACCCAGCCTATGACGTACTTTTTACTTCTTCCTCAAGAGCAAGGTTGGCCAGAAGACATTGCGATATTGAACATGAGGAAAACCCTTACCGAGAATATCCGCCATTTGCTTTCTGCCACTACCATACTCCCGTTTCGCAAGGCTCTCCGTTATCTCATTCAATACCTCAAACCCCGCACACCGACAGCGTTCGGCAAGCTCGGCTCTGGAAAAGTAAACAAACCAACGCGAGGTCAGCCACTTTTCACTAAGCCTTTCGTAATTATCAACCTCTTGCTCAATAGGAACACCATTTCTTTCTTTGTACAAAGTGCGGAGAAAAAACGTTCCGCCGTTCACTAGCTTTTCCCATACTTCTTTGAGTATTACGTTGATATCATCACGATTGTATAAATGTACAAACGCGGCATTGGCCACAATGCTGTCAAATTGCCCAGGCAGGATATGGTAAAGGTCGTAGAAATCTCCAAGCAAAAAGCGATTAGCCAAATGAGGGTATTCATCCTTGGCTAGATCAATGGCTATGGGGCTGAAGTCTATTCCATAAACGTCATCTTGCGGGCGGTGCCTCGATAGATACTCAACCTCCTTACCCGAGCCGCAGCCCAAAACGAGAGTTCTGCCATCTACTTGTTCAAGATGTGCGCATACTTCTCGTTCTAGGAGACGACCAAATCTATTATGAAAATTTTGTGCATTTGTAACGTAGAACTCGTGTGTCAACCGATGACGCACTCGCTCATTTTGCGTCCACGAATCCCAACTCGCCAGTTTGGATTTTGCCCAATGCTTAAACACACGACCGCCTCTGATATATGGCACGGCTTCGGGGGCATTTAGGAGCTTGAGCGTTGAGAAAACAACTCTTTGCCTTAGAAGATCACCATCAAATGGTGCTGATTGGTCAAGAATAAAATCTGGTTTTTGCGATACATCAACACCATACATATAAAGATAAAGAAACACAGCATCATCCACGATAATGGTACGAAACCGCGACATGTAATTGGAAAAGACAACTTCCAAATTATTTCTTTGCGATGAGTCCATATCTTCAAAAACGGACTCAAAGAATTGTAAGGTCTTATCGTGCTGTTCCGCAGCGGAAGAAGTACTCTCCAATTCGTGATAGGGCTGATGTGCCAGCGCATAACGCGATAGCGGGTTCAACTGGATGATAGATAGTTTGACTCCACGCGCAAGCAGAGTGAGTAGTGCCAGTCGCACTTCGATATTACGGGCGAATTTGTCTAGTGTATGCCCTGAAATGACAAGGTGGTTTTGGGCACGAAGTAGAATTGAGGGCAATGTGAGAGTGGTCACCTCGCCAGATGTCTCTGAAGAACGCGACTGCAAATCGGGAATTACCAATTTTAGCCTGTTGCTGAGGGCAGTGTTATCATCGCCTAATTGAATGGTGCTTTCCAAAACGTCACCGCCAATTGATGCGTTGCGATCACCGGATTGATTGACTGAAGTTGTGGAATGATGCGTCTGCATTCCGGCTTGCGGCGAGGCAGGTTTTGTTACGAATTCGTCAGGCGCTGGTTCCGGCGGCAATGTCCTGATTTGTTCTGGCGGTTGCGGCTTATATCGTTTTTGCTTCGTGATGCGGCGATACAATTTTTGATAGCCTTCATCTGTAGTAGCAAGGTAATGATCGGTGGGGCGTAATGGCTCAGGAATATGCGGTCGGTGTATTGCCTCAAACAACACAGGAACATATTTCAGGTTGTGCAATTCGTTGTCATAAAGTTCCTGCGTGATGATTGCGCCTTCCCATTTCACGCCCTTTCCTGTGCCTTGCGGCGCATGACCGCGAAACCGTTGATAATAAGTTTCAGTACAAATCACGAGCACGAATTCAGCCCAATCCAATGAATCAAGCATCCATCGCGACCAGCCCTTTGCAGGTGGTTCATCTTCGTATTCGCGGTCAATCCGGCAATCAATGCCTTCGTCGCGCAAACGAGTAGCAAAAGCCAACACCTCCGCACGATATGTGTCAGAATCGTGGCTGTAGCTGATGAAGACCTTTGGGTTATGAGTAGGCATCTTTTTTCTGCAACGATCAGAATTTATTTACAATGTCAGGGCTAAGAATCGGAAACGTGATGATAAATTGTTTTTGCCTGCGCCACAATTCATTTGGCTACGCATGACAAAGAAAATATCTGACTTTTATGAGATGGGAGGCTTGATGCAAGCATTGACTAACAAAACTCGCAGTGTAATTGCCGTACTTTTCATTCTGCTTTTAAACGTCAACCTCAGAGCGCAAACGGAAGATACCGCCGAAGCGCATCAGCTACGCGGCTATGATTTTCATAATCGTCGTTGCCTTGACGATATGAGCCGCGAATATGCGCAGACGTTGAAGCTTGACCCGCCGCGTGATTTGACGGTTTCAGAATGGAAGCTTGTGCGCACGTTTGCGCCGCGCCTTTATACACACGCGCAAGAATTTTTTCCGCTCAAAGATTTTGCGGTGATCCTTCATCCGACCGAACGCCTGATTGCGTATCATTTCTTTTGGGCGGACGATATTGATTTTCCTGAAGACAACGATCCGAGCGATCACGAATTGATTTGGGCGCAATATTCGCCGGACAAAAAATCGCTCGAAAAAATCTGGACGTATTTTCACGGACACATTTTAGAAGGTAACGAAGCGGCTTTGCGTGACGCCCGTATTCACGAAATGCGTCCCCGCGTGAATGTGCAATGGGGCAAGCACGGTTCGTTATTGGTCGGTTGGGAAGAGATGACTGTGCTGCAAAATAATGTGAGCGTGACGCTGAAACAGTACAACGAAAGTACCTTTAAGCAGCTCCGTCAGGGAACGCGAATGCAGAATCATCCGCTCAGTATCAGGTTTGGCTGGCCGCAGAAATTCAATGGAAGCTGGAACGATTTTATAAATTTTTCTCGTTATTTGGAGCCGTTGATTTTGCTGAATAAAACGAAAATGGCGAAAGTTACGCGGTGGAATAATGCGACGATTAATCAGCACTTTCTCCCATATAATTTTCGCGCAAAAACTGAATGGCCTAAAAGCTAATCCCAAAGGCGCTGGACGGGATAAGCATCAAGAGCATTATCAACACTGATAATGGGAATATTTTCACTGATTGCCTGAGCGACAAGGATGCGATCAAACGGGTCACGATGATGCCAGGGTAAATTCGCAAAAGTAAGAAGATGAGGAACAGAAATCGGTAATAGCGTTACTTTATCTTCGGGGACGTGCGTAGCGATAAATTCCTCAAGAGGCAAAGCAAGCGGCAACCTTCCTAAACTGTGTTTGATTGTAATTTCCCACAAACTGACGATACTGACGAAACGTTGTGTACTTTCGTCAGAGATTAAATCGCAGGAATATTTTGAAAGATTGGATGAATTTTCGACAAACCAAAGGAGTGCGTGCGTATCCAACAATACTTTCATGGCAGATACTCCGCAAAATCCACAATTGGATCATCGAAATCTTCTCTTATTGTGACCAGCCCCCTGGCACTACCTGGTTCCCAACGACTCGCTTTTGTGACATTGATTTTATTTACCGACGAAAGTTTGGCGATAGGCTGTTCGTTTTGTGTAAAAATAATTTCATCACCTTTTTTGAAGACTGCCTCCAACAAACTCGGAAGCAATGCCTGCGCCTGACTAACATCAATGTTTTGCATAACTCGCTCCTCTAATTGAAAGATTTCGCTGCTCCATCATATCATTGTTCCATCATTCAAAAACCTGCGCGGCACACGCGCAGAAATACCACACGCAATTTCGTAAGAGATTGTGCCAATCCGGGCGGCTAAATCTTCGGCTGAAATTCGCAGGCCAGCTTGTTCACCCAATAAAATCACGTCGTCGTCTAATTTCACGCCGGACACATCGGTGACATCCACCAGCGTCAAATCCATACTGATCCGCCCAACGATTGGCGCGAACTTACCATTGACAATTACGCGCCCATTATTTGAATGAGCGCGGCGCAAACCATCAGCATAACCAATTGGTAACGTAGCGATGCGGCTTTCCCGATTCGTGATAAAAGTGCGACCATAACCGAGCGGCGTGCCTGCGCTCACGGTTTTGAGATGGACGATCCGCGCATGCAATGACATGACGGGTTTTACGTCAAAGGCTTCAGGTTGCGGCGCAATGACATCACGCGTGAAGCCATACAGCGTCGCTCCGGCACGGGCGAGATTGCCCCACGCATTTTGATGAGAATGAATTCCGGCGCTGTTGGAAAGATGTTGCCAGGCTGGCGTGAAACCCGCCTGATGAACCAGGCGCAAGGCTTCTTCGTATTTTTCAATTTGCAAATTTGTGTAAGCCGGATCAAGTTCATCAGCTTCGGCAAAGTGCGTCATCAGTCCGTCAAGTCTGATATTTGTGAATTGTCTGAGCGCCTGGACAAAGGCAGAGAATTCAGTCAAAGCCACGCCGAGCCGACCTAATCCGGTGTCTGCTTTGAGATGATACCTAACAATTTTTCCTGCTTGTCGGGCTGATGAATTTAACTCTTCTGCCTGATCAAGGCGATGAATGACGGGCGTCAAATCGTGCGCAATGATCGCGTCGGCCTGTCCGTGCCAGAATCCGCCGAGACATAAAATCGGTTGCGTGATTCCAGCCTCACGTAATTCGACTCCTTCTTCAATTAAGGCCACGCCGAACCAATCGGCACTGGCTTCAAGCGCACGCGCACACGCCACAGCGCCGTGACCGTAGGCGTTGGCTTTGACGACCGCCATCAATTGCGCCTGACCGTGCAGATATTTTTTGATTGTGCGGTAATTGTGAAGGAGGTTGGGCAGCGAGATTTCAGCCCACACAGGACGAGACGAAGACGAAGGTTGAGTGACAGCTTCCAGCATAGAAAATTCAGCCGCAAATTGTAGCTGAAAATTATTCCCGATATTTATCTTCAAAGCGCGTGAGTTGTTTCAGGAAGACTAATTCGACATTGCCAATTGGCCCGTTGCGTTGTTTGCCGATAATGATTTCAGCAATGTTTTGTTTTTCAGTTTCAGGATTGTAAACATCCTCGCGATAAATAAACATCACGATGTCGGCGTCTTGCTCAATACTACCACTTTCTCTCAAATCAGATAACATCGGACGATGGTCAGAACGCGATTCGACGGCGCGTGAAAGTTGTGAGAGCGCAATCACCGGCACATTCATTTCTTTGGCAATCGCTTTCAGGTCACGCGAGATTTGCGAGACTTCCTGCTGGCGGGATTCGGTTCTGCCTTTCCCACTCATCAACTGCAAATAATCCACGATAATCATGTCCAGCCCGCGCTGTTCGTTTTTTAAGCGGCGGACTTTGGCACGCATTTCCAGGACATTAATGGCGGGCGTGTCATCCAGAAAAATTCGCGCTTCGGCTAGTTCGCTCACGCCCATCGCCAGGTGACGCCAGTCCTCTTTACTGAGCATGCCAGTCCGCAGCCGATGCGCATCAATGCGAGCCTGTGAACAAAGCATGCGCTGAACAAGTTGCTCTTTACTCATTTCCAGCGAGAAGATTCCGACGATAGCTTTTTCGCCGTTATGCTGTTGTCGCAGAGCCGCGTTTTGCGCGATATTGAGGCAGAAGGCAGTATTGTGAACGCAAATATCATTGGCGACAAAATTATGCGTTTGCGGAATCGTTAAATCGTAAACCTGTTTTTCGCCGACGAATTCAATGGCAACAATTTCATCCCAATAGAGATCGCTGGTCGCAATTTCACGCAGCGTTTGATTGTCCAAAACCTCAGCGAAAGTTTGTAACTTTTGGCGCGGCATTTCGCGTTTGCCGACGTGAATATTGGCATGGCCTTTGATCCCTGCACTTTTGGCGAGTGTCGCCCAGGAAGAGCGACCTTTTGCTTGTGCAAGCTGATTCCAAACTGGCATTGGAATCAAATCCCGGTTCGTGCGATTTTGCTCTCTGGTGAGAATTTGCAGGGCACGTGTCAGCTTTTCTTCTTTGCTGAAGATGCCAATTTCAGCGGCTAAGTGCCGAATTGAATCGGCGTGCGTAATATCAAGTTGCCACGAAGAGCGCCTTAATTCTTTGTATTTTACTTGCCGCTGGCGCAGCTTTGCGATAATGCCAAACCGTAATAATAAATGCTGAATTTGTCGGGCTAATTTTTCGCTGACAGTTGCATAGCCAACTTGCGCGAGGTAATCGCCTGTAATCGCAACCCATCCATCTGTGGCGAACAAGCGATTGAGAAACAAAGCAATTTGTGGGCGCGGAAGCTGAAAAACAATGGCGGGAACCGTTTTCTGATGTGCGTTTTTGCCCCATAGCCCAAGCGCTTCAAGCCATAAGGTCAAAGAATTTTTACTGCTCTTTCTAATGGCAGCTAAGCCATCAGGTGCGAGTTCATTAGGATTTTTATTTAGTGTCTGACAAAGCCGCTTGAAAACTTCTGGTGCTGGCACCGATTCAGCTTTGAGCCAGGACTCAATCAGCGCAGCGCTAATTCCCAAATAGAGTGCTAATTGCCGCTTTGTGCCACGCGGCTTAGTCGAAAAAATGGCACGCAACCGTTCCGCAAATATTTTTCGTCCGGCACGAATAAAATCCAAATCTCCTGTCGCAAAAAAAGAAGGCGCGCCAGAATGCGAAACAGCCTTGCGCAATTTTAGGCCAGGAAATTCAGCTACGGCTTGCGCATAATCAGACTGAATCGCTGCGTTTGTATTCGTAAAATTTGGCGCTTGTTGTGTCAGGCATCCATCACCAATCAGGTAGGCAAGAATTTTAATTTGATTGTCACTAAGCTGAGCTTGCCCGAAAATATTTATTTCACGCGGAACCGCAATTTTATCGCCCGCTTTTAATTCGCCTAATTTTCGCCAGCCATCAAACGTCAAAAACGGATGCGTGATCGTGGATTCAACTGTCCGCCCTAATTTGGTCGTAACTTTGAAAACAGGTTTGATGCCATCATCAATAAAGGCGCTGGGCGCTGTAAAGCCTAGTTTCCAATTATTATGCAACGTTAATAAATGCGCGGCTTTCCTCTGATAAAGCTCCTGAATCGTGACAATGCTGCCATCAGCCAGGACAATTTCTGCATCATACGCCAAACATTTCCCCATTGACGGCCTGGCAGCCACGATAATCAAATCGCCCCGCTGCAAACCAGAAGTCATATAATCCAAATCACGAAAACCCGTCGCAATCCCGGTAACTAATTGCTCGCGCCCGGCGATTTCTTCGATGTGCTGAAGTTGTTTATGAGCGACTTCGCTGATGGGGACGAAACCTTGTCTGATGCGGTCTTCAGCAATCGCCAGGATTGAGCGTTCGGCTTCGTCAAGCAAAACATCCGGTGTGTCTTCGGCATCGAAACAGCGATTCATGATCTGATTCGAGGTCGTAATTAATTTGCGGACAATGGATTTGCCTTTGACGATGCGGCAATACTCTTCGATGTTGGAAAAGCGCGGAACCCCATCAATTAAGGCAGCGATGAAGGCGGCTCCACCAATCATTTCCAGGTCGCCGGCATTTTTAAGTGCGTCCTGCAAGGTAATGGGATCAATCGCGCGGCCCTGCTCCATCAACAGGAGCATTTTGTCGAAGATGCGGCGGTGCGAGTCGAGAAAGAAATCATCGCGCCGCAACATTTCCGCCGCCTGGTTGATCGTTTGATTGTCGAGCAGCACTGCACCGAGGATGGAACGCTCAGCCTCAATATTGCTCGGTAATGCTCGGTCAAAAGGTGAATCCTTTGCCATTGGTTGTGCAGTAGTAAGTGGAAGGTAATTGAGCGGATTTTTACCGCTCAAAACAGACACGGGAAAACGGCGTTACCTGGTGTCATCTGACGCCTGATAATCATCGGCGACAAGCTTTTCTCCTGCCACCTGATGATCAGGAGTTTGCCCCTGCTTTTTATCCTGCTGATATTCGATGGCGGCTTTCGCCTGCGGACGAAATGCAATTTGATCTAACGCCATCATTCCCTGACTAACCAGGCCACGTTCTTCACGGGCATGTTTTTGATATTCTTCATCGGTCATGCGCGCCCGCTTACGCTGTTCGTAAAGCACTGACCAAAACATCAGTGCCACGACAATCAAGGCACCGATCCAGATGATTGCATCAGTCATCACGTTTGCCTCACATTAGCCCGCAAGAAAAGAGCGGAGCTTGAGCAGGGTTCGCTCGGCGCTCCGCTATCTCAAAGATGGCGAAAATTATCCAGATCGGATTTAGACTTCTTCTTTTTTGACGACGATTTTGAGGTTCGCAGTTACTTCACGGTGCAGCTTAACCGGAATTTCAAATTCGCCGATTTCTTTGATGGGATCAGCCAGTTGAATTTTCTTCCGATCCAGTTCAAAGCCTTTGGCGGCGACGGCTTCAGCAATATCCATGGAGGTCACGGAACCATATAACACGCCGTGTTCGCCGACTTTGCGCACGAATTCGAGCTTGATGGATTGAATGAGTGCGGCTTGCGCCTCAGCCGCTGATTTATCTGCCGCTACTTTTTTCAGCAAAGAATCACGCTGTTTGCTGATCGCTTTGATATTGGCGTTCGTCGCCTGTACTGCCAGCCCACGCGGCAGCAGGAAATTGCGACCGTAACCGGGACGCACCTTGACTAATTCGCCACGCAATCCCAAATGCTCTACGTCTTCACGTAATAAAAGCTCCATTTGCATAACTAAAACTCCTTAACTGTGACGCCTGCGCTTAGGCCTGGACATAAGGCAGGAGCGCAATAATGCGTGCCCGCTTGATTGCCTCAGCTACTTTGCGTTGTTGCAGGGCGCTGACGCCGGAAAGACGTGCTGGCAGAATCTTGCCGTTTTCGGTCAGGAAAGATTGCAGCATTTTATAGTCTTTGTAATCAATATAATCAATTTTTTCTGCCGACAGCTTGGAACTGCGACGACGGCGACCATTGCCCCCACCGCCGCCCCCATTGGAGGGAGACCTTCTGGCTGTCGAATCATTTCTGTCATTCATTCTTGGCATTGTTGTTTCCTTCAAATAATTCAAATCAATAATTTCAGTCTGAACTGTTGCTGGTTGCGAGGGAATATTCAGGCTAAAAGCTTAAATAGTCTGCCCTCTCTGCCCACTAATTAGGTGGCGGATCATCCACTGGCGGATCATCGTCTTCATCATCCATATCACCTTCGGGATCAGAGTCTCCGGCAACCGTGGGAACTGAACTCGTCTTACGACGTGCTTTCAATTTCGCGGCACGCTTGATGTCCTCATCAGTGCGAACGGTCATATAACGAATCACTAAATCGTTAACCCGTAAGCGGCGCTCGACTTCAGCAATTTCCTTACCGCTGCCTTCGATATAAAGGACAACATAAATCCCTTCGTCATGTTTTTCAATATTGTAAGCAAGCTTACGCCGTCCCCAAACATCCGTTTTGGTGATTGTGCCACCTAAGTCAGCAACAATGTGCTCAAGTTGTGAATTGAGTTTATTTAAATCATCTTCGGTCGTATTAGGAGCCGCGATGAAAACTATTTCGTAGGTTCTCAAACTAATCCTCCTTATGGATTTAGCCAGCCCGAACGATGACAGGTTCGAGCAAGGAGAGAATGATAAAAGATTATCATTCAATTAAATCTGGACATCGCTTCGGCAATGCCATTGGTTAAAATAACTTCGACTGCATCCGCAGCCTGCAAAATTGTTTCTGCCAGAACAGGGCGCTCAGTTTTACTAAATTCGCTCAGCACAAAGTCTGAAAGATTTTTGATCGGATGATCCGACGCAATCCCAATCCGCAAACGCGGAAACTGTTGCGTCCCAATTTCTTTGATGATTGATTTCAGGCCGTTCTGCCCACCCGCGCTGCCTTCACGGCGCAGGCGAATTTGTCCCAGCGGCAAAGCCACATCATCACTAATTATCAAAATGTCAGCCGCGTTGATTTCATGCTTCTTCATCAAAGCCACAACCGCAACTCCACTCAAATTCATGAAAGTTTGCGGTTTGACAAGTAAAACATCTTTGCCCGCCAGCATAACTTTGGCACTCAGCGCCTGGCACTCAGCAACTCGGATAGTTTTTGCATTGCGACGCGCTAATTCATCAACGACAAAAAAACCACAGTTATGGCGCGTTCGCTCATACTTTTCACCCGGGTTGCCTAAGCCGACAATCAGAAACATGAACAACCGTATTACTTCTTATCGTCCTTGCCCTTCTTAATCACTTCCGGCTCAGCTACCGCCGCTTCAGCGACAACTTCTTCTGTCTTCGGAGCGACCACATTCACTATAATCGCATCGGCATCCGTCACAAGCTGGAATTTATCAGGATCAAGGCTGATCTCACCCGCGCGAAAATGTTGCCCAAGCCCCAGCGCGGTCACGTCAACATCAAAATGTTCGGGTAAATCACCAGGCAAACAGCGCAGCTTAATTTTATGCGCTACCACATCCAGAATACCGCCACCGATTTTTACGCCTTCCGACTCGCCGACAATTTTCAGATCAACTTCAAATTCTGATCTTTCGGTCAGCGAAATTCTTTGCAGGTCGAGATGCCTGACCGCACTTTTGACCGGGTCAAGTTGCATCTCGGAAATCTTTACCGGAGCGGCGACGCCATCGAAATTCAGCGTAATAATTGCATGGCGACCGTGGGCGCGAATCAAAACTCCCAGTTCCCGGCGGTTAACTGAGGCGACCACAGCGCCCTGTCCGCCGCCATAAATTGTCACAGGGATGAATCCTGCCCGACGCAAACGACCGGCCGCATTGCCACCATTAGCAGTGCGCGGCTGGGCATTCAAGGAAATACTTGTATCAATACTCATAAACGTAACTCCCAACTAAAAACTCAAATAAACAATCGGCTGACCGAAGTTTCATCGTGAATTGATTTGATTGCTTCGGCAAGTACTGGCGCAATGCTCAGACATTCATATTGTGTAGAAGCATAGGCCTTTTCCGCTGGTACGGAATTAGTAATCACGACTTTCTCCAGCGGAGATTTAGCAATTCTTTCTATCGCATTGCCAGAAAGCACCGCGTGGACGCAACTGGCAACAATACTTTTCGCGCCCTCTTTTTTTAACGCTTCGGCAACTTTCGTCAACGTGCCGGCAGTGTCCGCCATATCATCCACAATCAGCACATTGCGCCCTTCAACCTTGCCAATCACATTCATTATTTCGGCTTCGGCATGTCCGGGCTTGGATTTATCGCGGCGTTTGTCAACAATCGCAAAATCCGCGTTCAGCCGTTTGGCATAGGCTCTGGCTCTTTCCGCCCCGCCAGGATCAGGTGCAACTACCACTAAATTTTCAATCTGCTGCTTCGTAAAATACTCAATCATCACAGGTGAAGCGAACAGGTGATCGAACGGAATATCAAAGAAACCCTGAATTTGCGGCGCGTGCAAATCAACGGCCAGAACGCGATCCGCTCCGGCAGTCGTAATCAAATTGGCGACCAGCTTAGCCGAAATCGCAATGCGCGGTTTATCTTTTTTGTCTCCGCGTCCGTAACCATAATAAGGAATTACTGCCGTGATACGATCAGCCGACGAACGACTGAAAGCATCAATCATAATCAGCAACTCCATCAAATTTGTGTCTACCGGCGGGCAGGTCGGTTGCACGATAAAAACGTGACTACCACGCACATTTTCAAGGATCTGAAAATTAAATTCACCGTCCGGGAAACGCGTAGTATTGGCACGCCCTAACGGGATACCTAAATACTGGCAGATTTCTTCCGCCAGTGGACGATTAGCATTGCCAGAAAATACTTGTAAACGATTCACGTAACCACTAAGAAAATTTTGTACCGCCAGCACTCAGAGCTTACTCAGTTGAGCAGCAGGCAGACAAAAAAATGGCTGGGGAGCCAGGATTCGAACCTGGGAATGGCGGCTTCAAAGGCCGCTGCCTTACCACTTGGCGACTCCCCAGTAACTTTTTTGGATTGCGGAGCGCCGCAACCTAAAATCTAAAATCTTTCGTGATGGCAGCCTGGTACTCATTTTGGCTTAGTGTGCGCGTCGCGGCGCACCACCAGCCATTTCCACTCAATTCAGCCTGCGCCGCAGCGCGTGCCGCCTCACTTTCAAAGACCGCAAAAACTGTCGAACCACTCCCCGACATTAAAACAGCATTTGCCTGCAAATCAATTAACTGCTGTCTGACTTCTTTTATCCGCGGATAAAGAGTGAAGGCCGGACCTTCGAGGTCGTTTCGTAATTTCAACTGCGACCACCGCATGCTGGCATAAGCGGTCTGCAAAGAAAGGGGCATCTTATTCAGAGTGGCTGGGCTTGTCAACTGAGAAGGTAAATTTCGATAGATTTCGCGGGTTGGAACATTGATTCCCGGATTGACGAGTAACAGGTTTTCCGCCGTAATGTCGGTCATCGGGTAAACTTCGTCGCCGCGCCCAATCCCAATGCCAGTGCCGCCAAAAAAGAAAAATGGCACATCGGCTCCTAATTGCGAACCAAGCCTGAATAAATCGTCCGGCGCGACTGCCAGTTCCCATAACTGTGACAATGCCAGTAAGGTAATCGCGGCATTACTGCTGCCTCCGCCTAATCCGGCTCCGAGCGGAATCCGTTTTTGCAAAGCAATTTTTACGCCTTTGTTGCAGTCGGTTAATTGCTGTAAGAGTTGCGCGGCACGATAAATCAAATTTGTTTCATCGCACGGCACTTCAGGATTGTCGCAACTCAATTCGATGCCACTTTCAGCCGGAGAAAAAAACAAATCATCGTGCACCGCGACAGTTTGCAAAATCGTCCTGAGTTCGTGGTAGCCATCGGCGCGACGCCCTAATATTTCCAATGTCCAATTGATTTTAGCGAAGGAAGGAACTTGCAAGTCAGTTTTTTCTCTTAACAAAAAGCTGCGTCAAATAAACCCGGCCTTTGGCATCTACAGCTACGCCAATCCCCGTTTCAGTTACATTTTTGTCGAGAATATTTTGCAGATGATGCGGGCTTTCCAGCCAACCTTTGAGCGCCACAGAAACAGGGTCAGCGTGGCCAAAATTACTGGCCAGATTTTCAGCCAGCCGATTCCAATTCGTAATCCCGGCCCGCTCAATACGTTTTTGCATGTTGTCGCCTTCGGGAGAAACGTGGCTGAAATAATCGCGTGCCGCCATATCTTTGCTATGAAAGCGAGCCACTGCCCCTAAATCTTTTGCCAGCATCAGAAGCGGCAAATGATTTTGTTCACGCACACGATTGATGGCTTGGAAAACCTGGGATTCAATATCGGCCACAGCAATAACGACGGGGGTCGGAGTAGCTGTGCCACGCGCTTCAGCTTTTAGCACCAGCGCAACAGAGAGGGAAAAAATTAGTACCAGACAAACAAACAGATTAATAACGCGATACATCTCGTGTCCTGAATTTATTTTAAGGAGGCTTGGGCGGAAAAATACAATAACCGGGAGCAAAGTGGCGGTGCTTTCGTGCGAGCAGCGCTTCGATAAATATGTTTTTTGAGAAACCTGAAATTTTGATTGTGGATGCTGACCGCTTATCAGCTTACGAATCGCGTGGATTATAGCCTGACCGCAAAAATTTTATCAACCTAAAAGTCCTGCATATTTTTATGGCTAAAGTGTGCCGCGCTCAATATCAGCGCCCATGAGTCACTTTAACTCTAAAGAGTCCTGCGTAATCAAATCCCGATAGCCCTGGAAATTCCCCTTCACAAAACTTTCCAGCGGTTGCAGCAATTGCGTACTGTAATATCCCGCTACCGATTGCGGATGCCGCCCATAACCACCACTGAAAACGCTGCGAATAATCATGCCATTTTTTTCCATTGGCAGACGCTTTACGTTTTCGGCGAAACGATCAAATGTGCCGTCTCCCATCAGGTAATATTCCACGTTGGAAGTGTAAAAAGCCGTGACCTTTTCGCCGCGTTCTTTCAGGATTTTGCTAATTTCGAGCAAAGCTTTTTCGCCCGCTAAATTGCCCACGACCGGAATGATCAGGTTGCGGTCTTCCAGTGATTTCACGTACTGAAAATCAGCTTCGTTGACCAAGTAATTTGCCTGTTTGCCAGTCAAATCTTTTTCGAGCAACAGATCACGGTAATTCGGATAATACGAACGCGATGAGCGATTGTGGCTGGTGAATTTTAAATCCAGTCCATTGGAAAAAAATTCTTCGTGGATGCGATTGATCGTGGCGAGGTCTTTATCATTCAGCTTCACGCCAAAGGTTTTCAGCCGCGCGGCAATATTCGTTTGCGTAGTTTCAAAACGCTTGCGCTCAGCGGGAGCTTTTTCAAGCAACTGCACGACTTCATCAATGCTTAATTTGCTGATCTCGCCAGGTAGTGGCTTGCCAAAAAGTAAACACAAAAACTCGACGCGATTGTGCGCCAGCGAAAACAGCGATTTAAAAAATAAATGTTGCAGCAGGTTATCACGTCGAATATCCGAGACGAAAACTATCGTTGGACGAATCTGCGCGATGTAAGAAAAATTCTGATCCGGGCCAACGCCGATATAAGCGCCACCCGTGACATTCAATTTGCGCAGCTTGCCCATCACGTGCAAATAAGACGATTCGTTGGAAATCAAATTGTCAGTATCAAAATAACCATTCGCTTCGGAAACGCGCTCAATGATTTGCGCAAATTCCGCCGCCGTCAGCGCAGCCTCTTTCACTGCTGGCTTAGCGGCAACAGCCTGTGCAACGGCGGTCTGAGCAGGGTTCACGGACGTAGCAGGTTGTGACGAACAACTCAGGGAAATAAGCGCAACTAAAAAAAATGCACGCAGCATCTGGCAAGCTCCTTTAGTGTTGATGTAATCTCTGCCCACGATTGTACCCTAAACTTTACCCGAAGCAGGAGCAGAAAGAATGACAGCAAAAAAAATCGCGCCCAAAGCCCCCGTGAAAAAAGCAAAACTCATTGGCCCGTTTACACTGGCGATTGATATTGGCGGCACGGGCTTAAAGACTTCGATCCTTGATGGCAAAGGCAATATGGTTACGGAGCGCTTGCGCATCCCGACGCCGGAAAATTGTCCGCCCAAATTAATGCTGACCAAGCTCAAAGAATTAGTGGCGCTGATTCCGCCTTACGCGCCTGATTACGAGCGCATTTCTGTCGGCTTTCCCGGCGTAGTCCGCAACGGGAAAATATTTACCGCCCATAACCTCGGCACGAAACCCTGGATCAATTTTGATTTAGCCAATGCCTTACAAAAACAATTTGGTAAGCCCTGTCGCGTGCTGAACGATGCCGATTTACAAGGTCTGGCAGCCATCAATAAATTTGGTGGCAAAGGTGTGGAGATGGTAATTACGCTGGGTACAGGTTTGGGATCAAGTTTGTTTGAAGATGGAAAATTGTTACCGCACATGGAATTCGCGCATCATCCGTTTCGCCACGATGAAACCTATGAAGAACAACTCGGCGAAGTAACGCTCCAGGACGTGGGCAAAAAACGCTGGAACAAACGCGTGCGAATTGCCATTGAGACGCTGCGCACCCTCATCAATTTTAATCACCTGTACATCGGCGGAGGCAATGCCGAAAACATCAAATTCAAACTTCCAGCGGACGTTTCGACCATCCCCAATACGCTTGGAATGATGGGCGGAATTTATTTGTGGAAAGAATAAAACGCGATGGGCGAAATTTATGTTATGTGACAAATCGGTGATCCGAAACTATGGATACTAAAGAAGAAATAAAAAAAACAGTAGTGACAGAGCCACTAAAAGAAGGCATAAAGTGGTTTCTTGCATCAGGATGCACACTTCTAGTGTTGTACATTCCTGCGGTGTACCACTGGTTAGCCAGCCGACTATCTTTTTGGTTATTATTGGTGACAATAAGCTTTGAATTCCTAGCAATATCAGTACTACTATCATATGTTTTCTACCTTCGTAAAAAGCTAATAGAACTTACGCCAGTTTTATTTCATAAATTCGGCATCCAGTGGGATAAATTCCATAATTCGTATTGTCCAAAATGCTCAAATAGGCTTGGGCCATATACAAAATTCTATATGGATGGTTGGGGCTTTCAGTGTTTTCACTGCAACAAAGTCTATTATCTATTTGCGGATGATGGCACTGGCGGCGATATTTCATTTCAAGATGCAATAAAGGCAGTACAAAACCAAAATGCCGCATGACATGGCGTTGGGTGGCAATTGGTATCTCGTGAAAATATTATTATCATTAACTCTAATTGTAATGATCTTTGTTGTGGTCGCTAATGGGCAAAACATCAGTGACAAAGACAGGCTTGCCTTTAATAGTACAAACCCAATCTCAATTGATTTGGACGGTGACGGACACCTTGTCAAAATTCTGCCACACACTTATATCGTTCGTGGCAAAAAATGGTCACGTCGAAAGCACTCTATTATAAAAACCGAGAAACATTGGATTGCATTTGATCTACAAACAGCACACCGGCACAAAACGAAAAATGTCTTTCGCTATCAATATGGCACAGAGCAAGCAGATTATTGGTCTTACGCGCTTGTCTTGGTTAGCGATCTCAACAAAGATGGCAGGAAAGATTTACTTTTTTATGCAGGGGATGACACTACAGAGGAAAGAGTATTTTTGCTGAATGTGCCAGGTAAATTCAGAATCTACAAACGCCGAGTAAATGATCTTTCAAAATAAGGCTGTTTGTAAAAGAGGTTTCTTACAAATCGAAAAGCCACCCAACCTCTCTTGTACGGGACAGAGTACACCTGTAAAGGTTGTGATTGTTTCCAAAACTTCACGTGCGACCTAGTGAACGTGCTTTTACCAATCGCCTCGTCGCCCCGTCACTTTTTCGCCCCGTCGTAATTTATGCCCCTTTATCTTGTCGCCACACCAATTGGCAATCTTGAAGACATCACGCTCAGAGCGTTGCGCGTCCTCAAAGAAGTGGATGTGATTGCCTGCGAAGATACGCGGCATACGCGCAAGCTGCTGGATCATTTCGGCATCAGCAAACCTACCGTCAGCTATCACGAACATAATGAACAATCACGCGCTCAGGAATTAACGGCGCGTTTGTTGAGCGGCGCCAGCATCGCGCTGGTTACTGACGCCGGAACGCCAGGCATTTCTGATCCGGCTTATCGCATCGTAAGCGCCGCCATTGACGCGGGCATCAGCGTGATTCCGATCCCTGGCGCAACGGCGATGATTGCAGGACTAATTGCTTCGGGCTTACCGACAGATGCTTTTTTATTTGTAGGATTTTTGCCCGCCAAACGACAGGCACGACGCGCAAAATTAGTCGAATTACAAAGCGTGAGAGAAACGATAGTTTGTTACGAAGCTCCGCACCGCATCAAAGAAACTTTGTCCGAAGCAAGAGAGGTTTTAGGTAATCGTCAGGCTTCGCTCGCCCGCGAAATCACGAAATTGTACGAACAATTTATCCGCGGCACGCTCGCAGAAATCAGCGCCGAATTGCAGGGCAGCGAACCACGCGGAGAAATGACGCTGGTCATTGCCGGGGCGAGTAAAGAAGAAAATCTGACGCTGCAAAACAATTCGTCTATGAACGAACAGCTTGCACAATTGATGAAAGATGCAGGCCTGAGCCGCAATGACGCAATGAAGCAACTGGCACGCATACGCGGCGTTTCAAAAAAAGAAATTTATAGTTTGTTGCTGAAAGAGAAAGAAGCGGAATAGCCGCTGTAGTTCCAAATTTGCGGCTGTGCCGCCTGATGTGCGGAAAGGCTCCGCCTTTCCGGTCGGTCAAGGGGAAAGGGCTGCGCCCGTTTTGTCAATTTTAATGTGTAAGCGTTGCTACTAGCAATGTAAGTAATCAAGGCAATTATTGGGCGTAGCCCGAAGAGTATTTTACTGCCGGAAAGGCACAGCCTTTCCGCACATCCGGGCGGCACAGCCGCAAAGAAAATCTAAATGGGGAACTACTCAGACTTCTCACACCGGAAGTACGGTTGGAGCCGCAAAGCCATGCTGGCTGCGACCAACCGGCCCATCGTGTTTCATCGAAGATTTATAAAGCTCAAAACGTCCGTCTCCGGCCAGCACCGAACAACGATCACGTAGTGCCTGCATCTCGGCCTCGCTCATTGGTGTGAAGCCACCTGCGACACGCAAATTTTGTTGTAAGACTGCCGGCGATTCAATGCCGCTCACAACTGTGGCAACAGGCAAACTCAGCGCATAGCGCAGGGCTTCTTCGGCTGTCACCGCACCTGCTTTGACCATATCGCCGCCGCCGCCGATGCTTTTCATCCCGATAGCCGCAATCCCCTGTCGCGCAAGTTCAGGTAACACGTGTTGCGCAAAGCTGCGATAGGTTGCGTCAAAACAATTTAGTGGAAGCTGACAGGCATCAAACGGATATTTTCGCGCCAGCATTTGCAAATGAATGTTTGGGTCTTTGTGACCAGTGAACCCGATGAAGCGAACTTTGCCCTCGCGTCGCGCCTGCTCCATCGCTTCAATGACTCCATCAGGCGCAAAATGTAAATCCGGGTCGTTGTCATAAACGACTTCGTGGACTTGCCACAAATCCAGATAATCTGTTTTGAAACGGCGCAAGGAATCTTCCAGTTGTTGCAGCGCAATTTTGCGGTCGCGGCCATGCGTACAAACTTTCGTCATCAGAAAAACTTTGTCACGGCGATCCGCCAGCGCTTTGCCCATTAGCTCTTCGCTGCGTCCGTCGTGATATTCCCAGGCGTTGTCCATAAAAGTAACACCCGCCGCAATCGCCGCGTGAACTAATCGCACCGCCTCATTTTCATCTTTGATTGTGCCCAGATGATAGCCGCCAAGTCCCAGCGCAGAAACGTTGATGCCAGTGTTACCGAGTGGGCGTAACGGAACTTCTTTGAAGGTCTGATTATTTTCCATTTCCCGCTCATTATAGCGGCTTTCGCTCGGATGAGTAAGCTTTGGAGAGTTCTGCCCGATGTTTAGTTCGACTTTTATAGTGTTTATTGTGCGGCTGACAAGATAAATTTTTCAATGGCCAGAGCAACGCCATCTTCTTCATTTGAGGCGGTCAGGTTGAAGCCTAAATTTTTCAACTCGTCCTCAGCATTCGCCATCACGACGCCAATTCCGGCGTAATACAACATTGGCAAATCGTTGTGATTGTCGCCCACCGCCATCACTTCGGCTTGGGCGATATTATGAGTTCGCGCCAGGTCTGCGACGGCTTCACCTTTAGAAGCTGATGGACTAATCACATCAACTATCGTTAAATCAAATTTGCGATACCGAGTCTGGAAAATTTTTGCGCGTTCACCAATCATTGCTTCAAGCTGCTGACAAAATTTATCCATGTGATCGCAGGTGCCGGAAAACATAATTTGAATCGGCGCGTGCTGGAGGTAAGCAAGCAGGTCAGGAACTTCGACGACGGAATCCCAATATTTTTTCAGGTACATTTCCAGCGCCCGATTTTCCGGTGAAAATCCTTCCATCACCATTACGCCCATTCCGTGCGGATCGTCACAGCAAATAATATCGGCCTTGAAATCACGCCCAAGCTGAATCACTTCGCGGGCAGTTTCGCTGGCAAAAGGGTGATATTGAATCGTTTCCAGCGTGCTGATGTTTTTGGTGAGAGCGCCGTTGTGAGAAACGAGCGGAATCGAAAGTTCCAATTCCTGCACAACTGGACGGGCGGAACTGAAGCGGCGACCAGTAACGAGGGCAATTAAAACCCCTCGACTTTGCGCCTCGTCCAGGGCTTCGCGCACGCGAGGAGTGACAACGCTTTTGCGATTCAGCAACGTGCCATCAATGTCGAGCGCGAGTAATTTTATGGACATAAATGCAAAAGATGCTGGATGTCGGAGGTTAGATGTTAGGACAGCTTCCTTATCTAACCTCCGACATCCAGCATCTGACATCCTTACAGCCGAATAATTTTTTCAGCCAGTTCAGTATTTTTCAGATCGCGGGTTGCGTTGCGCGTGTCAACGATTAATTTTGCGCGTTCGGCGATCCAGCGATAATCAACTTTGCGGTGATCGGTGACAATAACGACACAATCGGCTTCGGTCACAGCCTGTTCCGTCAATTCGACGCTCCACATTCGCTCGCCATTTTCCAGGATCACCTGGTTAACGTGCGGATCGTGGAAAGTGACATGAGCGCCAAGCTTTTCGATTTTTTCGATGATGCCCAGCGCCGGACTTTCGCGCATATCATCAATGTCGCGTTTGTAGGCCACGCCAAGCACTAAAACTTTCGAGCCATTGACGGCCTTGCGATGTTTATTCAAACCATTCGAGACTAATTCAACGACGTGTTGCGGCATGGTCGAATTGACCTCTTCGGCGAGCGAAATAAAGCGCGCTTCAAAACCATGCATGCGAGCTTTCCACGAAAGGTAATGCGGGTCCAGCGGGATGCAGTGTCCGCCAATGCCCGGCCCTGGGTAAAACGCCATAAAGCCAAACGGTTTAGTCGCGGCGGCTTCGATTACTTCCCACGTATCAATGCCCAGCGTGTAACAAAGTTGCGAAAGCTCATTCACCATGCCGATGTTAACGGCGCGGAATGTGTTTTCAAGTAATTTCGCCATTTCTGCGGCGCGTGCCGTACCGACGCGATGGACGTTGTTCACTACGCATTGATAAGCTGCGGCGGCAATGTCTCCGCTGTCGGCGGTCACTCCGCCCACGACTTTAGGAATATTTTTTGTTTGAAATTGTGGATTGCCCGGATCAACTCGTTCGGGCGAAAACGCGAGAAAATAATCCTGGTCAAGGACGGAACCTTTTTCATCGAACATCGGGCGCAACACTTCGTCGGTCGTGCCGGGATAAGTTGTAGATTCGAGGATGATAAGTTGCCCCGGTCGCAACGAAGCCTGGATTTTTTCTGCCGCCGCCAGAATGAATGAAACATCCGGCTCCTTGGTTTTACGCAGCGGCGTCGGGACACAAATGATGATAATGTCCATGTTTGCCAGCGCCGCAAAATCCAGCGTCACGTTTAAGCGCTCTGCTTTGACCAGTTCGGCGACCTGCTCTGACGGCACGTCAATGATGTAAGAGTTTCCGCTGTTGATTGTCTCCGTTTTTTTGGCATCCACTTCAAACCCGGTCGCCCGAAAACCTGCGTGGGCGAATTCGACGGCTAACGGCAACCCCACATAACCCATGCCAATGACACCAATGCGCGCGCTGCGATTAGTAATTTTATTAAGTAATTCTTGTTTTTGACTCATAGACCTTCCTGCATTTTATTATTCAAATCCGACGCTCAGATTGGGGGCAATGAATCCGCGAAGCGATAAAGTTGGATAGTTTTACACTGGATTAGCACAAATACTCAAGCTGAATTATTTGTTAAGGGTGGGGTAATTGTTAATCTTTAATGGGAACAGGGCGGCGATTCTCATCCACGGCAAC
The DNA here is from genome assembly GCA_043719385.1 of Blastocatellia bacterium. GTDB lineage: Bacteria > Acidobacteriota > Blastocatellia > RBC074 > RBC074 > JAFDVL01. Next base: position 26,181 of record JAYSTY010000474.1, on the reverse strand, counting down.
ATACACAACGTCGGCTTCCATCACGCGCACTTTTTCGCCGCTGCCTCCCTGACGAATGGCTTCGACCACAATATCAACTGTGATGGAGGTGCGTCCCAGCTTTTGCGTGCGCGTATAAAAACTCACCAGATCACCGACAAAAACCGGGGCAATAAATTCGACGCCGCGCATTGCCACTGTCACAAATAATTTATTGCCATGTTTACGGGCTTCAACCGCACCAGCCAAATCAAGATAACTCAAAATTACTCCGCCAAAAATCGTGCCGGAGTAATTGGTATCTTTCGGCATCATCGTCACCCGGATCGCCGGATCGCCGCAAGCTGGTTGTTCATTTTCCATAAGTCAGTTTCCACCGCCTGACCCGCCCGCTACTGCAGACGGTACTGACCACAGACATTTTAGTATTGGTGCGGCGGATGAAATCCCTTGAGGCGTGTGACGACGCTGTGATCGAAAGAAGAGAGTAATAAATACCGTTTGTTGATAACGTTGACGCCCTCGGGATAGTAAGTCAGCGAATATCGCTCGTTACGTTGTTCATCACAAATTTCTTTGACTGCTTCCCGAATGTCGCCGTCAATTGAGAAGATTTTCCCGCCGGTGCCACTCGTTAACTGCTCCAGACAATCAACTGGTTTGGGCGCGTCTTTACGCAGTGCACCGCGTGTCCGGTCTTTGACCTGAATTGCATAAACTGTAATATTTTCGTCTTGTAGCGTGCTGAGTATTTTCTCGAATTTGACTTTACTGGCGCGGTCTAAACCATCCGTCACGACCACGATCACGCGCTTGGAATAGCCCACCGCCGGACGCAACACATCTTCCATCGCCACATCCAACGCGTCGAATAAACGCGGGGTGTCAGACTTGCGCAACAGCGCCAAAGTATTTTGCAATTCTTCGGGTTTATCCGTGAATTCCGTGATGATTTCAGGTTTCAGGTCATAACCAATTACCATCACTTTGTCACCTTCATAAATTTCCGGCGCGAAGGCCGCAGGCACAGCCGCAAGCTTTTTGACATCCGTCGGTAACGTCGCCGAATTGTCCATCAGGATCACGATGCGGGCCGGACTCGGATCAGGCGCGAGCGATTCAATTTTTTGTGGCACACCGCCATCAAAAAGCTCAATCTTATCTCTGGTCAGCACTTTCTCATTTTCTGCCTGCGCTTTGTGTCCGGCAAGTAAGGGGCGCGGCTTGGTTGTATCTTCAGTAAATCTGACGATCAGTGGAACCGTCGTCGTACGGCGCGAGGTAGTGAGATTACGACCCGCCTGTGCCAGAATCATTTGACTCAGGCCTGCCAGCAAAAAACATAAAACCACCGAGGCGCGAAAATGAATTCGCAGCATCGGAAACGGTTGCTCGTTGAGCGTGATCAGTGATTGCATAACTACTACCTCTAATTATGAATCGCCGTGTCTGCCTGTGCGAAACCAGACATTCAGGCAGCGGCAGGTTCAGGTTTCTTATCAGCCTTCTTCTCAGTTTTTGTCTCAGCTTTGGTTTCAGTTTTCGTTTCAGTTTTCTGCTCGGTCTTTTCGGTTTTTTCGTCAGTTTTCGGCTCTGACTTTTTGTCTTTTTTATCGGCACCGCTCTTGCTGTAATCCGTCACGTACCAGCCTGTGCCTTTGAGTTGAAAGCTGGTTTGCGAAAATTGTTTTTCCAGTTTGCCTTTGCATTCAGGGCAACGAGACAGCGGCTTATCGCTTAATTTTTGTAACACTTCCAAATGATGTCCACATTTTGTGCAGGCATATTCGTAAATGGGCATGTTGATGTAAACCTCCAAAGGGCTAATGATTTCCAGTTCTTACCGGATAAAATTTAACACATGCGCGGGAGTGATTTCCATGAGAGAAAAATATTAAGCCGGGAATTCACAAATAGCTGGAGGTTTACCGCTAAAGCTTAAGCGGCATTGCCCAATCCACTTTGGGCAAATACTTCCGCCAATTTTTTAATCCCCAGTTTAATGCGCTCCGGTGTTTGGTTCGAGAAATTCAAGCGCAGGAAATTTTGCGGTTTTTCATTCGCAAAGAATGGTGCGCCAGGAACATACGCGACTTTGGCGTTAATCGCGTCAGTCAACAATTGGGAAGTATTGAGCTGCTTTGGCATTTCGACCCACAGAAACATGCCGCCTTCGGGCTTTGTCCAGCGCACGCCAGCGGGAAAATATTGTTCCAGCGCAGCCAGCATCACAGCACAGCGTTCGCCGTAAACTCCGCGCAAGCTGGTCACGTGCTGATCGGAATCGTTTTCCGTCAAATAGCGATACACTGCAAATTGCGAAACCGTGTTCGTGTGCAAATCTGTGGCCTGTTTTGCCATTATGAGCCGCGCATAAATTTTCGGCTCAGCCACCAGCCACGCTACGCGCAAACCTGGCGTAATCGTTTTTGAAAAGGTGCTGATGTAAGTTACCAGCCCTTCGGTGTCAAAAGATTTAATCGGCGGCAATGATGCGCCGCGATAACGCAATTCGCCGTATGGATCGTCCTCAAGAATTCGCACGCCATAACGCGCAGCCAATGCCAGCAACTTCTGCCGCCGTTCGAGGCTGAGCGTAGTTCCTGAAGGATTTTGAAAATTCGGGATAAGGTAAATTAATTTAATGTCGGGATTGGCCTGCAACTTTCGTTCGGCATCGTCAACATCCATGCCATTATCATCACTGTCAACGGTGATGTATCGCGCTTCAAATAACGAAAACGTTTGTAACGCCGCCAGATAAGTCGGGCGTTCAACCATAATTTTGTCGCCCGCGTTGACCAAAACTTTTGCCAGCAAATCCAGTCCCTGTTGTGAGCCGCTGGTAATCAAAATATTGTTCGCAACGGCGGCAAGTCCCTTCCCTTGCATGCGTGCGGCAATCCATTCGCGTAAAGGTGCGTGACCTTCTGTGGTCGAATATTGCAAAGCCTTTTCGCCTTCTGCCAAAATCGTTTGTTGAAAAGCCTGTGCCATTTGCGCTTTGGGAAAAAATTCCGGGGCCGGCAAACCGCCCGCAAACGAAATGATTTCCGGCTTTTCCGTCACTTTCAAAATCTCGCGCACGGCAGAAACTTCAGCGCCCTCAATGCGTCGTGAAAAATTTGGCAGCCGAACAGGTGCAACAGTGTTAGCGGTCATAATTACTTCCTCGCCTTTCTAACTCGCTTAATTAGTTTTGTTTCTTCAGCTTCAGGCTGAGCCGGAGTGATGTGGGTGCTTTCTTTCAGCGTCGCAATAGCAATCGTCGTTTGTGTGCGCTCGACACCGTTAATCGAACGAATGCGCGCGATTAATAAATCAAGACTGCTCGTATTGGCAGTTTTAATTTTGAGCAAATACGAATCGGTGCCGGCGACACGATGACATTCCAGCACTTCATCAATCGCGGTCACGCTTTTGACAAAGCTTTCGTGATAACGCGGATGGTTGGTGAAAACTCCGATGAAGGCCGTGATGTCCCTGCCCAGCTTTTTCGCATTCACAACCGCCGTATACCCGTTGATAATTCCCTGCTCTTCCAGTTTGCGCAGACGCTCGGCAACCGCCGGTTGCGAGAGCTTAACCGCCTGTGCCAGCTCAAGCTGAGAGGCACGCCCCCGCATTTGCAGCAATTCGCACAACTTATAATCTATAGTGTCAGGCATTATTTTACCTATAAAAATAAATTTACCACTTCTCTGCCGTATGATATGAACCAGGTTCGCAGGATGTCAAACATTATTCGATAATATTTGGTGCAACCAGCCGTGTTCCTGCGCCGTATTAAAGATTTGCAATTACCAATGTCTGTCACCGAGCCTGGAATTGCAATTTATTAGTGCAGTTACCTGAAAGAGTTCCCCTGCTCCATCGGCATCAGGTCATTTACATTCCCCCTGACAAATTATTGGACGAAGTAACGCCATGAATTATCCGCGATATTCAATAGTTGTCCCGTTTCATAATGAAGAAGCCAACGTCAGACCAATGTACAAACGATTGACCAAAGTAATGGAATCCATTGGCGACGAATACGAAATAATTTTGGTGGATGACGGCAGCACTGATCAGACGCAGGGGAGGATGCGGGAAATTGCCGCGCTTGACCCGCGTGTGGTGGGAATCCGTTTGCGACGCAATTTCGGACAAACGGCTGGTTTGTCGGCAGGGTTTGATCGGGCGACAGGCGAAATTATTATTGCGATGGATGGTGACCAGCAACACATGCCCGAAGACATCCCGCGCTTCATCGAAAAAATTGCTGAGGGTTATGACATCGTGAGCGGCTGGCGGCAAAACAGACGCGATGGATTTTTGCGGACGTTTCCGTCATTACTGGCGAACAAGCTGATGGCGAAAGCTTCGGAGGTGCCACTGCACGATTTCGGAACGACCTTCAAAGCGTATCGCCGCGAAATTCTGGAGCGCATTCCGCTGTATGGACAAATGCACCGCTTCATTCCGGCCCTGGCGCATATCGAAGGCGCTTCGATAGTTGAAGTTGAAATCACCGATATGCCACGTGCGACAGGCAAATCGCATTACGGAATTTCGCGGACGTTTCGGGTCTTGTTCGATATTTTGACGATCAGGTTTTTGTTGCGGTATATGGCTCGTCCATTACATTTTTTCGGCAAAATTGGCGGGCTGATGATTTTGCTGGCGGGCTTAATTGCCCTGTGGCTCTTAACCAAAAAGCTGCTCTGGCACGAAGACATCTTTATCCAAAATGGGCCGATGCTGCTGTTCAGCGCGGTGACTTTTTTAGGCGGAATGCAGTTTCTTGGCCTGGGTTTTATTGGCGATTTATTTGCGCGACTTTATTACGCGCCCGAACATCGCACGACCTACAGCATCGCGCGAGTTTACCGCAGCGAATTACCCGGCAAACCTGTCGGGATCAGAAATTAGCTCAGCTTAAAAGGAAGAAGGCAAAACGGAAATTTCATTGTATCCGTTTTGCCTTCTCGGCCTCCTTCCTGAATTTTCCAGTCCATCGCTTTATCCAGAAATTGGTGAAAGCATCCCCAGGACTTCGACCAGCAGTGAGAGCAAATTTTTGGCAAAGAGTTTCATACTATTTCCTTATCTTTTTCGGTAGTTTGATTGAAGACTGCCTGGTCATTGGTCAGCAAACGAATTTCGTCAATTGCGCGACTAAGCCTGCCTGTGCTTCCCCCTGAAACTCCTGGCAAACCAGCCCAACCAACGTTGTCCCTGACCAATGACCAAACAGTCCTGCAATGTGAGGCAACATTTCTTCTAAAGTTTAGGATTGTCCTGCCTCAATACGCAGGAAAGCGAAAAAAAGGGGACAAGTTCCAGGGAAATAAAACCTGCCCCACACTAAAAAAGGGCAAGCCCGATGAAGGCTTGCCCTGGTTTAAATTTTCATGTGCTCTGTTCAGTTTCAAATTTACGGTAAGGGCGATTTGTAAAAGCCATTGGTTGTAACCGCGAATATCGAATTGTTGCTGAAAGCCCATGCTTTGACTGCAACAGGAGGCGCACCTCCATCAGCGGTCTTAATATTCACAGGTGTAATCGGTGTGAAAGCAGGCCAGCCAGACCTTCCGACAAAAAGTGTTGCGCTATTAGCCCCTAATGACAGTGCGGATGTTGTGTCAATATTCGTCCAGGTATCGCCATTATTTGAACTAACGAAAACCCCGTTATATTGAGTAGCCACAACTACCTGAGCGCCATTTGTTACCAGGCTAAATACTGCATTGATATCGAACGTGATACTTGCGATGTTTAGTTTTGTCCAGGTGGAGCCGCCATCAGTTGAGCGATAGACACCATTGCCATTCACCGTTGCAAAAATATTTGTTCCGACCAAAGCGATGTCAGAAGCATTCGCCACAGGTGCGGCAGCGCGTGTCCAGGTTGCGCCACCGGTGATGGAAAAATACAAGGCTCCAACTAAGACTCCATTTGTAGCCGCTCCATCCACCACAAAAAGTGTTCCATTCGCATCAATGACACGCGTTGGAGACGCTAGTGATGAAGCGGCACTTGGCAAGCCCTGACTTTTCTCTGTCCATGTGTTGCCGTTGTCAGTGCTCACAAAAAGATGATTTGGATAAACGCCTGCATAGATATTCGTTCCGACGACAGACAAGCTCTGCACGACATCTGTACCATTTGCACCTCTGAGCGTCTGCCCAATTTTCGCCCAGGTCACTCCTTCGTCCCCTGAGCGATATACACCGTCCGCCCGTGCAACAAATAAATTTGTTCCAAGTGTAGCTACGGCAAAATGCTGAAGATTCTCGAATGCTACCCCAATGCCGGGATTAGGAATCGGAATACGACTGGAAATGTTGACCCAGTTCGCTTGTGGCGATGCGCCATTCACTGTAATCGTGACTGTTTTCGTTGCGGTTTTTACAGGCGATCCGTTATCAGCGGCGGTAAAACTCACTAGATACGTTCCTGCTGTGGCTGGTGTCCACGAGAACGCGCCAGAATTGAATGTAGCTCCTGCGGGTAAGCCCGAAGCCGAAATTGTCACGGTTTGTCCCGCGTCAGGATCAGCTCCGGTAACATTGAAATTCACAGCTTGACCTGTGTTCACAGTACTATTCGCAGGAACAGTAATTGTCGGCGGCTGATTATTTGGCGGCACAGGCAACGGCGTCACATAAACATTTCCGGCTGAGGTGAGCGCAAATAAATTTGTACCGTCAGAAGCTAAGGCACGAATATCGCCTGGCGCGTTCCCTGCATTCATCACCGTCAAAGTCGTTCCGTTATCCGTTGAGAAATAGGTGAATCCGGTTGTACCAACAAACAATTGATCGTTTGTGACAAGCAATGCTTTGATGGTTGCAAGTCCGGGCAAGGTATTATTTGCGACAGACCAGTTCGCTCCGAGGTCGGTAGAGCGATATAAAACGCTGCCAATTGTAGCGAAGAGCGTCGCTCCATTTTTCGCCAACAAGTTCACATTCGGTGAAGCTGGTAAGCCAGTATTAACTACAGTCCAGTTGCGTCCATTATCTGAAGTTCGATAAATGCCAGCACTCGTCGCGGCGAAGAGATTATCGCCAATTTTTTCTATCGCACGGTATGCCGGCGCGTTCGGGATGCCGGAAGAAATTACATTCCAGTTCAGCCCATTATCCGAAGAAAAATTGATTGCGCCTCCTGTGTTATCAACGCTCCCGAAAATTGCTGTAAAGCTGCTACCGTTGACAATCAAATTCCTGACCTGCGTGGCGGCAACATTCGAAGCAAATTGACCATTGGTGTATGTACTCCAACTACTGCCAGTCCTGACATAGGTTAGTCCGGTCTGAAATTGCGAAATGCCAACTCCTTCGAAGACAATTTTTTGGCCATCAACCGCAAAGGCAGGCGTCGTATTCGCTGAGCTTGGCCCAACAATAAGCCCCGAAGTGGTTTCCTGTCTCCAGGAATCACCGCCATCAGAAGTTGAGAATAAAAATCCTCCCGATCCGACGACAGTTCCATTAATTCCAGCCAAATTGTTGATGTTAGTATTTCCACCATTTTGCGGTAAGCCTTGATTGGTGACTGACCAATAACCCGCCGGAGTATTGCCTGAAACATTGATCGTTACATTTTTGATGACGCGACGAATTGGTGTCCCATTATCTACGGCTTCAAAGCTGACCAGAAAAATTCCGCGTTTAGGCGGCGTCCAGGTAAATTGCCCCGAAGCCGCATCAAATGTCGCGCCTGATAAAGTTGAAGCCGTCACCGTGACTGTTTGTCCGGCATCCGGGTCTGAAGCCGAAACGGTAAAACTTACAGGCTGTCCAAGATTTGTACTTTGCGCTGCGGGAACGGTCAAAACAGGCGGACGATTCGTCGGCACTGGTACAGGTGAGAAGTAGACAGTGTTGCCAACTGCACTAAAAACAGTGCCGTTATTGTGAACCACGATGCGTGCGCCAGAAAACTGAACGCCTGCATTCATTGCCGTCCACGAGCTACCAAAATTTGGCGAGAACTGCACCGCGCCATTACCAGTAATAAAGGTGAAAGCTCCATCGCCTGACAAATCAGTAAAGTTATATGGAAGCGATCCTAACGATTTCCAATTTGCTCCCGCATCGGCTGTGTAGGCATTCTGCGTACTACTATCGGATGAGAAAAGAGCACTTCCATTTGATAACGCGTAGGCAGGTTGATTGAGTCCAAAATTTGGTTTTGTTGGTAAGGGCTTCCAGGTAACGCCCTCAAGCGAGGAATAAATTGTGACAACGCCCGAGCGGACGATAATACCGTAGGCAATATTATCAATAACCGTCATAGTGCGGACTCCGGTATTGGCAGACCAGAAAGTCCCTATGGTTGGAATTGAAAGCTGCGTCCAATTCACACCACCATCATCGGAGTAATATAAATTCCCTGCATTATTGGTGTAATTTATCAACGCTAAAAGCCGCGAACCAAATACTACCAGTGAACCCAAAGGATATGCTACTCCGCCTTGCGTCAGACCTGTTCCTCCAATACTCCAATTCGCGCCCAGGTCATCAGAAAAATAAATTTTGGCATCGCCGCTGGCTGCCACCAGGCGATTCCCGACCACTACCAATTTGATAATATTTTTTGCAGCTGGAAGACCGGCATTAATGGCTGTCCACGTCACGCCATTATCGGCGGAACGCCATAATCCCAGTGTCGTCCCCACGATGACATTTGAATTCAGAAAGGCGAAATCCTGCACTGTGCCGCCACCTGTAATCAGCGAACTTGACCAGTAACCAGCAAGCAGTGAAGGAGCAACCGTGATCGTCACAGATTTGCTATCGCTTAATTGCGGAGAACCGCTGTCGGTCGCCGTGAAGTTAACGGTATAAGTTCCAGCTACGCCTGGCGTCCACGTAAAGGTCGCCGTTCCACCGCCAGGTGAATTGAAGACTGCACCAGAGGGAACACCAGTCGCAGTAATCGTCAAAGCCTGCCCATTATCAGGATCAGTGGCGGAAACATTAAAGCTCACTGCCTGTGTGACAGTGGTAGCTTGCGCCGCAGGAACTGTAATGACGGGAGCGCGATTGGGTTGCACCACAGTAATTAAAACTGTGGCGATGTTGCTATCTGCTTTGCCGTCATTTGCTTTGAAGGTAAAGCTGTCTGCGCCGGCGTATCCAGCATTTGGTGTATAAATAAGATTTGGTGCAACTCCGCTCAGTGTTCCTTTGGTCGGAGCGCTAACGATTGCATACGACAAGGGATCGCCATCAGCATCACTGGCGCTTAAAACGATGGCTTTCGATATACCCTGATTGGTCGAAACTGATTGTGAGTTAGCGAGCGGCGCACTGTTACCGCCGGAATAAATAGTGATGTAGATTGTCGCAACTGGACTGTCTGCCAAGCCATTATTTATCTTGAAAGTGAAGGAATCACTACCAAAATAATTTGTGGTAGGAGTATAGACTAAATTTGGTGCGGTTCCGGTCAGGCTGCCGTGGCCTGGTTGTGTCAGCACCGTATAGCTCAGCGAGTTCAGTAAGAAATCTACCCCGCCTAAGATAATTCCGCGCGAAGTATTTTTGTTAAGCGCAACGGATTGCGACCAGGCTGAAAAATTACCGCTGGATAACGGAGCGCCAAAGACGCCGCCCTGATTCGCTCCGGCGAAAATTGCTCCGCCGCTGAGCCATAACGCGTACAGATCAGGCGCGGTCAATCCCGAAATCACACTTTGCCACGTTGCGCCGCCGTCATTGGTCACAAACACGCCACCATTGCGCGCGCCGATAAAACAGCGGCGTCCGTCAATGACGATTGAGGAAACGGTTAAAGTCGCGGGCAAGCCGGTGATGATTGGCTCCCATTGATTTGACGTGCGATTGTAGCGGCACAAACCACCGCCAAATGTTCCCGCATACAACACACCATTTGCGCTGGCAAGCGTGAGAATTTTTGTTCCCGCAGACAAGCCGCCATTGAATGTTTCCCAAATGTTTGAGGTGCGATTGTAAAAACACACACCGCCATTGGTGGCGATATAATAATTGCCTGCATCCACAAGAAAATTATTGATGAACGAATTAGCGCCTGACAATCCGGCGCTCAACGCTTCCCAAATGTTCAGCGTGCGATTGTACCGACAGACGCCACCGCTCGTGGAGGCATACAAAGTTACGCCATCAAAGGTCAGTCCGTTAATCGTCAAATTCAAGCCCGCTAAACCAGTATTGAAGGCTGTCCAGTTTGTGCCGCTGTCATAACTGACCCAGACGCCACCGCCTTCTGATCCGGCATAAATGATATTGCTGTAAACCGCGAGCGATAAAAATTGTGTGGCATTTGGTAAGCCGCCGCCCAAAACCCAATTGGCTCCGTTATCGCTGGAGCGGTAGACGCCTTCATTCGTTGCGGCAAAAAGATATGAACCAAGCGAAGCAAAATTTCTGACTGTGCGTCCAGCCAGGCCACGCGCACGCCAGCCCAGATTCGTCAAATTCGGCGCAACCAGTTCGATGTTGGAGCGATTCGATAAAATTCCATTAACTTTAATTTGAATGTCGAGCGCCGAATTGCCCAGCAAATAACGCGGCAATTCAACGTTGATCTGATCCAGCCCGATGAAGTTTGGCTGGACGCCGGAATAAGCAGGAACCAGTTCATTCCCGTTGACCAGCACACGGACAGATTCGTTCGCGTTGCCATCACCATTGGGATCGGGAGCGTTGCGAATGCCCGTCAAAAACAAAATCAAAATAACTTTTTCGTCGGCTGGGCCGAGGTCAATTGGTTTGGCTAAAAAGCGACTTGTCCCGGTGTCATACGTGGAAATGGTTTCGTTGATCTGTGAATTATCCGGCTTGACCCGCACAACATAAGCGGAAGGAACTCCGGTTCCATCCTGCGTCGCAGTAAAAATTCCCGGCCCAACCTGCCCGATCTGTAATGTGCCATGGGTAATGAATGCTCCATTTTGAGATTCGACCCGAATAATTGCCGTCCCCAGTGCAGTTTGTTTAGGCACTAAATAATTGATTTGCGTTGGCCCGACGTAAAATAAATCTGCCTCTACTCCATTGACCAGAACGCGCGCCCCCTGCAATTTTTTGGGAAGCTGAATGCCGGGCGTTGCGGGATCAGTGTCTTCACCTTTTTCAGAACCTGTCGCCAGATTAACGCCGAACCCCGCCACAATACTGTCAGCAGCAACAACCGTATCGGGGCGATAATCCGCCGCCGAAACCGTTACGATAGGTTGCGGATTGACCGTTTGAGCAACAGTCATACTGGTCAAAAATAAGGCGAAAAAGAAAGTTAAGGTAAAATAAACGGAGTAAGTGGACAGGTTTAGATTTTTATTGCTAGGCATAATTTTTTCTTGCTTCGATTATTGGAACCGGAAAAGCGGTTGGCAAATATCTCGTGTCAGTAATTCGCAGCTAATTGGTGTGAGCCTGGTTAAGCTGTCAAGATGGGGCTAATGGAGACGTGGGCTTAAACGATAAATCAATTAGGCTGCCAGATCATTTGAGTAACGCAGAGTTCAGTGGAAAAGCGGGACAGGTCAGCGCAACTTTTTTTTGCAATCATCGCTGAGTTAAGCGACAATCGCCGTTGCCCCTGCCCTGCAAGTAACTGATTTGGTAAGGAAGGATGATGATTACGCAACCCGCTGTTACACAACTACTACAAAAAGCGCAGACAGGCGACAAGGCCTCGCTTGATGAATTATTGCCAATTGTTTACGGCGAATTGCGTAAACTGGCGGCTTATCAGTTAAAGCGGGAACGGCCCGATCACACCCTGCAACCCACAGCCTTAGTTCACGAAGCCTATTTACGTCTGGTCAATCAACGCGAAGTTGACTGGCGCAATCGCGCACAATTTTTCGGCCTGGCCGCCCAAATGATGCGCCGCATTCTGGTCAATCACGCCGAAGAAAAAAAAGCGCAGAAACGGGGCGGCAAAGAACCGCACATTTCACTCGATGAAGCCATTAGTTTTACCGCCGAGCGAAATCTGGATTTGGTAATTCTGGACGACGCCCTGAATCGTCTGGCGGAGCTTGATGCGCAACAGGCGCGGATCGTTGAATTACGATTTTTTGGCGGACTGACCGTTGAAGAGGTTGCCGAAGTGTTGAGCGTTTCTGAACGGACAGTCAAACGAGATTGGCGCACAGCTAAGGTCTGGCTGTATCAGCAAATGAAATAAGCCTCTCGGTTTCGCTAAGCTGCCAGGTACAGTACCGCGAGCCGTGGCGAGCTGGGTTCTCTACACTGAACTTACACCAGCAACACCTCCCATCGCTAAAATTTCACCCCAACCTGCTGTGCTGCAAATAGTTTAAGAGTACGGTTCATAATACTTGTTTGACACCCTATTCGTGCGTAGCCTACACTGCCAATGTCTTAATTGTTGTTTTTTATCGTGACAGCGGTCAGCCGCAAAACTCAGGTTTTCGGCACAGTATAGAGGAGGATGAAGTTGAACTTCCCAATTACGCTTTTATTCAGTTTTTCTGGTCTGTTGGTTTTTATTATTGTCCTTTGCGCGATGGTGACGATTCACGAATTCGGGCATTTCATCGTCGCCAAATGGCTGGGCATTCCCGCTGAAGTTTTCTCCGTCGGATTCGGGAAGCGCCTGATTGGATTCGACTGGGGCGGAACTGATTTCCGCATCAGTGCATTGCCGCTGGGTGGTTATGTCAAATTTCGCGGCGAAAACCTGGAAATGATTCAGGGCAAGAGCGAAGGCTCCGTCGAAGAGTTTCTCGCGCATGCCAAATGGAAGCGGTTTCTGGTTGCGCTTGCGGGGCCGGCTTTCAACATCATCACGGCCATTGCGATTCCGACCGCCGCAATTATGATTGGCTATCACGAAGATATTTCGTGGTCGCAACAAATCGTGATCGGCGATGTCAAACCAGGCTCAGCCGCCGAACAAGCAGGCTTGAAAACCGGTGACCGGATTGTTAGCTATCATGACAAAGCAAATCCAACCTGGGCAGATTTTGATGACGAAATAAAAATTCATCCGAATGAAACGATCCCGTTAGTGGTTGAACGCAACGGACAAACCTCCAATCTCACCGCCCAAATTCGTGGTGAGAAAACCAAAGATGGCGAAGAATATGGAACCCTGGATGTCGAACCGATATTGAATGGTTTGGGCGTGAGCAGCATCGCACCTGATTCTGCCGCTGCCGCTGCGGGTCTGAAACCCGGCGACAAAATCATGGAAATTAATGGCGTTGCCGTCACCGTCTTTCGAAAATTTAAAGAAGCGTTGAATGACAGCAAAGGTGAGGAAGTTACTTTAAAAATTGCGCGGGGTCAACAACTACTCGACCTTAAAGCCAAACCGAAAAAAGACGAGAAAGCCAATGAATATCGGCTCGGCTTCGCGCCTAAAAATACGGCTCTTGTGCAAACCAGTTCGCTTACTTCGGCGCTGGCTTTTGGTTGGAAATACAACTGGCGCATCATTCGCTTAACGGGCATTGTCTTCAAACAAATTTTTGCAGGACAACGTTCGGCGCGAACTTCGGTGGCTGGCCCTATCGGAATGGCAAAACAGGTTTCCGATATTTTTGATGTTGCAGGCTGGGCGGGTGTAATTAACATGATGGGATTGTTAAGTATGAACCTCGGCATCATGAATTTGTTGCCGATTCCCGTGCTGGACGGCGGCATGATCGTGTTGATTTTCGTTGAGGCGTTGCTGGGCTTAGTCGGGATGACTTTAACGATGAACATCCGCGAACGCCTGCAACAGGTTGGTTTTGTCGCCCTGATGGCGCTGATGCTGTTTGTCTTTGCGAATGACATTTTACGCATCCTGCCATTTGGTAAATCAAGCGAGGCTGCACCGGCCACGCAAACAGCGCCCGCACCACAACCGGGCAAATGAACCCTGCTGAAAAAATATGGCCCAGGAAAATAACGACGAACAATTTGTTCGCGGTTTAGGCTTACTAGATTCCACAATGATTGTTGCCGGATCCATGATTGGTTCCGGCATTTTTATTGTCTCCGCCGACATTGCGCGGCAGGTCGGTTCTCCCGGCTGGCTCATCGTAGTCTGGCTCATCACAGGCCTGTTAACATTAATCGGCGCGATGAGCTACGGCGAACTCGCCGCGATGATGCCGAAGGCTGGTGGACAATATGTTTACCTGCGTGAAGCCTTTTCACCGCTCTGGGGATTTCTGTATGGCTGGACATTTTTCTTTGTGATTCAAACGGGAACGATTGCGGCGGTAGCCGTTGGCTTTGCGCGGTATCTGGGCGTGTTAGTTCCAGGGATTTCCGAAACAAATTATTTGATTCCGCCGATTCATTTGGGTTCAAGTTATGCCGTCTCGCTTTCGACGGCGCAGTTGGTGGGAATTCTTTTGATTGCGCTGCTGACGTGGATTAATACACGCGGCCTCAAGTTGGGAAAATTAATTCAAAACGTCTTCACGTTTGCGAAAACCGGAGCGTTGATCGCCCTGATTGTTTTGGGCTTTGTCATTGGGTGGAAGACAAATGCCGTGAGCCTGAATTTTGGAGATTTCTGGACGGTACGCGGATCGTTACAGGATGTCGGACATGGGGTACTGGCTTCGTTGCCGCTGGGATTATTTGTTGGCATTTGTGTCGCGCAAACCAATTCCTTATTTTCCGCCGACGCGTGGAACAGCATCACCTTCACTGCCGGAGAAGTCATCAATCCAAAACGTAATATTCCGTTGTCGCTGGCATTCGGCACAATCCTCGTGATTGGGCTGTATTTACTGGCGAATTTCGCTTATCTCGTGACGTTGCCGTTTGAGACAATTCAGGCTGTGCCAAGTGATCGCGTCGCGTCGGCTACGGCTGAAGTAATTTTCCCCGGCGTCGGAGCTACGTTGATGGCAGCAGCGATTATGGTCTCGACGTTTGGTTGTAACAATGGATTGATTCTGTCAGGCGCGCGTGCGTATTACGCGATGGCAAAAGATGGATTATTTTTTAAGGCAGCGGGAGAGCTGAATAAAAATGCAGTTCCGGCGTGGGGCTTACTTATTCAGGGCTTGTGGGCAGCGTTTTATGTGTTGCCACGCACGATCAAAACTGCGGCAGATGGCAAAGTCAGCTACGGAAATCTTTATGGCGATTTGCTGACATACGTGATTTCGGCGGCATTGATTTTTTATATTTTGACGATAGCTGGAATATTTGTTTTGCGGAGCAAACAACCCAATGTCGAACGTCCGTACAAAGCTTTCGGCTATCCGATAATTCCTGCGCTTTACATTGTCGGAGCCGCGATCATTCTCGCTGTGTTATTCACCTATCAAACGGCGGCGACGTGGCCTGGATTGTTGATTATTGCGACAGGGGTTCCCGTGTATTTCTGGTGGAATAGAAAGAGCAGCCATTGACCGCTGGCGCAGTTCAGCTTAGAGTTTGCAAGTTCAAAAAGCGGAGCTTGAAGATCAAACAAGAATTTCCGCCCAATCAAGCAAGTAAAAATAACTCAATAAATTATCGGAGGTCTTGATGTCCAACCAAATTGCGACTAAACCCATTAATAAATTCATCGCCAATCTAATGGCGACCAAACCCATTAATGAAATCATCGCTGAAGCTGGGGAAACTGGCGAGCACACGTTGAAAAAAACTTTGAGTGCATCCGCCTTAACGTTTCTCGGAATTGGCGCCATTATCGGAACAGGTATTTTCGTTTTAACCGGGCAAGCCGCCGGAAAACATGCAGGTCCGGCAGTTGTGATTTCGATGATCGTTGCGGGAATCGTTAGTTTATTTGCGGCTTTGTGCTACTCGGAGTTCGCTTCGGCTGTTCCAATTTCCGGTTCGGCGTACGCTTATGGATATGCCACGCTGGGCGAGTTTGTGGCGTGGATTATTGGTTGGGATTTAATTCTTGAATATGCATTTGGTGCGGCGACTGTTGCGGTCGGATGGTCTGGTAACGTGGTCAAATTATTAGGCGCTGTGGGCATTCCGTTTCCGGTCAGTTTGAGCGCGGCTCCCGGAACAAAATTTGTGACCTTTACCGCTGAGATGATTCAGAAGGTTGACGGCACAAAAGTCGGCGATACGATTTTACATCCAGGTCTTGGTTTGAATGTTATTACAACGGAATTAACCAAAGCGATGTCGCAGGTGGGAGTTACAGCGCCGATTGAAACAGCGCTTTTCAACCTACCTGCTTTTTTGATTTCGATTGCGATTTGCCTGTTGTTGGTCAAAGGGATTCAGGAATCAGCCAGCTTCAATTCACTGGTTGTGATGGTCAAACTTTTTATTGTTGTCCTGTTTATTATTGCTGGAATCGGCTTCGTCAATATGTCGAATATCGGGATCGGATGTGCCGCCGGAACAGCCGGTTGTGCGGCGTTCATTCCACCCAATACAGGCGTCTTCGGCGAGTTTGGCATCAGCGGAATTTTTACGGGTGCGGCAGTAATTTTCTTTGCGTATATAGGCTTTGACGCGGTTTCGACTGCGGCGCAGGAAGCGAAGAATCCCCAACGTGACATGCCGCGCGGCATCATTGGTTCGCTGTTGATTTGTACGGTTTTGTATATTTTGGTTTCCGGCATTATGGTCGGGTTAATTTCCTATACGCAGTTGAAAGGGGAAACCGCACCAATCGCCGCCGCCATGGGCGCTGCCGCCAACCAGGCCGCGAACGGCTCGTTTATGAAAACGTTGCTGACTTCATTCAAACTCATTGTTTTAGGAGGCACGGTTTTGGGATTAAGCTCCACCATGGTTGTGATGATGATGGGACAACCGCGTGTTTTTTATTCAATGGCGAAAGACGGGTTACTGCCGGCCTGGGCTGCGAAAGTTCATCCGAAATATCAAACTCCACATATTACTACTTTGCTGACAGGCGGAATTGTGGCAATTATGGCAGCGCTGGTTCCGATTGATTTGCTGGGCGAACTTGTCAGTATCGGAACGTTGTTCGCGTTTGTGATCGTAGCCATTGGAATTTTAGTGTTACGAAAAACTAATCCCAATTTGCCACGACCTTTCAAAGTTGCCGCTGTTTGGGTAGTGGCGCCGCTTTCAGCGATTACCAGCCTTTTATTGATGGCAAGTTTGCCGTGGGATACGTGGCTGCGCTTGATTATCTGGATGGCAATTGGACTGGTGATTTATTTTGTGTATGGCAGGCATCACAGCAAGCTGGCGCAGAGAAATAATCGTTAGTACTGATGCAAAATATTGGTTCGACTACAGCGCAGGAGTTTGATAACTCCTGCGCTGTTTCTTTTGAAAATTTCTCTGTTGCAATGAAGCGTTGCTTGTAGTTTACTTTTCGCTTCTGCGTCATTCCAAATTGCCCCTGTTATTTTCAACCTGATAAACCAATGAAATTTAAACTTAGTACTCTAATTATCTCGCTCACCATTTGCTGGTCCGTCTTTGCACAGGAAAGACCAAAGATGAAAACTCCTGACGCAGCGGCTAAAGCTCCTGCAACATCGGCACACGATAAATCTGATGAAGAGCAGGAATTGCGTGGAGCGATTCAAAGCTCCGGCGGCGATAAGCTGAAGATGATGGAGAACCTTGATAATTTTCTCAGGAAATTCCCCAACAGCGGCAGCCGGGCCGAAATCGAAGGCGAGTTATTCAAATTCGCTACTGAATTGCGCGACCGCAATCGGCAGATTGCCTATGCTGAAAGAATCGTCGCCGCGAATGACCGCGAGTTTGAAAAACTGACGGTTCTGGTGACAGCGTTGCGCGAACGAAAAGCCGAGGGAGATTTACCCAAAGCGCTGACTTATGCTGACAAACTGGTCAAGTCGGTCGAAGACATGTTTGCCGCCAGAATCAAGCCTGCCAAGGTCAGCCCAGGCCAATGGGAGCTGCAAAAAAATCGCGCCTTTGGCTCGGTGCATTTGTTGCGCGGACAAGTCCACAACGATCTGGGCAACCTCGACAAAGCTGAATCTGACCTGACCAAAAGCTACAAACAATCGCCGCTTGCCGTCACCGTTGCACTATTGGGCAATCTCGCGGAAAAACGAAAGAATACCGACCAGGCGATTGAGTTTTATCTCCAGGCGTTTGTGCGTTCGATGGAAGGCACTGAAAGCAGCGAGCGAGATGAAATTCGTCACAAGCTCGGTCAACTTTACACCGCAAAAAATGGTTCTGAAAAAGGCCTGGGCGATCATTTGCTAAAAACCTACGACACCATTACGAAAGACGATGCCGAGCGTTTAGCCAAAGTCGAACTGCCCAACCCCAACGAAAATGTCAGTGATCCATTACTTTACAAATTGACCAAACTGAACGGCGGCGAGGTCAGGCTCGCGGATTACAAAGGCAAAGTGGTCGTTGCCAATTTTTGGGCGACGTGGTGCGGGCCGTGCCGTATCGAAATGCCGGAACTTGAAAAAACAATGGTCAAGTACAAAGAAGACAAAGACGTAATTTTTTTAGCCATCAACACCGATGATGACCGCAACTACGTTGACCCTTATGTCAAAGGACAAAAAATAAAATTGCCGGTCGTTTATGCCAATTATTTGGATGGATATTTTGGCATCAACTCAATTCCAACCACGATGATTTTTGATCGCAACGGACAGGTAAGTTTCCGTCAGGCGGGTTTCAATTCAAACGAAGATTTTGTCGTAATGATGAGCGCAAAAATCGAAGCGGCGAAGAAAAAATAAGCGGGGAAGATTAGGGCTTAGGCTTTTGGTCTTTGGTTTTTGGCAGCAGATTGAAAATATTCATCCTAACCAGAAGATGAACTGCCTGACTGTTATTGAGGCTAATAATTCGTGCTGCGGTTCCAGGCCCAAAAGCCTAAGACCCAAGACCTTATCAGTTACAAAATTCCCCTGGATAAAGTTAATTTACAAAAATGACTGAAGATTACATCACCCGCCTAATCCGCAAAATTAATTATACGGCACAGGTCGCTTCCCATCCTGCCGATGGCATTATTTGCCTGCAACCGCTGGGCGCAATTTATACGCCGGAGAAAACAATTTTCAGAGTTTGGGCGCCGACGGCAACGCAAATTATTTTACATCTCTATGCGGCTCCGACGGGCGCTGAAACGGGCAACATTAAGCTCAAAAAAAATGACGATGGCAGTTGGGAAACGACTGTGCCGGGTGACATCAAAGGAGCGTATTACACATATACTGCCGCAGGTGATGACCCGCGCTTTAATCCTGACCGCGAAGTGATTGATCCTTACGCCCGCGCTGTGACTGCACATAATGGGCGAGCCATTGTCCTCAGTGACACGACTCCGGTCGCTGATCGTCCGATGTTTTCAATCAACGATGCCGTGATTTACGAAATGCATGTCCGCGATTTCACGCTTGATCCTGATTCGGGCATTCAACGGCGCGGCAAATATCTCGGCTTAACCGAAGCTGGCACGCACCTGACAAATCGCCTTGATATTACCACTGGCTTGGATCATTTGACCGAGCTTGGCGTCAATGTAGTACAGTTGATGCCGATCACGGAATTTCATAATAACGAATCCGAAGATGTGTACGGTTGGGGTTATGACGCCGTGCATTTTTTCACGCCTGATGGCTGGTATGCGACAGAGCGCTACGATGCGCGACGTGTGAGCGAAGTCAAACGGATGATTGATGCGCTGCACAAACGCGGGATTCGTGTGACGCTTGATGTGGTTTTCAATCACACCTTTGAACTGCTCAACAAAAATCTTATCTATAGTTTTGAAGGCCTCGTGCCTGGCTATTATTACCGCTTGAAACCTGACGGCAGCTATTGGGACGGCTCTGGTTGCGGCAACGAATTTCGCAGCGAAGCCCCGATGGCGCGGCGGTTCATTCTGGATTGCGTCAAATATTGGGTGACAGAATACAAGGTTGACGGTTTTCGTTTTGATCTGCTCGGGCTGATAGATCAGGAAACGATGCTGTTCATTGTTGATGAGTTGCGCACCATAGACCAGCATATTTTAATTTATGGCGAACCCTGGGCAGGTGGAACTTCGCCAATTGAATTGACGACGAAAGGCAGGCAATGGGGACGCGGCTGGGCGGTGTTCAATGACGAGTTTCGGGACGCGGTGAAGGGAGCGGTTTTTGATGCGCGGGCGACGGGCTTCATCCAGGCTGGAAATAATATTGGAGCAGTAAAAACAGGCATTCGCGGCGCAGTTGACAGCTTTGCCGCCTCACCACTTGAGTCAATTAATTATCTCGAATGCCACGACAATCATACGCTGTGGGATCGCCTGTTAATCAGCACGATTAATGATGCAGCGATCACTGACGGAGATCGTCGCGCAATGGATAAGCTGGGGGCAGTAATCATTTTCACTTCGCAGGGTATTCCGTTTATTCAGAGCGGGCAGGAGTGGTTGCGGACGAAAGGCGGAGATCATAACAGCTTCGATAAAACGGATGCAGTGAATATGATTCGGTGGCGGCAGAAAGCCGAAAATTATGATGTCTTTGCTTACTATCGCGGCTTGATTCAGTTGGCGCACCGCCATCGCTTGTTCCGCTACCGGATGGCACAGAGCGCGACGAATGCCGTGAAATTTTTGGACGATCAATTGAGCTTGCACGTGCCAAACAATTGTATCGCGTACCAGATCGAAGACCTGCGCGGCGGCGACGAATGGAGCAGAGCCTTGATTTTATTGAACCCAAATGGCAAAGCAGTTGAATTTGAAATTCCGGCTGGTGCCTGGAAAATTTACGGCGATGCACGGCAAGTGGGAGTAATACCAATTCCGCACAGCTTGGTGCGGATTGAGGCAACCAAAGCAATCGTGACGCCGAGAAGCGCTTTGATTTTGGGCGAGAATCGCGCTGACATAAACGACAATAATGAGTGAGGGGATAATTATGCTAACAGGACAAGTAACGCTAATCCAGTTCGCCAATCATTATATCGAGTTTTGCAACGCTCCAGGCAGCACGGCTCAGGGACTGAAGGAATTTTACGATGAAGCTGTCGAGTGGCAGGAAATGCCACATCGTTTTGCACCCACAGGACAAATTCGTAATTTCGCATCTTTACAAGTGGCCTTCACGAAAGGCCGCGAGTTGACGGCACAGCAAAGCTATGTTCTCGATGATGTTGTCGTCAATGATAACGCGGCGGCTTTACAAATCAGTTGGGAAATGACGTTTGCGCAAGCCCTTGGCGACATGGCTGCCGGAGCTAAGCTCAGTGGGAAGCTCGCCATCTTCTTCCGCCTCAAAGACGGAAAGATCATTCGGCAGACCGATTACCTTTGCTACGATCCAATAGCGTAAGG
The DNA here is from genome assembly GCA_043719385.1 of Blastocatellia bacterium. Lineage (GTDB taxonomy): Bacteria > Acidobacteriota > Blastocatellia > RBC074 > RBC074 > JAFDVL01. Next base: position 4,953 of record JAYSTY010000474.1, on the reverse strand, counting down.
CCATTCTGATTTTTTGCGCTTTTCTGTTATCATTTCCAACCCACGCGATTTACCTGAAAGGAATTCCTGCATTATGGCAAAAATATTCAAGCTTACATTTTGTGTGGCTTTGCTCTGCGCAACGATAGCCGTTGTCAGCCAGGCCCAGGATAAAGTTGATGTCACCGGAAGCTGGGCTTTTAGTGTCGAGACTTCTGCCGGGTCTGGCTCGCCTTCGTTTACCTTCAAACAGGAAGGCGAAAAGCTGTCCGGCAAATACAGTGGTCAGTTGGGAGAAGCCGACCTCAAAGGCACCGTCAAAGGCGACAAAATAGAATTTTCTTTCGAGGCTGGCGGCGGCGTAGTCGTCTATACCGGTACGATTGAGAAAGATACAATGAAGGGTAAAGTTAGTCTGGGCGATCAGGCCACAGGAACCTGGACTGGCAAAAGAAAATGACCTTATCGGCAAAATAATTGGTGGTAGTTCGTAGCTTAAAATTATCAAAATTAGGAGAGAAAACGATGCTTAAAAAAATTCTGTTACTTTGTTTATTATTCTTGATTGTTGCGGGTGGAGCGTTCGCAGCACTGCAAAAGAAAGCAGCCAAAGGTGGCGTAGCAGTCAAGGGAGCGCCTCCGACTACGCTCATCCACTTCATCACAGTCAAATGGACAGATACGGCAACAGCCGAGCAAAAACAGGCAGCCCTTGAGGCAGCTAAAAAAATGGTTGGCGTCGTGCCAGGTTTGCAGCGCGTTTGGGCAAAGAAGATCAAGCTGCAAACAAAAACCGAAGATGGCAAAGATTACGACGCCATTATTGCGATGGAATTCACTGATGCCGCAGCGTTAGAGGCTTACACCACCCATCCTGCCCACGACGACTGGTACAAAATTTACATGCCGATCCGGGCCGAAAGCCGCACCCACGACGTTAGTAACTAAATCTTTTCAGAATTAAGTGGCAGGAAATTGATAATCACGCTTTTTCCTGTCACTTGTCACCAACCGCCTTTTACCATCCTTAATGTCGTCCGCCGCTAAACCTGAAATCAGCCCTGCTCATCCCGCACCAGTTGGCGTTTTTGGCAGGACGTTCCGCGCCTTTCAATATCGCAATTTTCGTCTGTTATGGTTTGGCGCTTTCGCGTCCAGTTCCGGCACGTGGATGCAGGAAACAGCCCAGAGTTGGTTAATTTTTACGCTTACAGCCAGAGAATTTTATCTGGGACTGAATAGCGCGCTCGGAACGATTCCGATCCTGCTTTTTTCTTTGCTGGGCGGAGTCGTCGCGGATCGCATTGATCGCCGCAAAATTCTGATGACTTCGCAATGGCTGCAATTAACCTTTGCGCTCTCGCTGACTTTGCTGGCGGCATTTAAATTACAAACCGTTTGGCCAATTTTGTTTTTGTCTTTTATGACGGGTTGCGCCCAGGCGTTCGGAGGGCCAGCCTATCAGGCGTTAATGCCTGTCCTCGTCAATCGCAAAGAAGATGTCCCCAATGCCATCGCGCTTAATTCCATGCAATTCAATCTGGCGCGTACCGTGGGGCCAGTCTTTGGCGGCCTCGTTTTGTGGTTCATGGGTGCGAGCGACAAAAATCTGACCTCAAAAGCGGCGGCTGTCTGTTTCGGGATCAATGGGCTGTCATTCGTGGCGGTCGTGATTGCATTATCAATGTTGCGTGTGCCACCGATTATTCGCGCAACCGGCGGTGCTAAAAATATTGGCAGCGAAATGATGCAGGGGTTACGCTTTGTTTGGAATCAGGAAGTGTTGCGCTCGCTGACTTTGATTTCGTTTTCGGCGACATTTTTCGGGATTCAATACATCACATTTTTACCGGTTTTTGCGGCTAAATATTTGCACGCAGGCGCGGGCGGTTACAGCGCATTGCTCGCAGTTTCAGGGGCGGGTTCAGCCGCCGGCGCTTTATTCTCAGCCTGGCTCGGTGATGTCAAACGCAAAGGGCGAACCGTGTTGCTGCTGCAAATTGGCGCTGGTTGTGCGCTCTTACTACTGGCAATCTTCCCTGATAAATTCCTCGCGTATCCGATGGTATTTTTGGCCAGCGGCGCATTGATTGCGACGTTTTCCCTGACGGCATCGCTCGTGCAATTGCTCGTGCCGGACGAAATGCGCGGACGCGTGATGAGCATTTACATGATGGCGTTTCGCGGCGGCATTCCACTTGGCGCAATGATCACAGGCTTTCTCGCCGACAAACCTTTTCACATTCCCATTGCCACGCTGTTGCTCTGTGAAGCCGCCATGCTCATCGTGATTGCAATTCTTTTCCTACTCTCAAAATCAAAAGTTAAGGAACACTGACAGGCAAACCCCATCGCTATGGCTCCGGGTACTGTACCGCGAGTGGTAGAGAGCGAGTTTGCCAGACTCAGCAGATCCAAATTTAGTTTTTCTTCGCGGCTCTGCCGCCTGATGTGCGGAAAGGCTATGCCTTTCCGACAACGGAACACTCTCCGGGGCTACGCCCAATCATCACCGTAATGACTTAAATCGCTGGCAATAACGCTTGCACCATGACAAAACGGGCGCAGCCCTTGCCTGCTCGACCTACCGGAAGGGCGCAGCCCTTCCGCACATCAGGCGGCACAGCCGCAAATTTGGAACTACTGAGACTATTTCTGCACGACCGGAGTTCGCACCGACTTGATTTTTTCCAATCGTTCATGAGCAGTTACGGCTTCAGGACTGCGCGGATATTTTTTGCTAATTTCCTGATAAGCGCCGCCATCGTAAATTAAATTCCCGCTCGCTTCGTCGTAATCAAACGTCGCCCCGATTTTGTTGTAACGATCCAACCCCACGTAATTGAGCATGTAATCGCGCTGGCTGAGATTTTTATCCAACTCCTCGTCCAGTTCACCGATGCGCTTTTTCGCCTCACGCGAAAGCCGAATTGCGGCGTGTTCTGTCGCTTCGCCTAATTTTAGTAAAGCTTTTGCCGCGACAACATTTCCGCGATATTGGTCAGCACAGAGCCGGGCGAGTCGGGCGCGATTGAAATCATCTTTGGTTTCATCAATCAGGTTCATCATCCGCGCGGCATCCCGTCCGCGTTGTGGCAAGGATAGAGCATCAGCAATGACCCAGCCCCGTGTGTTACGCGAAACCATGACGGGTTGAAAAATCGGGCCATCTTTGACTTTGAACGGTTTGCCAATGATGCCGACCTCGCGGTCACGATGGAGGCGTTGAATGATGGGAGATTTAATATCAGGCCTGATACGAAGAGCGGAAAGCCGTTCGTCATAAACAACTGCCCGTGCGCCAACAATGGTGGTCTTCCGCTTTTTTATGGGGAACGTTTGCGCCGAAGTTGAGACAAAAAACAAACTGACCGCACAAAGTACGGCAAGTAGGGAGCGATTCAGAAGCATGGATAACCTCGCTTTGGCAGAGCTGTAAGTTTTACTGCTTTCTTGCTGAGATACTACGCGGTGGATTTTAACTGCACGGCTGCCGTTACGTCAAAAGCATTTAGGCGGCGACCATTTTTCGGGGGTTTCTGACGGTGATCTGCGGCATCTGAAAACGGGAAAAATCTCGTCCGTATTGTTGCTCCTGCGTTTCGATAGCAACCAGATAATCAAAAATTAAAAAGCCTTTGCCCGGCGGCGCAGGCGTCAAATGTTCGACAAAAAATTGATAGGGAAAGCTTTTGCGCGTAGTTGCTTCGCGCCACTGGACGACGATTTGAATGGGCAGGAAATAAACTTCACGATGCGTATTGAACTCGACTAAGAACCCGGCGACGGCACCAACCCGCGCGGCTCGCTCCAAAAATTCAATCTGGTGAGCGTGCAAATTATCGAAATCCAAAACTTCGCGGCGCGTGGTTTTGGCGTCGTAATAAATCGCCCGACCAGCAGGCGCAATCGTGCCGCCATAATCCGGTTCGGCTTTGGATTCGGGAATAAATTTGCGCCAGTCGGTAGCTTTATTTTCTTTGACGATACTTTTAAGCGACGAAGATGTAAGACGAGCCTGAGAACCGTGAGCGGCAAGATTGAGGGAAGGCAATGACAAACCACGCCGCGTTTCGCCACGATCAATCAGGTATTTTCCAGGGATGGCTTTGCGCGTGATGCAGGCGCGACCTGACTTTTCATAGGCTTCATTTGTACGATTAATCGCATCCTGAAAGCCACTGCCCGTTTCGGCTCCGCGCCTTTTATTCATCATAACGCGAAATTCGTTTAGCCTGACTGTTCCATTGTTACATCATCAATATCGAAATTCGCAAAAACTTTCTGGACGTCATCGTGATCGTCAAGTGCTTCAAAAAGCTTGAGCATTTGCGTCGCGTCTTTCCCTTCGAGCTTGATGTAATTTTGCGGGATCATCGAAATTTCGGACTGGATTGGTTCGATTCCGGCGGCTTTGACAGCATCAAGAACAGTATCAAAGTCTTCCTGTGCCGTAATGATTTGATAGCTGTCTTCGTCCGTTTGCATGTCTTCGGCTCCGGCGTTCAGCGCAATTTCCATCATCTCGTCTTCGCCTTTAGCTGTCAGGTCAACGAGGATGGAACCTCTGCGATTGAACATCCAGGCGACAGAATTTGCTTCGCCCAGGTTCCCGCCATTTTTCCCGAACAGATGACGAACTTCAGCGACGGTGCGGTTACGATTGTCGGTCATCGTTTCGACAATGACCGCCACGCCCGCTGGCCCGTAGCCTTCGTAAGTAAGCTCCTCGTAATTCACCCCTTCAAGTTCGCCCGTGCCGCGCTTGATTGCTTTGTCAATCGTATCGTTCGGCATGTTGCCGGCTTTGGCATCGCTGACAGCCTTCCGCAAACGAGCGTTGGTGGCAATGTCACCACTCCCACCGCTCCGCGCTGCCACCGTAATTTCCTTAATGAGTTTTGTAAAAAGCTTTCCGCGCCTGGCATCAAGCGCGCCCTTTTTGTGCTTAATTGTATGCCACTTTGAATGCCC
>JAYSTY010000473.1:0-5307 GCA_043719385.1 Blastocatellia bacterium | reverse complement strand
CTCGACCTCCTTTGCCAATCCAGCAGTGACGTGGGCGCGGGCGGCTACCGATACATTCGCGGGGATTAGACCAATGGATGCGCCCGGCTTTATCCTTGCGCAATTGCTTGGTGCCGGGATTGCCACCTTGCTCTTTCGCTGGTTGTTAGCCACGAGACACGTTGGCGTCAAACAGGAAGCAGCTTGTTGCACAGAGGTGGAGGTGTTGCAAGCCGCGCTCGCGACCGTCACCAGCGTTTGTAGCAACCCTGCATGGAAAGTGGAAAGAGAGGATTTTTAATGAGTAATCCGATGCAGAAAAAATTGCGCGTCTTAATCCTTTGCACTGGTAATTCCGCACGCAGCCAAATGGCTGAAGGGCTTTTGCGTCACCTAGGCAGCGCGCAGTTTGAGGTCTTCAGCGCCGGAACTAAGCCGGGGGTTGTCCGTCCCGAAGCCATTCGAGTCATGCGCGAAATCGGCATTGATATTTCTGCGCAGCGATCAAAATCTGTCGAAGAATTTGCAGGACAGGCTTTTGCTTTTGTAATAACAGTTTGTGACAATGCGAATGAAAGCTGTCCCGTCTTCCCTGGCAGAACGCAGCGTATTCATCAGAGTTTTGAAGACCCGCCACCACCCAGTTTTGGCACCGATGAATACCGGCTCCAGATTTTTCGGCAGGTGCGCGATGAGCTACAAGAATGGCTGCAAGGATTTATGAATAGGCAGCAATAAGAAACTATGACAGCCAGTAACGAAGCTGAACCAAATGTATATGACGATGGGTATTTGCGGGTGGAATTTGATTATTTCTACTTAGCCTGTCGCGGCGCACCAATTTATTCAATCTCGCGCAAAGAATTCCTGATCTTCGCCTGTCTGTTACGCGCCAATGGTCGCCCTGTCCCACATCAGGAACTGTGGCGGCACGTGTGGCGGGAAGAAGAATTTAAAGATAACGCATTGCGAGTTCACATCACCAATCTGCGACGCAAACTCGCATCATAAGGGATTGATATTATTCCCATGATTGGCGTGGGGTATTACTTACTGATCGTGCCGCAGGAACAGATGAAGTCAGATTGAAAATTGCTGTGGCCCTAATGTGGATGTGGCAGCAAACTCCAGATGATGACAGTCAGTAATAACAACATACCAAAGCTTAACGAGCCAAAAGCATAGCGACGCATAAATTTTATTCTTTCGGTAGTAAAAAGGTGCAGACGAACGATCCCCCCGCTTCGCCTGCACGCTCAGTGTTATAGCAGCATAATCCCCGGGACTACGCTTTGTCCTTTTGGAAGCAGACTTTGAATAATAGAGTGTGTCCGGCCTTAACGACTTGCCTTGCCTGGCCATAACATCCTCACTCCCCCAAGCTTCAATGTTCTGACTCAGCAATTGAAAGCTGCCTCTCCACTCACGCTCCCCCTGCGTCTTCCAGCACCTCAAACAATGAGTGACTTAAGACAATCAGCCAAAGTTCGTTAAGTCTCCGAACACACTCTGTCAAAAGCTACATTTCCTATTATTGAAAGGACAGGAACAATTTACGGGAAGAATGTTAGAGGCAAATAAAGTCAAACTTAAGTCTATGAAAAATAATGCACCGGGGCGCAGATACTATCGCTCCACTCACGATTACGCATTGAGTCAGCGACCAACAATATTTCTCCACCGCAGCGAATCCCCTGAAGATTTAACCTGGATTTAGACTTTAGCTAAGATGGCCTTAAGAGGAATCTGCTAGTTTCCATCTTTCTTTTAGTCACGTCGTATCAAATTAAAACTTGGTCAAGTCATTTAAGGAGATTTGCATGTTCACTTTCTCTCGTCAGCTTTGTATCCGAATCGGCCTCACATTATTTTTGCTTTGTGTCTTGTTATTCAGCGCAATGGCCCAATCTGATGCAGGCAGCGCCGCCCTGGAAGGTGCCATCACTGATGCCACGGCGCAAGCTGTGCCAGGGGCAAAAATTACGATTCGCAACCCGGAAACTGGTTATGTGCGAACCCTGACAGCCAATGAACACGGCAGATTTATGGCCAGTGTGATGCCGATTGGCAGCTATGACATCGAAGTCAGCGCGACCGGCTTTGCGACGACCAAACGCGATAAAGTGCAATTGATTGTAGGCAGCACCAAAGCCGTTAATATTGGCTTGCAGGTGGCAGCGATTACTGAACAGGTAAACGTCATTGAAAACGCCGAAATTGTTAACGCTGGGGACACGAATAATAGCGTAGCCATCAGCCAGCGCGCGATTGAACAACTTCCGATTCGTGGTCGTAACTTTACCGAATTTATTCAGTTGTCGCCCAACGTGATGCAGGAGCAAAACCGCTTTGGAATTTCGGTTAATGGTCAGCGTTCGATCAATTCCAACATTTCATTGGATGGCGTAGATTTTAATGATCCGGTGCAAGGCGGACAACGTGGCGGTGGCGCCAATGAATCGGCATATTTTTTCCCGCAAGTGGCGGTCAGAGAATTCCAGGTTGTGCGTGATGGAGCTTCGGCGCAAGTGGGACGCACGAATTCCGGCTATGTCAATGTCGTTACCAAATCTGGCACAAACAAATTTCACGGCGAAGGTTTGTATGCGAATCGCAATGGCAAATTGACTTCGCCGGATGCGTTTGGGAATGACAGCAGCGCGAATGCGCAGAATCAATTTGGCGGTGCAGTGGGCGGGCCGATTCGCCGCGATAGATTATTTTTCTTCGCTGCTGTTGAAAAGAACAGAGTCAATATTCCCTACACGGTGAAATTTGATACGCCAACTGGCGGTGTAGTCATACCGCAGGATATTCTCAGTCAGCAAGGAACTTTCAAGCAGAAAAATAATCCGTTGGTAGCGTTCGGGCGGCTTGATTTCGTACTGAACCCGACGAACACCTTGAATGTGCAATACACTTATGCCGCACAATATGGCCTGAACTTCGGCGGCGTCAGCGGACAGACGAACGCGGCTTCGACGAATAACACCATCCTTGATCGTGAGAGTCAGGGTTTGAAGGCGGCGTTGACAACTGTCTTTTCTTCAAATTTGCTGAATGATGTGCGCTGGCAACATGTTTACGACAATCGCACGCAAACACCGAACAGCACCTTAGCTGAAATTTCCATTGCCGATTTAGGCACGCTCGGCGGCAGCAAAAACGGAACTTATATTTACAACGCGACGCGCAACCAAATCCTGGACAACGTGACGTGGACACACGGCTTGCACACCATCAAGACGGGCTTTGACATCAACATCAGCCCCGGCAAACAACAGCGTGAAACCAATTACGGCGGCGTTTATACGTTCACGACGCTGGCGAATTATCTGGCAGCGGTCGCCGGGGACAGTACCAAAATTGCGCGCTACCAACAATCCATCGCAGCGAATGGAACGCAGGGGCAATATCAGGCGACACAGCGCGAATACGCTTTGTATTTTACGGATTCGATGAAGCTGCGCCGCGATCTGACCGTCACGGCTGGATTGCGCTGGGAAGCGCAGGTCAATCCACAACCAACAACACCGAATCCGGCTTTACCCATCACCGCAGTTATTCCAAGTGATTGGAAAATGTGGCAACCACGGCTTGGTATCGCGTGGAATATTGGTGGCAAAGGAACGACTGTTCTACGTTTATCAGGTGGACTGTTTGATTCGCGCACGCCTTCGTATTTGATGCAGCGCGTGTTTACGGATAACGGACTCAACACGTTAGTTCTGGATACGAATACTGATCCAACATTGCTCAAGCTTCTGAAAGCGCCGAACCCAATTGCAGTGTTGCCTGCGGGAGTGAAATCTCCGATCAATAGCGTCTATGCCTTTGATCCGAATTTCCGTAATCCACGTTCAGGACAAGTCGCAGTCGCGCTGGAACAGCAACTCAATCACAACACCAAAATCACGCTCGGTTTGGTGCGCAATTCGACCTGGAATTTGCAACGCCGCGTTGACACCAATCTATTCAAGCCAACTGTGTTAGCCAACGGCTTGCCTGTCTATCCGGCGTATGATTCAAAAGGCGTACTGGTACAGGCTTCCGATTTTAATGCGCTGACCGGGCAGCCAATTTTTATTGATACGGCAACAGGCAAAGCCTTCACGCCAAAAGTTGCGCGTCCTGATGCCACGCTTGGACAAATTAATCTCAACAAATCAATTGCCCATTCCAGCTACAACGGAATGTCCGTGAGCCTTGAGCGTCGCATGAGTCGCCGCGTGCAATTCACTTTCAATTACACGCATGCCTTCAATCGGGATGACGATACAAATGAACGTGATTTTAATCGTCAGCCTGCACTCAATACTTTTAATCTGAAGAGCGATGCTTCGTGGGCGAAAAATGATATTCGTAACAGCGGCAATATCAACGCGCTGTATGAGCTGGGACATGGATTTACGCTGAGTACTTTGGTTTTTGCGCGGACGGGTTATCCAGTGAAAGCCGTCGTCGGAGCCGACACACAAAACGAAGGCAACACCGTGAATGATCGCCCGATCATTAATGGCTTAATTGCTAATCGTGCCCAATTTCGACAGGCAGGATTTTTCGATTGGGATATGCGGTTGCTGAAAGAATTTCGCTTTGGCGAGAATATGAAGCTGATCTTATCTATCGAAGGATTCAATCTGACTCGTTCCAGCAACAAGCAATTTAATGGGGATGGCGAGACAACGTTTGGCGCTCCACAGGCAACGCTCAATTCGGCAACTGGCTTGCCATTCAAAGGCAATTCGGCTTTGATCCCAGGCAATGCGCCCGGCACAGATCGCTTTGGCGGGCCGCGTCAGGGACAACTTGGCGCACGGTTTGTTTTCTAGGTGAAGATTTTTACTCAGCCAAATAGTACTTTCTCAATCTCGCTCGAATTCCTGTCCACGTCGGGAGTTCGAGCGAATTTTCGTTTCTATCATGGCAATTCTTGGTTTACGAAGCTCTCGAAAATTAAGATTGATTTGACGCTTGTCTGAAGCGAAATTAACGTGCGCAAATTACCCTCCCCTTACATTATCAAAAAAGAGAATCCTGCGTTTGTCTGGACAAAGGTGTCTCGCCTGACACGATTCAGGCAAACAATTGAATGAGGAGAAATATTGTGAGCTTTCGTCATCTGCGTGATTATATTTTTTTCGGAATAATTGTTTTGATCGGTTATTGCATACCTGTAATGGCACAATTCGATTCTGCCACTGTCCTGGGAACAGTCCATGATGCCACTGGCGCAGGATTGCCCAACGCCACTGTGACAATTAAAAACGATGCCACTGGCATTGCGGTCACAACGCAGGCAAATAGCGAGGGTAACTATCAATTCGC
>JAYSTY010000472.1:0-12750 GCA_043719385.1 Blastocatellia bacterium | reverse complement strand
CCTGCGGTTCAGGATGATCTTAAAAAAGAAGTTGCGACGCTCAAGGAAGAGGTCAAAAAACAAGACGGACTACTGGGCTTCCTACGCGACATTGAAGTGAGCGGCATCGTAGATGGTTACTATAGCTACAATAATAACAAGGTGGATCTGTTCACGCAGGGGCGCGCTTTTGATGTGCGTCATAACGCGTTTAGTTTGCAATTGGGAAAAATCACAGTTGAGAAGAAAAACTCCGTAGACAGCCGCTTAGGCTTTCGCCTGGATGTCGGCTTAGGTGAAACAGTTGATCGCGTTATTTCGGTGAGTGATTCCAGTCGGAATGATGCGACGAAGCACATTTTGCAGGCCTACGGCAGCTATGTTGCGCCGGGGGGCTTAACCATTGATTTCGGTAAATTTGTGACTCCTATCGGAGCGGAAGTCATCGAAACGAAAGATAATTTCAATTATTCACGCGGTTGGTTATTTACTTACGGACCATATTATCACGCGGGTGTCCGTGCGAAATATGCCATTAACGACAAAGCGACTGTGACAGGTTTTCTCGTTAATGGATGGGATAATTTATTTGAAAATAATGTAAAAAGCGGAAAAACAGTAGGGGTGACGCTGGGATTGACTCCCAACAAAAAATTTGCCCTTTCCCAAACCTTTATGAGTGGGCCGGAAGCTCCCCTCGCTAATGTTCCGGCGGTTTCTGCGCGAGATAACTGGCGCCATATCGCCGATACAGTTGCCACGGTTTATGTGACTGACAAGTTCACGTTGCTGGGAAATTTTGTTTACGGCACGGATGGCGATAACCTGGGTAAACGCGGTAAATGGACAGGCTTCGCGGGCTATTTCAAATATGCTTTTACGGATAAAGCAGCTTTCTCACCTCGTTTTGAAATTCTGAATGACCGGGACGGTTTGCGAACCGGGACGGCGCAAACCGTGAAGGACATTACGCTGACACAGGAATTTAAGTTGGCTAACAATTTCATTACAAGGTTTGAGTATCGGCGTGATTTCTCGAATCAGAAATTCTTCACGAATGCCGCAGGTGCGACACGTGATAACCAAAACACATTTATTATTGGTCTGAGTTATTTTATTACTTCAAAAGGTCAATAACAATTTTTTACGAGTTACTTCCGTAGCTGGTGCTTAGTTGATGGACTCTTGAAGCGGTGAGGCTGAACAGCTTCACCGCTATTTTTTATGATAGCCTGGTATAATCAGCCTTGCGCTGCATTGGTTTGAAGCCCTCTTCCAGAATCACATTCACCAGCATCTGCTCTGTCGCCTTATGATTCGCGCCGGCTTTGGAAATTACATTTTCTTCAATCATCGTCGAACCAATATCGTTTGCGCCGGAATGCAAGCCGCGCCGTCCATCGCTGAGTCCAACGGTCAGCCACGACACCTGCTGGTTTTTGATGTTGTGCAAATACAGGCGCGATAATGACAGCCAGCGCAAATATTCTTCGCCCGACAAACGAGTCGGAATTACTTTGCCGATGGCAGTATTGTCAGGCTGAAATGTCCAGGGAATGAACGAAATAAATCCACCCGTGCGTGATTGTAATTGATATAATTTTTCCAGATGCTGAAGGCGCTGCTCAAGCGTTTCGCCGTAGCCAATCATCATCGTCGCTGTCGTTGGAATATTTAATTTATGCGCATCTTCCATCACGTCCAGCCATTCCTGACTGTTGCATTCGGTACGACGTTTGCGGCGAATTTCGTCTACCAGAATTTCTCCGCCGCCGCCGGGTAAACTGTCCAGCCCCGCGTCTTTCAAGGCTTGCAAAACAGCGGTATTACTCATCTGAAAAGTCTTCGCCATCCCATAAATTTCTGTTGGCGAAAAACAATGCAGGTGAATCCCGTAGCGTTGCTTCAATTCGCTGAGCAAGCCGGTGTAATAATCCAACGGCAAATCGGGATGCAAGCCGCCCTGCATCAACACGCCACTCCCGCCGATTTCAATCATCTCTTCAACTTTGCGATAAATTTCATCGTAGCTCAAAACATAACCGTCCGGTGAGCCGGGCTTGCGATAGAACGCGCAAAAATTACAGACCGAAAAGCAAATATTCGTGTAATTGATGTTGCGGTCTACGACGTAAGTAACGGCGTTATCGGGATGCAATTCACGCCGGAGATTATCGGCGGCCTGACGCAGGTCTTCGGTTGGAATTTCTGTAATAAGTTGTATCCATTCGGAGGGAGCCAAATGTTCGCGTTGTGAAGCGCGAGAAAGCAATTCTGTCGTTGTGCTGATTGTTGCGGTTGTCATAATAGTTTTAGTTTGTATCACGAGCTTGGCGAATTATTCACGTCCACGTCAAGTTTTTCAGGTAGTTCGTGAAAATGCAAGTTGCCAAAACCTGTCTGTTCGCGGTAAAAACACGTGGCGTAAACTTTTAGTTTGCGCAAACTAAATTTGTAATGACCAGGGAGCAGCCAGCAATGAGATCACCACGACTGACAGAGTTCATGAGCAAAATGGAACCGCACAGTGTAGCGGTAATTTTTTCCGCCCAGGAAATTCTTCGCAATGGCGATGCCGATTACGAATTCCGTCAGGAGAGCGATTTTTATGCGTTGACCGGACTTAATGAACCTGATTCGGTCGCTGTGATTACACCGGGACACGAAGGTCACAAGTACGTTTTGTTTGTGCGACCGCGCAACAAAGAAATGGAAATCTGGAACGGATTGCGCGTGGGCATTGAAGGAGCAATTACTAACTATGGCGCGGACGCGGCTTATGACATCAGCAAGTTGCCTGAGCTGCTGCCTAAATATCTGGCGGGCAACAATCAGCTTTATTATCGTTTTGGTTTGCGCGAAGAAAATGATTTGAAAATTATTCGTTCGCTCAATCGCCTCAAAGCTGAAATTCGCAAAGGCACAGCAACTCCGACGACGATTATTGATCCGAGTACTTTGCTGCACGAATTACGATTGCGCAAAACGCCGGACGAAATCGCCAGCATGCGAACTGCCGGACGTATCAGCGCCGAAGGCCACATCGCCGCGATGAAAGCCTGCAAACCTGGCATGTACGAATACGAACTCGAAGCGTTGGTCGAATATGTTTTTCGTTCCAAAGGCGCGTCAGGCAATGCGTATCAATCCATTGTTGGCTCCGGCTTCAACACGACGATTTTGCACTACAACACGAACAATGATCAGATTAAAGATGGCGATTTAGTCCTGATTGACGCAGGGGCAGAATACAAATTGTTTGTAGGTGACATCACACGAACTTTTCCCGCGAACGGTAAATTCAGTCCGGCACAGCAGGCAGTTTATGAACTGGTGCTGCACTCGAACAAAGAAGTCATCCGCATGATTAAGCCCGGCGTCAGCTTTATGGCGTTGCACGAAAAGACAATCGAAATCATCGCGCACGGCCTCGTGGATTTAGGCCTGCTCACAGGCGATCCCAAAGAAAACATTGAGAAGAAAACCTACGAAAAATATTTCATGCATCGCACGGGACACTGGCTCGGCATGGATGTCCACGACGTTGGGCGCTACAAGCTGGAAGATGGCTGGCGGATAATTGAGCCGGGGATGGCCTTTACGGTCGAGCCGGGAATTTATATTCAGCCGGGAACCGAAGGCGCGAGCGAAGAATTTTTCAACATCGGCATTCGTATTGAGGACGACATTGTCGTAACTGAAGATGGCTGCGAAGTCTTGACTTCACTGGTTCCAAAAGAGGTTGCAGAAATCGAAGCATTGATGCGCGAGACAATCCAAATTGTGGTTTAAATATTAGCTGGGCGCTTACGTGAATATTTGAGGAGTTAAGGATTGAAATGAGCGAAGGTCGAGACCAGGTTTGGCAATCAATTAAAGGGGCAGAAAAGCTATACGAAATTTATGGCTACTACCCGACACTTCACGATGCCAATATTACGAATTTCGATGTTCGATTTGAAAGCAAAGAAATTATTCTTACTTTTGAATATGCTGATGAAGTCGAAGAAAAACAGGAACCTGATGAATATGATGGTCACACAAAAATTATTCTGTGTTGGCATGAAGTCGTCGAATCTAAACTTCGACTCTACGCCAACGAAATTTATCATTATGAATTTCAACAGAAAGGCCAACTCATAGAAACTCGTTTTAGCCATACTTACGGCATTGACGGTTATATTCTTGCACAACGGATAGATTTAATTTCGGTGAGTCCGTCCTTACGGAACCAGATGGCAGATGTTAACGACTATTTGCACACGCCTAATTTTACGTTTACTACCTGAATACACGGAAGGACCCTTCAGCAGTTATCTTTATTGACTTTTTATCGAAGCGGATTACACTGGCGTACATCTCCTGCAATTTATCTTTAGTGGTTCTTTTTCAGTTCAATCCGGCCTCGCTCTCATAAATCTGGCGAACGAGTTTTTTTCGTTCGTAAATTTCTGTCACAGTAGTTAAGAATGGAGGAAAGCATGGGTAGCAAATTGGACTTTACGGATCAGGAAAATTTTTATCAGCAATTGCTTGAACTTGAATCCCGCCACGAAGCTTACGATTTAGACACGGGCATTATGGAGGTTAAGAAACTGCCGCTGCGCCTGCTCCATCACATTGGCGTCACCAAAGAAGAAATCGCACACATCCAGCACAAGGTTGTTGAGGAAAGCGATTTCATGCTGGATTTCGTTGAGCCAATGATGACGAAGATCAATGAAATGATGGGACGTTATCAACCGGCGCGCGGCTATGAATTTTCGGTCGAAGCCGAAGATTACGACACCATCAAAATTCACGCCCGCCCACAGGCTTAAATGAAGCAAGGGGACTGCAGAGCGGAAGATAAAAAATCGCCGTTCTTGCTGTCCCCTTGTTCTCCATTCTCCTGCCCTGACAATCTTCCTTTGCCACATCGCCCTGAATCGGTGATAATCGCCGCTCGTATTTTTGGTCACTCCGTAGCCAAAGATTTTTCACGAATTTTCATCCCACAAATTATCAAAGGAAGACGAATGGCGAAAAATAAGCGAAGGAAAAATGGCCCGACTGCGGATCAGGCGCTCCTCGAAATTCCGAATCAGGCCGAACAGGATTTCACCGATACTGATCCCTGGCGAATTTTCAAAATCATGGGCGAATTCGTGGATGGATTTGACGACCTCGCCAATATTCCTCCCGGCGTTACACTGTTCGGCTCCGCCCGTACCCAGCCCGACAACAAATATTATCAGGCAACAGTTGAAACCAGTCGCTTGCTGACCAAAGCCGGATACGCAGTCATCACCGGCGGCGGGCCGGGAATTATGGAAGCCGGTAATAAAGGCGCTTTTGAGGCAGGCGGGATTTCGATTGGCTGTAATATTGAATTGCCTTTTGAGCAGTCGCCAAATCCTTATCAAACGACTTCTATAACGTTCAATTACTTTTTTGTGCGCAAAGTAATGTTCGTGAAATATGCGGTTGCTTTCATTATTTTCCCAGGTGGCTTTGGCACAATGGATGAATTGTTTGAGGCGCTAACCCTGATCCAGACGCGCAAGATTCGTAACTTCCCGGTTATTCTCTTCGGCAGGGATTATTGGGGCGGGCTGGTCACCTGGATCACAGAGACCATGATTGGCAATCACATGATTTCACCGGACGATTTGAAGCTACTGTTCATGACCGATTCGCCGGAAGAAGCTGTACAGATGGTGATTAAAAGTCAGGAATCATCCAAATAACGCAATGCTCAAAGCCAAACTTTACGCGATTACCGATGCGCAACTCTCGAACTACACGCACGTGGAAATTGTCGAGCGCATGCTGAAGGGCGGCGCACGATTGATCCAGTTGCGCGACAAGGAAGCGAGCGCCAAAGAATTACTTGATGCGGCACGCGCCTGTTTGAAATTAACGCGGGCAGTCAGAGCGACGCTGATTATCAATGACCGCGTTGACGTGGCAATGGCCGCCGATGCCGATGGCGTCCATCTTGGTCAGGATGATTTGACCGTTGCCGAAGCGCGTGCCCTGCTGGGACAAAATAAAATTATCGGCGTCTCAACTCATTCAATTACACAACTCGAAGCCGCGCTTGCAACTTCGGCAAATTACTTCGCCGTCGGCCCGATTTTTCCGACTACCACCAAAGCCAATCCTGCTCCCGTTGTCGGGCTTGAATTACTGCGACAAGCTCGAGCGTTAACGCCCCTGCCGCTGGTAGCCATTGGCGGCATCACGCTGGAAAATGCCGCCGAGGTAATCGCCGCCGGAGCCGATAGCGTCGCGGTGATTTCGGCGCTCTATTCAATGCCTGAGCTGCCTTCTTTCGCCGAAGATTTTGCCAGGGTTTTGACGGCTAAACCAGAGATTGAAACCTGGGTACAAAAGTTTCTGCGCGAGTTAGCAAATTAGCGCTCTGCTGGTTGCCCTAAACAACTGTCCTGCAAAGATTTTTCTTGCGCCGCTTGATGCTTTCATGCAACACTCCGCCGAGTAACAAACCTCCCCGGTTATTACCCATCAAACGACCCTTCTGATTTGACCCCGAAACTCACCAATACTTATGAGCTATATTGATCTTCCGCAGATCATCGAGAAAATGTTGTGTGTCTCTGATCTGGTCAGCGATCTTAATTTTTCGGTCGGACGCACCCCGCAGGTGGAAGTTAACGGCAAGCTTGTTTCCGTTGATGTTGGCCTTAAAACGATCACGCCTTATCACTCTGAAGTGATGGCCATGGCGTTGATCGGGGATAACGTCGAGGCCGTTGAAAAATTGATTAAGACCGGCTCTACCGACATCAGCTACAGCCTGCCGATGCGCTCGCGGTTTCGTGTCAACATCTTCCGCCAGCGTGGCACGCTGGGCATTGTTATGCGCGTCATCCCGCCCCAGGTTCCATCGCTCGCCTCGCTGATGTTACCACTCCATCTGGGCGACATGACTGAACTTAAAAATGGCCTGGTGCTGGTGACGGGGCCAACCGGATCAGGTAAATCTTCGACACTGGCAGCAATCATCAACAAATTCAATCAGGAAAAACCCTATCACATCATCACGATTGAAGACCCGATAGAGTTTTTACATTTACATCGTGCGGCCACGATTAATCAGCGTGAGTTGGGCAGTGACACCCCAAATTTTTCGATGGCACTGCGCGCGGCTTTGCGACAAGCTCCCAAAGTAATTCTGGTCGGCGAGATGCGTGATTTGGAAACGACAGAAATCGCGCTTGAAGCCGCAGAAACAGGCCATCTCGTACTTTCTACGTTACACACGATTGACGCCTCAAAAACCATTGATCGCATCATCGGAATGTTTCCGGCCAACGAGGAAAATGTCATTCGCACGCGGCTGGCACAATCTTTTCGTTACATCGTTTCACAACGCCTGATTCCGCGCTCAGACAGCACAGGTCGCATTGCCGCGATTGAGATTCTCAAATCTACGCCCCGCACCAGAGAATATATTGAACGCGGTGAAGGCGAGGGGCGTTCGCTGATTGACGCGATGGAAGACGGTTCGTTGGAAGGGATGCAATCTTTTGATACAGTCATCGAAACGATGATTAATGACAATGTGATTACCAAAGAAGATGGGTTGGCCTATTCAACCAATCCTCACAATCTGGCACTGCGTTTGTCAGGCTTTGGTGGTGGCAGTGTCAAAGAAGAAACGAATAATCCGGTCAGACAAAATTCCTCACAGATGCCTGTCGGTGCATCAATGTCATCAATTATTAGTAAATATTGAGAGGTCAGGGCTGAGGTTTTTGCAGGAGCCAGGGATAAATTCTCGCCTTAGCTACCAGTCCCACTTCAACTCCTAATTATGCAAGTATCCTGTCCACAATGCACAACGCGGTTGCAATTAAGCGCAGAAAAACTTCCTAGTCAACCGTTCACAATTAAATGTCCAAAGTGCGAGAACAACTTTTTGGTGACGCCTGAGTTGCCACCAGAAGTAGTGACGCAACCACCTGTTCCTGAAACTCTGGTGACCAAAAATGAACCGGCTAAGTTGGAAACGCAGCCGCCACCACCATCAATTCCTGAACCGCCTCCCGTGCAACCTCCGTTGGCGCTGCCGCCGCCTGCTCCGGCACTCAACGCCCAGGCTCCATCTCCTCCGACTCTTCCGCCCCCGGTTCCGCCGCCTGCTCCGGTGACTCCTCAACCATCAGCGCCACCTTTATCACAAGCTGCGCCTGCGGCCACGAGTGAGTTACCTGCCGCTCCAGCAGCAAAACCTTTGCCTCCGCCAGCGCCACCAAAAGACCTTTCAACCTTCACACCTAATATGGCGGTCGGATGGACAAACACGATGCCAACCCCGACGGCTTCGGACGATAGAAATTCGCTGATTTCATCACCAACCAACGGACAGGATTTGTTGCAGGCGCTGGCTGCGTTATTGACTGGCGGGGGCATATCCACGACAAATCAGACACTGGATCAGACCCGTGAACGTCATCTTATGGCGTGTTTGACCTTGGCTGAAGATTTAGCCAGAATGGAAGCCGGGCTTGAAGGACAACCATATCAATTGACTGTCGCCGCCTCGCCGGAAGAGGTAACCGGGATTTTACAGTCAGGCAATCAACTTGATATTTTGTTGCTTGACCCAGCGTTTCACTCAGAGCAACAAGGCAGCGCATCCATCATGCGGTATGTGAATATGCTCAATCCCGTGCGTCGCCGTCGGGTGTATGTTGTTGTGGTCTCTCCCAGCTATCGCACGCTTGATACCCAGGCAGCCTTCGCACAAGGGGTAAACCTCATGATTAATTCCGGGGATTTGGAATCTTTGCCAGGTGTCTTAGCCAAAAGTATTCAGGAATTTAACCATCTGTATCGGGCTTACAATATCGCCAGCGGAGTGAGTCCGTTTTAGATAAAACCCGTGTTCCCAAAAAATTAAAGCGCAACATTCGCTCCCAAGAGTAAACGTTGCGCTTTTGGTTTTGACGAACCGGGAAATTTATTGCGTTTCACCTTTGGTGACGGTTTCGGCCTCTTCAATCGCTTCCGCCAAAGCCTTCTGCTCACGCCGTTCTTTCATCTGCGGTTCGAGCGTTCGCAATTGTTCCAGATGTCGTTTGGCGGCATCCTTGATTTTTGCCAGCGCCTTTGTCAGCGTCTCATTTTTATGCTCCCGTTCATACGCATCATCCAGTTTTTCTTCAGCTTCTTCGAGAATCCGTTTGTAATCCTCCAGCAACTCCGCTTTGGTTCCGGTTGGCAAAGGTCCCCATTTTTCGTCCTCTTTTTTCGTCTGCTTTGCGTCAGGATTGATGAGCACCAGCAAACGACGATCAGCGGCCTTGACGAAAATTTCAATGCGCTTATCAATGACCTGAACCTCACGGATCCAATCAACTTCTTTTTCCGTCAAGTGATCCCGCTTCTGAGCATTGACAGAATCTGCCAGAATAACGAGTGCAAAAATGAATGACCAGACACAAAGTAAAGTTAATGATTTTTTCATGGCGTTATCAGGGTTTATCGGTCTCGGACAGAAATCCACCGTCTCCCAACAATAAGTTTAAGGCCTGACGGCGGACGTGATTGGCGATTTTGAGCGCCTTCTCGATAGCTTCGGCACGCGTCGAGCTAATATCCCGCTTGAGGCCTTCGAGCGTGCGCACTTGTTCGCGCAAAGAGGTTTCCAAAGTCTTATGCGCCTTGTCGCGTTTGGGAACAGAATTTTTCGAGAAGTCACCGGCATCGGCAATTAATGCAGTGTAACCTTCAAGCTGCTCATCGGCGGCGGTAAAATCTTCGCGGCTGACCTGATCGCGGACATTTTTTAATCGTAGTTGCGCCAACCGAAGGTAAGTTTTCATGCGATCATTCGGGCTTTCAGGCTTACTGAGTTCGCTGCGCTCTTCCGCCGTCAATTTACTTTTCCAATCGTCTGTTTTTTCTGGCTGTGTAGTGCGCGGACGTTCAGCCTGTGCCGCCCGGATGGTGAAGCTCGCCAACAAAAATAATGAGGCGAGCAAGACCAGGTTTAATTTTGCGAGATGCCTCATAATTACTCTCTTACTCTACATTTTGAAACGATGCTCAGGAACAGTTTTCCTAACCTATTTTTTTCGTTTGTTTTTGATTCCCTGCCCCGCCGCGATTTGACGTTGCAAAGAAGGCAGGCGAAGTTTGACTTTTTCAACTTCCAATTGTTGTTCCGGCACAGCTAAATTGAGAAATTGCTGATAAGCCTTAAGCGCCGATTCAAAATCGCCCAGCTTGTCCAAGCATACACCCAATAGAAAACTGGTGAGTGCAGTTTTTTTCTGTTCTCCTCTTTGTGCCAGATAACCGAGCATCCAAACATATTCGCGCACCGCATTCGGATAATCTTTCAGTTCAAATAAAGCCGTCGCAAGATTGGCGCGGGCGGTGTACATCTGTTCGTCTTTAAGCGATTGTGTCAGCAACGGTCTGAGCACGGTGACAGCCTCATCAAATCGTTTCAGCTTGAGTAAAGCTGAGCCAATCCCAATTTTATGATTCAGATTTTCCGGGGCAATTTTCGCTGCGGCTTCATATTGCTCCAAAGCTTTTTCCGGCGCACTCACAACCAATAAAGTAGCGAGTTGAGAACGCAAATCTGCGCGGTTTGGCTCAGCTTTGATCATTACCGCTAACTGCGCGATGGCATTTTCAGCTTTGCCGGATTCAAGCATGATTTCCGCCAGCGCAGTTTTGGCTTCCTGATTGGCAGGTTCAGCTTCGGCCACCTGCTGATAAATTTTAAGCGCCTCATCGTATTGTCTGGCAGTGCGATGAAGTCCCGCCAGTCGCAGCATCGTTGCCGGGGATTGCTCAAGGGCAAGCAACGCGCGCAAATCATTGATCGCCTGCGCGGTATTATTCTGAGCAACAAAAATTTCTGCTCTATCGCGCAAGGCTTGGGAGTTACCGGGATTACGCTTTAATGCTTCATTCAGGTTTGTCAGTGCCTCGTCATTTTGTTTGTTGCGCATTTGCGCATGACCGAGCAACGCATAAATCAGGTCACTGTCTTCACCCGCAGCCAGCGCAGCTTTGGCGGCAGTGATGGCCTCGACTGTTTTGTTATTGGTGATAAAAACCTGCGCTAAACCCAAATGCGCTCGTTTGTTATTGGGCAGCAATTCCAGTCCGCGACGAAAAGCGGCTTCGGCCTCACCTGCCTGATTTTCCGCCAGCGCAATTTCTCCTCGTAAAACTTCGGCTTTGGCTTGTGTCTGCTTAAGTTCCGGGGAGGCGGTGAAGTCTTTGAGCTGTTCAATGACGTGCGCAATTGACGTTCGCGCTTCGGAGAAACGATGCAAAGAAAAATACGCCGAAGCCCGCTGAAATTCGGCTTGCCAAAGTGATGAATCCAGCGCGATGGCTTGCGCATAAAGCTTAATGGCTTCTTCAAATTTTCCTGCGGCGTGAGCTTCCTGACCTGCTTCAAAAAATGTTGCGGCCTTTTGCGTTACGCTATCTGAGTTTTCTGGTGGCCTGGCTTTCGTCCGCGAGCGAGGTTGTGCCACGACAAAAAAATCGCTGAGACACAAACTCATGAGAAGCAAAATACATTGCGCAAGTGATGACATTAAAACGCCTCGCTGAAACAAATCGGAGCAGATAATTTACTTTGGGAAATCATAACATAATTTGCCAAAAACCAATTCGTGCGGCAAAGTAACGACGCTTTTCTCGCTAACCGATAATTTCACTTATGAACTTTCAATGTTTACTTTTCGATCTTGATGGCACGCTGATAGATTCGCGGGCTGACCTTGTTACGTCAATCAATCTAATGCTGCGTGAACTTGCCTGCGAGCAATTGGCAGCCTCACAAGTCATTGGATTCGTCGGCGAAGGAATACGTTTACTGGTCGAACGATCCCTGCGTGCCAGTCAATCACGCGAGCCGGATGAAGCACAAATTTTAGCGGCGCTGCAAATTTTCTCGCATCAGTATCAGGAACATCTGCTTGACCAAACGCACGTCTATCCCGAAGTTCTTACAACGCTGGACGCGCTTCATCATTTGCCCAAAGCGATTGTGACAAACAAACCAATTCATTTTACCCGGACAATTCTTGCTGGTCTTGGCCTGGCTCCATATTTCAAGGCAGTGATTGGTGGCGATAGTACGCCAGAACGAAAACCTTCGCCGCTGCCTTTGCTGGAAGCAGCACGACGCTGTGAAATACTGCCGGAGAATTGTTTGATGATCGGCGATACCCGAATAGATATTTTGGCAGGTCAGGCAGCGGGTATGAAAACTTGTGGATATGTCGGGGGATTTAGAGGAAAAGACGAACTTGTCCAGGCTGACGCAGATTTCCTCATTGAAAATTTTGGGGAGTTGCCTGATCTGTCTGGGGGAGCGTAGAGGCAAAGTCGAAACCTACCTCTACCCTTTTGGGGGATACCTGGGGGAGTAACTTAGAGAAGCAAAAAAATACCACCGCAGAGGTCACAGGACGCAGAGAAGTCAATCATTCACCGGCACCTGGGAGGGTTCACCTACATCCTGTGATTTCTACGGTGGTAAGTATTCACCATTCATCTTCACCTAACTCACTACTACTACACCTTGCGTCATCACCTGACTACACCAACATCAGCACCGTCGCCAAAGCTGGGAAAACCGGATCAGGCAATTTGGGGGGAGTGTCAAATTGCCTGATCGCTGCACCTTCACCTTGCACCAAAGTCCACGCGCAGTTCAATTTCCCGTGTTAAGGAGTTACTTAACAACACCTGTCTCTGCGCCAACTCTCGCTGCGTGCGAAT
>JAYSTY010000471.1:0-12763 GCA_043719385.1 Blastocatellia bacterium | reverse complement strand
ATCGCAGCCATTCGCAGGCAATCCGAGGATTCCACCTCAGAGTATGACCGCGAAAAATTGCAGGAGCGTTTAGCCAAGCTCGCGGGCGGGGTGGCAGTCATCAAAGTTGGCGCCGCTACCGAAACGGAAATGAAAGAAAAGAAAATGCGCGTTGAAGATGCGCTCAATGCAACCAAAGCTGCGGCACAGGAAGGAATTGTTCCAGGTGGTGGCGTGACACTGCTGCGGGCGGCCAAAGCGGTTGACGCGCTACAGCTTGAAGGCGATGAAAAGACCGGCGCCAAAATATTGAAACGTGCCATGGAAGAACCAATGCGACGCATTGCCGAAAATGCCGGACAGGATGGTTCGTTGATTGTGGGGAAAGTTCGAGCAGAAAAGAAATCTGTGGGTTATAATGCTGCAACTGGCGAATTTGAAGATTTGCTGGTTTCAGGAATCATTGATGCTGCCAAAGTGGTGCGGATCGCTTTACAAAATGCTGCGTCCGTTGCGGCACTGATGCTCACA
Organism: Blastocatellia bacterium; assembly: GCA_043719385.1. Lineage (GTDB taxonomy): Bacteria > Acidobacteriota > Blastocatellia > RBC074 > RBC074 > JAFDVL01. The sequence goes on along the minus strand of JAYSTY010000471.1, from coordinate 12,253 downwards.
ACTGATGCGGCAATCAGCGAGCTTCCTGAAAAGCCGGTCATTTCCGGCGCTGGCGAGTAATTTAGTGCAACCGTTGTAAGAGGAGATACTATCGTGCTGGATTTAGGACCATTAACCGATAAATTTTCAGAATCAGGGCAAAAAATTATCTACCGTGCGATTGAAGAGTCGCGGCGCAGAGAACATAATTTTTTGTCGGTCGAACATATTTTCACTGTCTTTGGCGAAGTGGAAGGTGTTCTGTTCACTGAATCACTGCAATCAATCGGCATTGATCCACAGGCAGTGAACCAATTGCTGGAATTAGAGCTGTCCAAAAGCCGCCAGTACATCGGCAAGAAGATGTATATTCCAGATCAAACCCGCGAATTATTCAACCGTTCGCTCAAACGTGCCCGCCAGCATGGTCGTCAAACGATTGACTCCATTGATCTGTTCGTCACGTTGTTTGCCGATCCCAACGGAATCCCGGCAGAAATCCTGCGCCGCCTCGGAGTTGATCCGCAATACGCCGTCGAAAAAATTGTGCAGCGGGTGCGCCACCGCGAAGAGCAGGACGAGACAATGCGTAAGAAATACGAATTGCCGCCCTATCTCAAGCATTTTGGCACTTCGCTGAACAAGATGGCACGGCAGGATAAATTACCACCGACCATCGGACGGGCCTTGGAAATCCGTCAGATGATCGAAACTCTCTGCCACCGCGAGCGAGCTAACTCCCCCATGCTCGTCGGTGAACCTGGCGTTGGCAAAACTGCCGTCGTTGAAGGTCTGGCCCGTTTGATCGAACTGGAGCCGGAAAAAGTTCCGGCGCGTCTTCGCAATGCTCATATCGTCCAGTTGCAAATGTCCGGCATTGTAGCGGGAACGATGTTGCGCGGCATGTTTGAGGAACGATTGCAGGGCATTATCAACGAGGTCAAAGAACATCCTGAATTAATTTTGTTTGTTGATGAAGCACATACAATTATTGGCGCAGGCTCGGCAATGGGTGCTTCTTCTGATGCTGCCAATATGTTCAAATCGTCGCTGGCACGCGGCGAACTTCGCATCATCGGCGCAACGACCCTGACGGAATACAAGGAATATATCGCCGAAGACGAAGCTCTTTCACGTCGTTTCCGTCTGGTCAAGGTGGATGAGCCGACACTGGTTGAGACACGAGAAATTCTTTATGGACTAAGGCCTCGTCTGGAAAAAAATTATTCGGTGCAGATTACGGATGCGGCAATTGACATGGCGCTGGAGATGGCTCCGCGTTATGTGCGCAGCCTTCACTTACCGGACAAGGCTATCGGCTGGCTCGACACCGCATCAGTCAAAGTTGAAATTAACGAGCCAGGCCTGATGCAGGTCAGAGCGGAACATATCATTGATGTTATCTCGCAGGAATCGCGGATTCCGAAAGATTTAATTTTCCGTGATACTGGTGACCGTTTCAAAGACCTCGAAGAGATGCTCGCACGGCGGGTCATTGGTCAAAAAATCGCTGTCAAAGCCGTGGCGCAGCGGCTGCGCCTGAACAAAGGCCCGCTGAAAGAAAATTTCTATAAACCAGATGGCGTCCTGTTGTTTCTGGGGCCAACCGGCGTCGGCAAAACCGAACTTGCCAAATCCGTTGCCGAAGCAATGTTTGGCGACGAGCACAAGATGGTGCGGATTGATATGAGTGAATATCAGGATGGCACTATTGGCATCGAAAAATTGATCGGCATGCCGCGTGGTATTGTCGGATCAGAGCGCGGCGGACTCTTAACCGAGAAGATGCGCGAAAATCCTTACACGGTGCTCCTGCTGGATGAAGTCGAAAAAGCATCGCCATATTTGCTCAATCTTTTCTTACAAGGGTTTGACGAGGGATGGATTACCGATGGTCGCGGCAAGAAAGTTTATCTGTCCGACGCGATTATCATTATGACTTCCAATCTCGGTTCTGAGAGCTTCAAGAAATTTATGAAGCCGCTCGGATTCGGAACCAAGACACGCGGTGAAGTGGAAGAAGTCAAACGCGAAGTGTTGAAGGCCGCCGAGGAGCGATTCTCGCCGGAATTTCGCAACCGCATTGACGAGATCGTAGTTTTCTCGCCACTCACGCAGGATGAAGTAAAGCAAATTGCTCAGATTTACCTGAATGCAATGCAACGTCGCATGGAAAAGCAGGGCAAGAAAGTGACCATCACAGAAGCTGCCCTGAACAGAGTCGTGGAAAAAGGTTTCAGCATGACTTACGGCGCACGTTTCCTCAAACGCACGATTGACGAACAAATAAAATTGCCAATCACCAATTTGTGGAAAGCCTTTAGTTCCTTCACCGTTGATCTGGTGGACGGTGAGCTTGATATTCGAGGCGAATAATTATTGCCGCAGCGGGTAACTAAAAATGATGGACTGTAAGAGTTTAGCTCTTACAGTCCATTTTTGTTATTACCTGCATCTTTATTATTTTCGCTTTCTCTGGTTTACTTTTCCTGTCGTTGCCTGTCTCTAAAGTGGACCATCTCAGTATACGAAACCCGACTCGTTCCGGCTCGCGGTACTGTACCCGGAGCGGTAGCGACGGGGTAACTCGCAGTATTTCTGGAGTAAAAATTTATGTGCGATACCATCGTCGCCGTTTCCCCTGCGACAGCCGATGGCGCAGTCTGGTTTGGCAAAAACAGCGACCGCGAACCGGGCGAGGCGCAACTGGTCGAACATCTCCCTGCGCACAATCACGATGCGGCAAGGCTGCGTTGTACTTACCTCGAAATTCCACAAACTGCTCATACGTTTGAAGTCGTGTTAAGCCGCCCTTTCTGGATGTGGGGCGCGGAGATGGGCGCGAATGAACGCGGCGTTGTCATCGGCAACGAAGCCGTTTTCACCAAACTTCCTTATGCCCGCGAAGGCCTGACCGGAATGGATTTGTTGCGGCTGGCACTCGAACGGGCGGATTGTGCGCGTGAAGCGCTAAATGTAATTACGGATTTGATTTCCCGGCATGGACAAGGTGGAGCCTGTGGTTATCGCAACAAGAAATTTCGCTATCACAATTCATATCTTATCGCCGATCCCAGCGAGGCGTGGGTACTGGAAACAGCCGATCAACATTGGGCGGCAGAGAAGGTAAAAGGAATTCGGACAATTTCCAATGTCCTTACAATTGGCAAAGAATTCGAGTTGATCTCGCCTGCTGCTTATGAATTCGCACGCGACAAAGGATGGTGCAAAGCAAGCGCCGATTTTGATTTCTCCCAATGCTTTGGCAATCCCAAATATGCCAGAATGAGCGGGGGAGAAAATCGTCGCACCTGCACCCTGCAACGGTTGAGCGCAAATATTAACGGCGCCGGGCGGGAAGATTTTTTTGCGGTGCTCCGAGACCACAACGGGCATGTTCCATCCAGTGGCTGGCGTATGGAAATGCCCTGCGCTCACGCTTCCTGGTGGCCAACGCGACATGCCGGACAAACTACAGGATCAATGGTCAGCCGACTGTATAAGACTAACTCGCTTCATTATCTAACCGGAACGTCATCGCCGTGCTTAAGTGTTTTCAAGCCGCTCTCCCTGGGGCAGGATAATAAAATCGGTGAGTCCGAAAAACTTTTTTGGCAGCACGAAAAATTGCATCGGTTAGCCCTTGGTGATTACGCCAGACGCCGTGCCATTTTTGAGGAAGCACGCGTGACATTTCAGGCGCAGGCCTTATCAGAATCAAATCAGAATTCGTGGGAAACCCATCGCCAGCTTATTACGGAGTGGACTGCCAAAGTACAACGCATTGCCAAAAGCCCTAAAAGCTTCTCTTTGTTTGACCGTTACTGGGCTGAGCAGAATAAGCTCGACCAACTCTTCCTCGGTAAAAAATAAGTGACGATCAGATGATTGCGGCGCTGGCAAAGCGCTTTCAGGTTATATGTTTGACAGGCAAGTCCAGGTGGCAGCACGCTAAGCAATTCAAATTCAAAACCCCGTCGCTACGGCTTCGGGCACTGTACCGTGCGCTAACCCGTCGCTACTACTCCGGGTACAGTACCGCGAGCCGGAACGAGCCGGGTTTCTTCATAACTAAAATATGAAAAAAAATAAAAGCTCCCTGGGGAGAATTCTGGCACTCTGGCGTTTGCTGGAGATGCGAGCCTGGCGGTTGGTTCGGCGCTTTTACCTGCGAGCAATAATCCTGCTCATGCCATTTATAATAGTGCTGGGAGTTTGGTCATTATGGATTGAGCCTGACAGTCTGACAGTCAAAGCAGTGGCACTCGAATTACCAGGCTGGTCGCCAAATCTCAAGCAATTCAAAATCGTTGCGCTGTCAGATTTTCATGTTGGTTCACCGCACATCACGCTCGAAAAATTGCACACGATTGTGCAGCTAACCAATGAGCAAAAGCCTGATTTAATTGTGCTGCTGGGCGATTACGTGATTCAGGGAGTCATTGGCGGGCAGTTCATTGAACCGGATGATTTTGTTGCCGTGCTGAAAGATTTGAAAGCTGAACACGGCGTTTATGCAGTACTCGGCAATCATGATTGGATCTTTGGCGACAAGCCTATCACCCAGGCTTTTGAGCGGGTTGGAATTCCGGTACTCACGAACGACGCAGTGGAAATCAGACATAATGGCGATGGCTTCTGGCTGGCAGGAATTGGCGATTATTTCAGCCGCCATCAGGACATCGAAAAAGCTTTGGCAAAGATCAATTCAGCAGAGCCGATTATCGTCATTACGCATACGCCGGATATTTTCTTAAAGCTCCCGCCGCAGGTAACGTTAACGTTAGCTGGTCATACGCATGGCGGACAGGTCAACTTACCGTTGCTGGGACGGCGCATCGTCCCTTCCGATTTTGGCGAGAAATATGCGATTGGCTATGTTGAGGAAAACGGTCGGCGATTATTTGTCACACCTGGAATTGGGACGAGCATCTTTCCGGTCAGATTTCGTGTACCACCAGAAATTTCAGTCCTGACAATCAATGCGAAGAAATAAATCCTGTTTTCCGTTCAAATTTTCTCTGTCTTTCTGGTTAAAGTCTCCACAATCTCAAAGCGGCGTTCACCCAGTTTTTTCCCCTGCCGTTCCAGCAACCAAACATAAATCGTCCAGCTAATGACGACGAGGACGGCAAACGACAAATAACGAATCAATAAATTTTGCAGCCAAAAGCTCAACCCAATCGGAACCAGCAACAAGCCAATGACGCCGAATAACAGGCCGAACTGAATCAGCAAATTGATCCCCGACCAATTCTCGCGCCGTCGCGCAGGTACTCCAAAATTAACGCGATAGGGAAAATAAATCGAAATGTAATTCCCCACTGTGCTGTAAATCGCCGTCGCAATCAGCATTGAACAAAGCGCCGCGTAAATCTTTCCGATGGTCATATTGTGGTCAAGCAATTGGACGCCAATCAGCACCAGACTGATTTGCACAACGATCATCACCCAGATCGCAGCATTTTTGCCGAGTAACAAATAACTCCATTTTAGCGGAACTAACAGGTACTGCCGAAAGCCAGCGGCATCATAAGCAAACAAGCCGCCGAAATACTGCAAATTCATCATAAACACATAGCCGACCCACACGCTGATCCACCATGTGCCATCGCTTTCCCCGACTTTATTTATTCCCGAAGTAGAGCGAAACATAATCAAAGGGAAAATCAGCGAAGAAAGAATCGTGAGGTAGGTGGCCGGATTCCGCACCGAATAACGTAATTCTTTCGTCCAAATGGCAACGATTTGTTCCGGGATAAACGGGAGCCGGAGCGCCAGAAAATTGTTCGCCAGTTTTGTCCGATCCTGAATTTCAATTTTACGAGAGGAGCTACTCCCCGCCCCTGCACTCGTGGCTAAGCGGATAAAAACTGTGTACCCGGCAATTAAAGCTCCGCCAATCCAAAGGCTGCACACAACTACTAAATGCACATAAGCAGTTGTAATTTCGCCAGCCTCAAGCGACCTGAAAAAAAATGACCAAACACCAATCGGGGTCCAGTCCATCACGGCGGAAATGATGTCGCGATAAGGAATGAACCATTTCAGCATGGCCTGACCTGATTTGGTCGCCAGGTAGCGGGGTAACAGTTGTCCGCCAATAGTCATTAACCCAATCAACAAGGCAAAAAGAATTTCCCGGCTCCGTTTTCGCCCTGACAATAACCACGCAAAAAGAACTCCGGTAAAAATAAACAAGGCCACGACCCATAATAAAGCCAGGATAAAAGCTAATACTCCGCCCAGGGGTTGCCCGTAAGCAATCCCCAGTCCAATCAACATTCCCGCCATCGAAGGCAAAATCATCAGCATTGAGAACTCGCTTAAAGAAGAAATTAAGTTCAGGAAAAAAAGTTTGGTCAGGCTAACTGGAAAAAGCAAAAACCGACGTGGATCAAAATGCGAAGAGGCTCCGGTGGATTGCGAAACCAGCATCAAAAACAGGAGTGTTGCCAACACGGTCGTCATCCCGCCCGAAACTACCGGCTGGCGAAATTGCTCAACAAAAATTACGGCGAGTCCGAGGGCGATGCCGATACCAACGCTAAATACGGTAGGAATTAACAGGAGGAGAAAGTTAAAGATTTTACGCGTCACTTCGCCCCGCGTCGTCAGCGAATTTTTGAAGACCCTGTAGCGCAGCCAGAAAAGTGTGAGTAGCTGAGACATAAATGAACAGTGCTTACCCAATCCACGACAAAGTATCCGCCATTTTACGATCACTGCCGACGAGGTTGACAAAATAATCTTCGAGGTTGGTCCCGGCCTGTGCGCGTAAATCCTCTAATTTTCCCGCCGCGATAATTTGACCATGATTGATGATGGCAATATCAGCGCACAGCCGTTCGACAATTTCGAGGATATGCGAAGTCAGAAAAATTGTGATGCCTCGTTCGCACATCCGTTCGAGCAAAGTCTTGATGGCGCGTGCAGCCACCGCGTCTACGCCTTCAAACGGTTCGTCGAGAAATAAAACCTGCGGGCTATGGATCAGCGCGGCAGCCAGCGAAATCTTTTTTCGCATCCCGTGCGAGTATTCAATAATCAAAGACTTCGGTTTGTCTTCGAGTTCCATCACCCGCAACAATTCAGCGGTGCGCTCGGCAATTACATGACGATCAAGCTCGTGCATTCGTCCGACAAAAGTCAGGTACTCGGCTCCGGTCAGGCGCTCAAATAAATTCAGGTCTTCCGGCACCACGCCGATGATTCGCTTCACCGCAATCTGATCGTGAGAAAGATCGTGACCGAGGATTTCAATTTGTCCTGTGGTCGGGGCCAGCAACCCGGTCAACATCTTAATGGTCGTTGATTTGCCTGCCCCATTCGGCCCCAGAAAGCCAAAAAAAGAACCGCGCTGCACTTCGAGGTGAATATTATTCACGGCGATAAAATCACCGAACTTGCGCGTTAAATGATGGGCGAGCAGTGCAATAGGCGCAGGATGATTGGCGGCCTGAGTGAATTGAATAACTTCGAGCGGGTTAACCATTGATCTATGGCGTAGGCGTTTTCCGTGCCGGGGCAAATACAGGGGTTCTTGTTTTCTTTCGAGCGTACGCGGACAGCTATTGCGTACTCATTGTTTCTCAATTACTGATTTCGTAATTTGCACTACAGGCTTTGCTTCTTCACAATCACACTGACCGCTGTGACAACTGGTTGCTTTTTTTCCAGCCAGCAACCGTCCCACCAGAAGCAGGCAAACGAGCAATGCCAAAAGCAAAAAAAACTGTTCCAGCATAATGAAAAAAAATGACTAACGGCAAAGAGCCACCAGAAAAGTAGCGAATGATTTTTGCGCACCAGCAACCGCTGCACGATTGCTCTTTGCCGTTAGCTATTACTTAAAGTGTGTAGCGTTGACTTCAATATACTTCTGCCATTCCTCAGGTACATCTTCATCGCGGAAGATGGCTTCCACGGGGCAGGCGGGCTGACAGGCGCCACAATCAATACATTCATCAGGATTGATATAAAGCATATCAAGGGTTTCGAATTCAACTTCATCTTTGCGGGGATGAATACAATCCACCGGGCAAACATCCACGCAAGCCGTATCCTTGGTTCCAATGCACGGTTCGCAAATAACATAAGTAGCCATTAGCTCTTTTCTCCTTAATAACAATTAAAATTAACCATCAATTTATTTATGCGGTAACTACTCCGCCATTTTACTGAATCAATTCACGATTGCAAGCAACGAAAAAATCCAGCCACGAAAAGTCAGCGAATGAGGAGGCTGAGAACTTTCAGAGTGCTACAATTTTAACGACCGCAGCAACGACCATCAGTTAAAACCCGCCGCAGGATTGAAGTTCGGCGCGACTGTTTAATAAATGCTTGTCAGCTTGCAAGGGTCTGTTATACTTTCCGCCGTTGGTAACTAATTTGGTAATTTAATTCCCCCAAATAGTTCCTTACATGGTTCAAGTGCCCTACTAAATATTGAAGGATAATTTTGCCTCTACTTACTCACTGAAATTAAGTTAAGGGAGACGTAATTAACCTTCTAACTAATCTTTAATTAGTAAAGATTGATTCCCGTTCTTTACAGGATAAATACTTTGCCCTTCCTGTAATTAAGCATCACAGCAGTCCGAGAGGTTGTTTGGGAGTTCAATGAATTATTGATTTCACTGGGCTTAAGGTTTTTTGGGACGGTGGCTTATTGCTCACACAAGGTCATCTAATTAAGGTCGTATTCATTACATAATAGCGATCATCGTACTTTCCCGCACACACTCTCACTCCAAACACTTCGTTAGCATTCTGGTCGTGGGATAATTTACCAGCTTTGCCAAAGACTGCCGATGTTTTCAAATAAGCACTAGTGGCTAATGTTGTATCCCTTTTAGCTGCTCCTTACCAGGAACCAATTTTATGCACCCTCACGCAGATAAAAAGGTTCTCTGGGTGGACGATGATCCGTCTATGCTCGAAGTCGGGCGCATGACCCTAGAAAGCGCTGGTTATCGTTTTCTTGCCGCGCAGGACGGACTGGAAGCCTTGAGAATCGTTACTAAACAGCAGACTGATTTAATTTTATTGGACTACTCATTAGGAGACATGACAGGTAAGGAGTTGTTTGAATTACTTGTCACGGAACATCGGGATATTTCATCAGGACGCGTTCCGGTCATTATGTTAACGGGACGTAATAGTACTGAGGCCGAACGCCGCGCCCTCTTATCGCGTGGGTTAACGAATTATCTATCCAAGCCTTTTGGCTCTCATGAGTTGCTCAATTTGATTGAGAATGAATTTCTCATCAGCGATATTCGTGAACGTAATCGCCTGCTCACCCAGGAATTGCAAAACGCGAACCGACAACTTCAGAAAACCAATCAGGAATTACAGGAAACGCACTCTTCAATTTTAATTGCGCTTAACTCCCTCCTGACCGCCAAGGACAACTACACGGGAGAACATTCCAGCGCTGTCCTGAATTTCGTTGCCAAAGTTGGCCAAAGGCTGGGCTTAACCGATACTGAAATTTACGATTTGCAGCTTGCGGCGCTGCTCCATGACATTGGCAAGATTGGCGTTCCAGAGGCCATTTTGTGCAAGCCGTCTCGTTTGGATGAGCAGGAAAAAGAGATTATGGATTTGCATGCCGTGCGTGGTTATGAAGCGTTATCCAGTATTCCGAACCTCAAACGAATCAGTAAAATGGTGCTGCATCATCATGAATGGTGGGACGGGCGCGGTTATCCGGCCAAACTTGCGGGCGAAGAAATTCCCCTCGAAGCGCGCATTATTGCCGTCGTTGATGCCTATGATGCGATGACCTCGGATCGCCCCTATCGGCGCGGCCTGAGTCAGCAAATCGCACTCGACAGATTGCAGGAAGGTTCCGGGACACAATTTGATCCAAAAATTGTTGCCTGCTTTGCTTCCTGTTTAGATGAAGGCTTGTTGGGCAATCGTAATATTGAACTGCCTGCACTTTAGCTGGTTCAGCACAAATTTACTTATTTCACCAACGACAGCGCAAACTTAGGTTAAGCGTCCTCAGCCTGTTTATCCTTGCAAATTATTGCAACCTCTCTCCTTTTGTCATCGTTTAGGGTTGTTGGCTGATTAAGGTGTCGGCCAATTTCAAATCAAACCCTATGTACACCCTAATCGAATCCCTTAAGCTCGCGCTTGCCTCCTTACGTGCCAATAAACTGCGCAGTATCCTGACGCTTATCGGCGTAATCTTTGGGGTCATGACTGTCGTGGCGGTCGCCTCAGTGATTGAAGGCGCAAACAAATATATTTCCGAAAAAATCGCCGATCAGGGGGCGAACACGCTCTCCATTGAAAAATACGGAATCATCACCAGCTTTGAAGAATTCCTCGAAGCCAATCGCCGCAATAAAGATTTAACCCTTGATGATGTGCAATACCTGCGCGAGCGCATGACGCTGGCAAGCTATATTGGTGCCTCCGGGCAAACCAATACCGAAGTCAAACACGGCAACGAAAAGATGCAAAGCAGTATCTCTGTCAAAGGAGTGACGGCTTCGATGGCAAATATTGATACGGTGCAGGCGGAAATTGGGCGTTACATCGGTGAAATTGACGAAGAGCGCAGCCGCTACGTGACCATGATCGGAACCGAAGTCGCGGATCGGCTTTATGGCAGGCGTGAAGTTGTCGGACAGGAAATCAAAATTGACGGCTTGCCGTTTGAAATTATTGGTGTGGCGAAAGAACAGGGAACTGTTTTTGGTCAGTCACAGGACGAATTCGTCACCATCCCGATCACAACTTTCCAGAAAATGTGGGGTACACGCCAGAACCTCTCGATCTCGATCAAAGGGCCTGAAAAAGTCAACTTCACGGATTTGCAGGATCAAACGCGAATGCTGATGCGCGCCCGGCACAAAGTTCCTTACAGCGAAAAAGATACGTTTGGCCTGGTGACAGCAGATGCCATCAACGATTTATTCAAAACGCTGACGGGTACGATTGCGATGGTCGCGCTGGGCGTGACTTCGATTTCATTAGTTGTCGGTGGCATTGTCATTATGAACATTATGCTGGTCGCGGTCACCGAACGCACCCGCGAAATTGGCATTCGCAAAAGTTTGGGCGCACGCCGGAAAGACATTCTAATGCAGTTCCTGATCGAATCCGTAGTCCTTTCGGGGTGCGGCGGATTGATCGGCCTGGGCGTTGCTTATGCGATTAAATGGGGGCTGGTAAAATTCACCCCGGTTCCGGCTTCGATGCCGTTGTGGGCGGTGGCACTGGCCTTAATTGTCTCGACTTCCACAGGCGCAATTTTTGGAATTTACCCCGCCTGGAAAGCTGCACGGCTTGATCCGATTGTGGCTTTAAGAGCGGAATAATAATTTTCAGTTTCGAGTTTTGGGTTTCGAGTTTCCAGGAACTATCGGCGCGAAAAACTCAAAACCTGAGACCCGAAACCCGAAACTAAAGGCAATGCAAAAACAACATTTCAAAGAATTGGCGACACAGGCAATGGGGACATTGTGGTCACATAAATTCCGCTCATTCCTGACCGTGCTGGGCGTCGTCATCGGAACCGCAACCACCATTGCAGTTTCTTCCATCGTCAGCGGCATGGAGCAAAGCTTCAAGGAACAAATTGAGCAATTCGGGACGAACACAGCTTTCGTCAGCCGCTTTCGTGGTGGCCCAAGGTTTGGCGATCTCACTGAAGAGGAGCGCAAACGCAAACCGATCACTTACGAAGACGCCCTCGCTATCAGTCAATTGCCCCTCGTCGAAGCCGCCTCGCCTGTCCTGCGCCCTAACTCAATTCCCCCGACCGTCAAGTACCGCGACAATCAAGTCCGCACTTCCAACGTGCGTGGCGTGTGGGCAGCTTATGCACGTACTCGTGATGTAGCGCTCGACACCGGACGATTTTTCACCGACACCGAAGACGAACATAAACTTCCGGTTTGTGTGATTGGCTGGCAAATTAAAGAGAAACTTTTTTCCGGTTATGATCCGCTGGGCAAAGAAATTTCCATCGGCTCAAAAATGTTCACGGTCGCTGGCACATTGACGCAAAGCAAGCAGGGTTTTGGCGGCCCCAGCAATGACAACATCATCTATATTCCTTACAGCCTGATGCACACAATGTATCCGGGCCAGGACGATAATTTCGTGGTGATGAGTGCCGCCAGCGGCAAGCTCGACAAAATGATTGATCAGGTGACAGAGCTTTTACGGCGGCGGCGAAATGTTTCAGCCGGGCAGGAAGCTGACGGATTTTCTGTCAATACTGCCAGCGGCATCATTGAATCTT
>JAYSTY010000048.1:0-25888 GCA_043719385.1 Blastocatellia bacterium | reverse complement strand
TCTGAGCGTTCTTACCACGAATATTTGCTCTCTGTCCCGGCTCCCACGACTTCGCGGGCGGAGCTGGTAAGGTTTTTGCGCGGCGGCGAAGACACTTACCTTGAACTCAAAGTTAAATTCAGCAATGTCGAAAAACTCACCGCCGAAATCATCGCGCTGGCCAATACTGACGGGGGGGCGCTGGTGTTTGGCGTCAATGATCAACTGCGCATTGAAGGCGTAGATGATCCTGAAAACGTCGAAGCCGAAATCCGCGAAATCTGCGCACGCCAGATTCTGCCCCCGGTTTTTCCCTACATCAAAAAAGTGGCTTTTGATAATGGTCGCCGTATTGTCATGCTTGAGGTTGAAGCTCATCGCCGTCCGCATCACACGCTTGATTATCAGTTTTTCCTGCGCGAAGGCGCGATCAAACGCGAGACTACGCGCGAAGAATTGTCAGAAATTTACGGTGAATCACCACGCCTTCGGTTTGAGCAAACGCCACTTTTCAAATCCCGCATTACTGATATAGACGAAGCGCTTTTCTGGAGTTTTGTGCGCGGCGCAAATCCCGCCGAATGGGACACGAACGACAAAGGGTTTCCGACTGCGCAAATGATGACTGATTTTGGTTTGGCGACGAGGCTGATTGATACAGCCATTCCCACCGTGAGCGGTTTATTATTATTTAGCGCACACGAAAAAGTCGTGGAACTGCTCCCGCAGGCTGAAGTGGAGCTAACGCGCTTCGGCGGCGGCAAAGGCGCAGCGGCTGTGATTGAAGCGCAAAAGGTGCAAGGGAATTTGTTGCGCTTATTCGATGGTTGCCAGAATTTTATGCGTCGTTATCTTGACTTGAAAGATGTGCGTCCGTCACGCAAAGCCTTAAGCGCCGAAGAGCAACAATTCAGTCGCGCCAGTTATCATCAATCCGCTATCATCGAAGCCCTGACCAACTTTCTGATTCACCGTGACTGGAGCGTGACCGACAAACCTGCGCGTATTAATATTTACGATGACAGCATTGAATTTATCAATCCGGCGCGGCTCCCTGATTTGCCCATTAATTCGTTGCGCTATGGTCTCTCACAACCTCCGAATCCAAGCCTGAAAAGCATTTTCACCAATCGGCATTATGGCTTAACCCTCGCGCATGGCGGGGTCCCAATGTTGCTCGAAGAAGCCACCTTATTTGCACGTCGTGCGCCCGACGGATTGACGATTAACGGGCACGAGTTTTATCTGCGGATACACGGTTGGAAGTAAGAATGGGGCAGGGAATTGTGGTCAGGCGTGCGTCCCATCTTTGCCGATGGCTTCGACCGGACAGGATTCCAGTGCTTCCTGGCACAGGCTTTCTTCGTCGGACGTTTCCGGTTGTTTGTACACGAAAGAATATCCTCCGTCGTCGTAGCGCGTAAAATTTTTCTCTGCTACATCACGACAAACATCACAATCAATACAGGCTGTGTCAACGTAATAGCGCCCCGTTACATTCTGGGGCTGCTTGGCATTTTGATCAGGCATAATTCAAATCTTCAAGCGCAGGTAAAATACTTACGCTGCATTAAAATTCAATACTGGCAACTGTCGTTTCGTCGAAACAGGCGGGGTAATTTGCACCGGAGCCACAGGCAGCACGCCTGATGTATGTTCGTGCGCGTGATAGCTTGAACGCACAAGCGGCCCTGATTCGACATAGCGAAATCCCATCTCCAGACCGATCTCTTTGAATTTTGCAAACTCTTCAGGGTGGTAATATTTTTCCACCGGCAAACGCTTCGGCGCAGGCTGCAAATATTGACCGAGCGTCAGAATGTCGCAATCCGCATTACGCAAATCGCGCATCGTGGCAATAATTTCTTCGTCGGTTTCGCCCAGCCCCAGCATCACGCCTGATTTTGTCAGCATCCCACGCTTTTCTTCATCACGCCGTTGCGCCGCCCGTGCAAGCAACGTCAAAGTCCACTCTCGATACTTCGCTTGTGGTCTGACGCGGCGATACAGGCGTGGCACAGTTTCCGTATTGTGATTCAGCACGTCCGGTTGCGCGTCAAGCACCGCCATTAACGCTGCTTCATTACCCTGAAAATCAGGAATCAGCACCTCGACTTTGGTGTTGGGATTGAGCGAACGCACCGCCTGAATCGTCAGCGCGAAATGCACTGCGCCGCCGTCTTCCATATCGTCACGATTGACCGCCGTGATGACCGCATGTTTGACGTTCATTTTTTGGACGGCTTGTGCCACGTGCCAGGGTTCTTCGGCATCAAGCAAAATGGGTGCGCCTTTGCTGACCGCACAAAACCCACAACGCCTGGTGCAAACATCGCCCGCAATCATAAACGTAGCCGTGCCGCTCGCCCAGCACTCGTAAATGTTCGGGCATTTCGCTTCCTGACAAACGGTATGCAGGCTCAGGTCGTTAACCAGGTGTTTGATTTGCTGATACTCACCGCCTGTGTTGAGGCGAATTTTCAACCACTTCGGTTTAGGTGCAATTTGTTTCACTGTACTCATAAAGTTGATTATAACCCCTCAGCGCTGGAATCAAAGAGTAAAGAAAGTTAACTTTTCTTTGTCACACATGGTTCATTTTCTTTGCGGGATGCCATTCATACTCTGGTTTCATTCTTCGATCCTTCAAAGCAGAAAATACCTCTGTTCCATTTGGATCAAGTTCTACAATGTCTGTCCAATAAACATCTACAATTTTTTCTAACTGCCAGCGCACCATTTCGCCATAACAATTCAGGTGTGGCGGCTCAGCGTAGATTTTTGACTCCTTCCAAGCCTTCTTTTCAGCGTCATCAAAGCTGGTTGCTTTGACAAGCAAAATACGATCTTCATAACCTTGCAGTCCATTTGTTTGACCTTCAACCTGGATCGCGTAACCCCCTTTTACCGCATACCAATCCAATGGTTTTTTGGAGCGCTGTTTGGTCTTCTTCATTCCTTCAACTTCAAGCAAGGAAACGTACCAAACATTTTTTTCTTTGAGCAATTTCGAGAGGCGGTTTGCCTGCAAAGTGGCTGTAAACGAAGCGTGGGGTTTGGCTAATTTCTTTTCTATTATTTTCTCAAAGATCAGTAGTTTGATTAATTGATAAAAGTTTTCTTTGAACCATTCAGCACGAATCTTGAGACGTTCCTTCGGTGTGCGGTGAATAATTTCCTGGCAAGGTGCGTTACCCAGATGAACATCAACAGTAATCAAACAAGTCTTGAGCTTAGCTATTTCTGAATCAGACTTAAATCCAAAATCTTCTTTTCCCGTCAGGTAAGCGGAAGGTTTACTTTTTGTATTTTTACTCATTCGGCTCTTTCGTTCCCGCAGGCAATGCCACTTTTTCAAACGGAATTGTCCAGGCAAAATCGCTGTTCTTGAAATCAATTTCCTGCATCCATACATTGCCTTCGATGTGCGTGAGGCGGGCGGAATTTGGCGTGAGTGGGAATTCAAATTTCGGCGTGAAGCCATTCGGCACCAGGAAAAATGCTTTGCTGTGGAGTCCCGGCATGCGATGGTATTTGCCTGACAGCGCCAGTTTATTTTCGTCCCAGCTTAGCTGTTTCAATTCGTGATAGCCTTGCAGCAAATGCATGTCTGTACCGATTAATTGCGGCTTCCCTGTCACTTTACGAATGGAAAGAATCCGTGAAGATTCGGGCGGCAAATTTAATTCAACGCCGCTTTGAACAAGCCCGATAAATTTCTCTTCCCAAAATTCAAAGACGGCGTACTGCGCATTTGGATCAAGCCCTAATTGCTCAAAACGCACGCTGCGGGATTCTGCTTTGTCGTTGAAATTGAAGAGTCCGACGACATCCCACGCATCGGCTTCGTTCTTTGTTTTGATGTGCCAGATGGAAGGAATGTCGCGCTCAAACAAATCTATCGGGCGCATCGCCGGATTTCCAGCAGGTAAACATTGCTGCATCATCCGCAGGCGCGAAGGCGGCAGAAAGGTGAGTTCATCGCTCCACGAAATGCTCGCATTCGCCAGCGTCATCATCGCAGCACGCACACGCGCTTCTTCAATGCTGGCGTGCATTCGCATACTCATATCGCACACTTCACGACGATAGGCGCGGTCATTCAACCAGTAACTTGTCGCCAGAATTTTTGCGTTGTCGCGCAGTACGCGAAACATTCCCGGCACTCCGGCATCGGCTGTGTCATCACCGCCGTATGCGCCATCGGCTAATCCTACACTCATCAACGGCGGAGCCTGACAATAACGCACGAACGCATCGCCTGCGCCTTCGCGCACGGCCTGCAACGTGCGACGAAACACTGACCAGCCGCGTGTATATTTTTGATCGAAGGGATAAAAAGATTCTTTGCCTTGCGAGCCGATGAAATCAATTTTGAAGTAGCTGACATCTTCGGCAGCTAGTTGTTTGAAGACATTTACGACGTGATCAAACGCTTCAGGATGCGACGTGTCCAACTGATAACAATTTGGATTCGGCTTCCAATACCACTTCCAATTTATTTTCGCTTTGCCGTCTTCACCCTTCAACATCCAATCGGGATGTTGCTGATAAAATTCACTCGTATCGGCAACATCAGTCGGCGCGATCCACAAACCAAGCTTGAAGCCATAGCGTTCTCTAAGTTGCTGCGCCAGCCATTTCATCCCGTGCGGAAATCGTTCGTTCGGAGTCCAATCACCCGTGATGTCGCCGCGTTGCCAGCCGTGATCCACCTGCATATATTCAAAACCGAGCGGCTTAAAATATTTCGCAGCTACCTCGGCATTCGCCAAAACTTTTTCTTCGCTGACTTCGGTACGATGTGCGTACCACGAACACCAGAGCGCAGTCGGCTTCGTGCGTACAGGCAATGGTGAAAACTTCACCATCGCATCGCCATAATTTTCAAGCAGTTGATATGGATCGTTACCCGCCGCGATGTAAACGCGATTGAGTTCGACAGTTTCGTGTGCGCCCAGAATACGATTGAGAAAGCGAGACGTAGCTTTCAAATCAACGCCGCCTACACCCACCTTGAATTTGGCTTCGAGGTCAGGAGCCGCATTGTCTGCGCGCACATAACCGACCAATAATCCCGCGTTCGTTTTCCGGCTGAAAAAAGCCAGCACGCCGCTGCCCTGATAGAGTTGTTCCGTAGTCGGTGAAAAAGGAATGACTGATGTTTGCGCGAGTTTAGGCTGATAAATCGCCGCCGGAATTGCGGTTGCCTCTCCCAACGCCCAACGGTCAGCTTGCAACAATTCTACTGTTCCCAACGTTCCTTCGATATCGGTTTCATTGATGATCCGACCGCTGAGTGTGACGATGTCCTGGTCGTAATACATCTGAATTTCACGTTCAATGCGAAAGCCATTTTTACGCCAGACCTGACGGTATTCCTCGCCTTTTCCAATTTGATCCGCGAAAGGGTGAAACTTATTTTCGAGTTTGCCTTCAACTAACTGATTTCCGTTGATTTCAACTGTGAATTTAGCATTTTTAATTGCGCTGCTGCTGCGCCATTCCTTTGTCCACGCGTTACCGCCCACTGACATCTCATTTTCAGCAGAAAGCCGATTTTGTGCATCAACAATTACAGCGCTAAGCAAAATCAGAACGAGAAAATGAAAGCTCTGCCAACCGCGAAAAAAAGTTAGGCGCAACATCGTGATTCCTTAATGTAACTTGATTGCTGACGCATCAATCGGCGTTATAACATCATTTCCCGCGTCATTAAACTCACCTTCCCACCGCGCAACGACGACTGTAGCCAGACAATTGCCAATTACATTTGTAGCTGTGCGTGCCATGTCCATCAATTCGTCTACACCTAAAATCAGGGCGATGCCTTCCAGCGGCAAACCGAATTGCGCGAGCGTTCCGGCTAAGACCACCAACGAAGCGCGTGGAACTGCGGCGATGCCTTTGGTCGAAAGCATCAACGTCAACAGCATAATAATTTGCTCTTTCCAACTGAGCGGATGGTTGGCGGCCTGGGCGACGAAAATTGCGGCGAGTGAAAGATACAGCGTTGAGCCATCTAAATTGAAGCTGTAACCAAGCGGCAAAATAAAGCTGACGATGCGGCGCGGAACTCCGAGGCGTTCCATGTTTTCGAGCGCTTTGGGAAAGGCCGATTCGCTGGAAGTTGTCGTGAACGCCAGCATCGCGGGTTCCCTGACCAATTGCAGAAAACGCTTGAATGGCAGGCGAATCATAAATGCGACAGGAACCAGCACGATCAGAATAAAGACGCCGAGTGCGCCGTATAACGTCAGAATCAGCAAGCCTAAATTTTTGAGAACGCCGATTCCTTTGTTGCCGACAGTGACAGCCATTGCTGCGCCTACGCCCCACGGAGCAAAGTTCATGACGAACGCAGTAAACTTGAACATTGACTCCGAAAGCGCTTCACAAAACGCAATCATCGGCTTGCCTTTTTCACCAACGGAAGCGACCGCAATCGCAAACATCAAACTAAAGACGACGATCTGGAGTACATCATTTTCCGCCATAGATTTAATCAAACTGGTCGGAACAATATTGACGATGTGATCCTGCGGAGACATCTTCGCGGCGCGTCCGGCAATTTCTTTGGCTTCGGCGCTCTGTTCGCTGGGAAGATTTACACCGACGCCAGGTCTCGTGATATTGACGGCAGCCAGACCAATCACCAACGCCAGCAAAGTCGCACAGGTGAAGTACCCCATCGCCTTCAAGCCAATACGTCCGACAGTTTTGATATTGCCTGCTCCGGCGATACCGACTACCAGCGTCGAGAAAATCAGCGGGGCGATGATGACTTTGATGAGGCTCAGAAAAATACGGCTCAGGACGCGCACCCATTGAATGGTTTGTTCTTTGGCGTACGGATTGTCATCAAGAAAAGTGTGAATCAGGAAACCAACCAAAACACCAACACCAAGACCGACAAAAATTTGTTGCGTGAGTGAAAGCTTGAATTTATTGGACATACAGTTAGATGCTGGATGTCAGATGCTGAATGTTAGGTGGGATAGATTCTAATCCAGCATCTAACATCCAGTATCTAACATCTCCCTTCCAAATACTTCACCAAAATGCCTGACGACAGCTTCGGCTACGGTTTCGATTTCGATTTTAGTTCCGAGAATTTTCTCGAGTGAAGTTACGCCGTGATCCTGAATCCCGCACGGGACAATCAGCTTAAAATATTCAAGATCAGTCGTGACGTTGAGGGCAAATCCGTGCATCGTGACCCAGCGCGAAATGCGAATCCCAATCGCCGCCAATTTATCATCGCCGACCCAGACGCCAACGTGTTCGCCGCCGCGTGGTTCGGCTTCGACTCCGAAATCACGGGCAGTTCGGATCATGACTTCCTGAATATTTCGGACGTAACGACGCACGTCTTGTGCATCAGGAGCTAAGCTGATGATGGGATAACCGACGAGCTGCCCTGGCCCGTGATAAGTGACATCGCCGCCGCGTCCCGTCTCAAACAATTCGATCTGTTGTTCACATCGCGTTTGTTCGTCTACTAAAATATTTGCGCGGTTGGCGGCTCGACCAAGTGTAATTACGTGGGGATGTTCAAGCAAGAGCAACGTGTCAGAAATTTCATTTCGCTTGCGGGAATCGTGCAGGGATTGCTGTAACGCTAAGGCTTCAGCATAGGCAATGCGACCAGGATAACGATATTCGCAAACTCTCATTTCACAATCTTATCGGAGCGCAGGCATATTAAAAATTTTCGCCGAGCAACTCCACGAAAAATGGAACGCTCGGCGAAATAGAAACTTATTAGTTTCTTACACCAACGATGAAAAATCTGTCGTTTCCAAAGTCGTTCTCATCAGCGCCAGGAATTGATCGCCGATGGCTCCATCAATGATGCGATGATCGAAGGACAGGCTCAGCACACCGATGTGGCGGATCGCAATGACTTCACCCTCAGACGTATCCATCACCCACGCACGTTTGTGAATGCCGCCTACGCCGAGGATGGCTACCTGCGGCTGATTGATGACGGGAGTCGCCGTTAACCCACCGTACAACCCAAAATTCGTGATGGAAAAAGTTCCGCCTGAGACTTCATCCGGCTTGAGTTGTTTGCCGCGCGCACGACCAGCCAGATCATTCGTCGCACGAGCCAGACCAAGCAGATTCATTGAATCAGCCTGTTTGATGACCGGTACGATCAAGCCCCAATCCAGCGCAACGGCAATGCCAATATTGATGTCTTGTTTGAATACAATATTGTCGCCATCAACCGAAGAATTGATGACTGGCAACGCCTTAATCGCATCAACTGCGGCTTTGATGATAAACGGCATAAACGTGAGCTTCGTGCCATTTTGGGCCTCAAAATTTTTCTTCACGCGATCCCGCAAACGTGCGATGTTCGTGAAGTCAACTTCAAAGAATGTCGTGACGTGCGCTGAAGTCTTCTTGCTCAAAATCATGTGATCGGCAATAGACTTGCGCATCTTCGTCATCGGCTCAACCTTCACACGCTCGCCCGGTGAAAACACCATCGCAGGTTTGGCAGGGAGCGCAGGCGCAGCAATTGGTGCAACAATCGGCGGCGGAGCCACGACTGGCAGAGGTGCAACAGGTGCAACTGCCAGAGCCGCCGTCGGGTTTTGAATATAACCAAGAATATCGTTTTTAGTGACGCGCCCGGAGATGCCTGTGCCAGCCACGGCAGCAATATTGATACCGTGTTCTTTGGCGATGTTGCGCACGACTGGCGAAGATTTGATCCGGCGTAATTCTTCCACTGAGCCGGCAGGGGCAGCGGCAACCGTCGCAGATGGCGCTACTGGCGGCGGTGCGACAGGAGCCGGAGCGGCGTCAGGTGCAGGAGGCGCAGGAGTTGGTGCGGGTGCAGCCGCTGCTCCGGCTTCACCGATGGTTGCGACGACTGCGTTAACCGCCACTGTTTCGCCTTCCTGAGCCACGATGGCAAGTAATGTTCCGGCAGCGGGCGAGGGAATTTCTGCGTCAACTTTGTCCGTCGAAATTTCAAATAACGGTTCATCGCGCTGCACGGTGTCGCCAACTTTTTTCAACCATCGGACAATCGTGCCTTCCGCAATTGATTCGCCGAGTTGTGGCATCACTACGCTGGTTGCGCTTCCACTGGTTGCTGTTGGAGGAGCAACAGGCGCTGGAGGCGGTGTTACTGGCGGTGCAACTGGAGGCGGTGCAGGCTGTGCATCCGGTGGTGGAGGCGCGGCGGCAGATGCCACAGGCGCAGGAGCAGCAGATGCCGCAGGGGCTTCACCAGCTTCGCCAATGACCGCAATGACGGCGTTGACTAAAACGGTGTCGCCTTCGTTGGCCTTAATTTCCAGGATGGTTCCGGCGGCGGTCGAAGGAATTTCCGCATCAACTTTATCGGTCGAAATTTCCAGTAATGGCTCGTCACGCTGAATGGTATCGCCAACTTTTTTCAACCATCGGACAATCGTTCCTTCGGCAATTGATTCGCCAAGCTGTGGCATTACAACATCTGTGGGCATTGATCTCTCCTGAGTTAATCGGGTGGTCAGTGGTTGGTGAGCGGTGGTCGGTGGATTTTTGCAACCAACCACCAGCCACGAACAACTGATTCAGAGCTTTAAGTTCTTTCGTTACATGTTAAGCGCCATTCCGTGAACGTCTTCGGCGGCTTCCATCATTGCTTCAGCCAGCGTGGGATGCGCGTGCATAATATGTCCAAGTTCTTCGGCAGTGGCTTCTAATCCTAATGCTACAGAAGCTTCGGCTAACAAATCCGTCGCGTGCGGACCGATGATGTGAACGCCGAGCACTTCATCGTATTTTGCATCAGAGACAACTTTGATAAAGCCGTCAGTTTCGCCAATGATTTTGGCTTTGCCCAGCGCCGAGAACGGGAATTTCCCAACTTTGACTTCGTAGCCCTTTTCTTTCGCTTTGGCTTCCGTCAATCCGATGCTGCCGACTTCGGGATGGCAATAGGTGCAGTTCGGGACAAGGTTGTAATTAATCGGGCGCGGATTTTTGCCAGCGATGTGTTCAGCGGCAACACAACCTTCTTTGGCAGCCACGTGCGCTAACCACGGAGTCGGAACCACATCGCCAATCGCATACACATTCGGTTCCGCCGTGCGCATGAATTCATCAATTTTGATGTAGCCGCGCTCAATTTCCAGTTTCGTTCCTTCGACACCTAACCCATCCGTCACAGCGCGTCGTCCGGTTGCGACCAGCAAAGTTTCGCAGGTAATTTTTCCTTCCTTACCTTTGGCGTCAATATAGGTAATCTCGACATCATCCTGATTAACCTGGGCCGATTGGAAACGTGTGTCGGTCAGCACATTGATTTTACGCTTTTTGTAAACGCGATTGAGTTCTTTGGAAACTTCCTCATCTTCAATCGGCACGATGCGCGGCAGCAATTCGATGATGGTTACTTCTGTTCCAAAATGATTGAAGACTGAAGCGAACTCGACGCCGACTGCGCCTGCTCCCAGCACCACCATGGATTTTGGAATCTGGCGAATCTCAAGCAATTCATCGCTGGTGACGACGCGTGGTGAATTAACTTCTAAACCAGGCAACAAACGCGGCGCTGAACCGGTGGCGATGATGACATTTTTGGTGTCAATGCTCTGCACCTTGCCCTCATTATCGGTGACATTAACTTTGCCTTTACCCGCGAGCGATCCGGTTCCTTTGAAAACCGTGATTTTATTTTTTTTCATCAGGAACGCGACGCCTTTGGAAAGCTGATCCACGATTTTATTTTTGCGCTGATAAACCTGCTCAAAATTGATTTTAAGCTCGGCAACTTCGACGCCAAACTCCGCTGCATGTTTGACCGAATCCGCCAAATACGCCGAGTGTAAATATTGTTTGGTTGGAATGCAGCCACGCAACAGGCACGTCCCGCCCAGATTTGGATCACGTTCGACGATAGCGGTTTTAAGTCCAACTTGTGCGGCCCGGATCGCGGCTGAATAACCGCCCGGTCCCGCCCCGATTATTGTTACATCAAATGTCTCTGACATGATTTTCCCTTAGCAGAATAGAGCACAAGCTACCAGCTTGCGCCTGATCTTACCGTTTAGAATTAAGCACAAGCTGGCAGCCTGCCTCACAAATAATGATTGCCATAACTGAAAATAGCTGTAAAAAGCGTCAGGAATTAAATCGGGATAATAATAGGCAGGAAACCAGTTTGCAAATGAGACCAGACAATCAGGCAGGTGACAGTTGATGATTTGAACAGATTT
The DNA here is from genome assembly GCA_043719385.1 of Blastocatellia bacterium. Lineage (GTDB taxonomy): Bacteria > Acidobacteriota > Blastocatellia > RBC074 > RBC074 > JAFDVL01. Next base: position 14,684 of record JAYSTY010000048.1, on the reverse strand, counting down.
CTGCCGATAGAACTACGCTATAAGGGCAGGAAAATATTTCCCCTGGTTGTGGTTGCCAGACTATTCGTGGTTATGCGGCAGGCCGCGCCGGTCACGATCCGAATTTGTCGTTGACCTATAACTCGCACATCTGGACCAAAACGAGCAATATCATGGCGCTGGGGCGTGAAGTCACGTTTGAACACAACCCGTATTTTGACTTGTCGGACATTAAGCAAACCCGCCGCGATGAAAATAACATTCCCGTCACGGTGACGCTGGGTTGATGGTGGAATAGAAATCGCTCAGATGATAAGCGTGATGGGTGGGCTTCGAGTGGCCCCAAAGGCAACTCTGAGGTGAATAGTAAGGCAGGATATACCAGGCAACAGTGACATACCTGTCACTTGGATTAGAACTTCGCTCCAATCCGAATCAGTTGTTTTTCTAATACCTCGAAATCTTGCAGGTAAATGGCTCGCGTCGCTTTGATCTCTTGCACGATCTCACCTGCTGATGCACCGCCGACCCATAATTCCGTTGTTTCAGGTAGCAGTTCCGCAATGCTGCGCAATGATTTAAGCGACTCTTGCGGATTAACCGCGCCTTTTAATCCGAGTACAACGACCTGCGCCGATGTCTTCCTGGCGGCATCCACAATTTCCTGAACAGGAAGATCAATGCCTAAATACGCGATGCCCAATCCGCCCACGACAGCCAGCGCGGCGGCGGATAAGATTCCGAATTCATGCCTTTCGCCACTGAGGGTAGCCAATAGAACTGTCGTTGAAGTTTGCGTTCGGGTGTAGAGGCGAACCAGAGTTCCGAGCAGATTGCGGATCGCGGAAGAGACCATGTGCTCTTGCGCGATGGTGAGGCTGCCCTGAGTCCAACGCTCACCAATCTGTTCCATCAACGGGGTCAGCGTTTGTTGCAGCAATTCGCGTGGTGGAACCAATGTCGCCAGCCGACTTATTTCCCGGTCTATCGCAGCGTAATCAAACCGTTCAACCGCCAACAGCAACGTCTGGAGATCAGGTTGTAAAGCATTTGCGGGCACAACGAGCGCCTGTTTAGGCGGAGCTTTCAACGTCACAGGCCTTTCCAGCATCGCCTCAATCTGCTGATTGGGCAATGGCGCAAGCTGGCTGATCGAATGACCACGATCTACGGCTTCTCGCAGCAAGGTTAATCGTTCAATGTCGGCCTCGTTGTACATTCTCCCGTGTCCGTTACGATCCGGGGTTATGGCCTGATAGCGGCGCTCCCAGGCACGCAAGGTATCTACACTCAGTCCGGTCAACTTTGAAACGGCTCGTATTGGGTATTTCAAATTACTCATATCTGCTGTCTTCGCTCAACTGACGGATTCTAACCTGTCTACGGCAACAACCATAGATTCGCATTGGAAAATTGTGCGTGTTTCTGTTTTCAGGTAAGCGAGAGTGAGGGAGGAATTGAGCGAGTAAGGCCACGGCGAGATTTGATTGATCTTTCATCGCTGTATTTACTCACCAGGCTGGTTTACCTATCAATCCTTTGGCCTGGCTTTATCTGGCTGACTGTACATGCTGCGCATTTCGATGATGGTATAAAGCAAGCCACCACCAAGCAGCAGAGTAACCAGGACGCCCACTATAAAAATCGTTGTATTAGGCATTTTATTTGCCTCCCATCTTGAGTTTGAAGTAATTCCCGAGGGCAAGAATTGAAGGCACCCAAATACCTACAAAAATACCCGCCTCCTTGTCAGGATTTCCAAAGAATCCGAACCAGAGAGAGATGGAAAAAAGAAATGAGATAAACGCAGCGCTCAATATCAAATAGTCTGATTTTCTAAACATAAGTGTTTCCTGTTTGGTCAATTAACCCTGGACGCCGGGGCATCATTTATTTGGGTGAGCTATCGCCAGTATCACTTGCAGTGGTCGCAGCTCAAGCGGCCTAAGCCCCAGCAGCCAGGATGTAAGGCTTGGTCGAGTCCCAACGCCAAGCCTCGCAATCATCCTGCCACGCAACTGAATTTCCAGTTGCAGATCACCGTGGGCGAGCAACGCCATCATACCGCCAAACCAGTTTCCACGGTCGTGGTGCGACCGCCAGGTCTTGCATAGTTCGCGCCCAGCTTGCAGGTTTGGAAGCGCAAGGGTGATGAGCCTGCCATCCGCTTGGACGTTAAGCGTGTTGCCTGCTATCGAGACACACAAGTCGGTAGTGATGTCGAGTGGTTTTGCCATGAACTTTACGCGGGGGACTGATCTCGTGTCCGAATTTTCATCGTGCCATTGATCTTCCACATGGCATGCTCAGCTTGCGCTCCGGCGTTGCTCGGAACCAGAACTTCGAGGTTCTCAAACTGGTAGGTGATTTCTGCGCCGCGACCGGTGAGTTTATCGTAAAGGCCTATCGCCAAGTCCGGCCAGCTAGTTGCTTCTGTGTTCTTATCGCTCATCGTGTTTCCTCCATAAAAATGTTGGGGTTAATAGTTAGCCTGGTCATCGTTTTTAAAGAACCAGGCTGTAAATAAAAAGGTGTCAAGGTCAAAGGCACACATCCCAAATGTGCTGATGCGCGCTGGCGAGTTCATCGTGGACGGACAGTAGCTAATCCTCCGTCAATGCCCAGGACTTGCCCGGTAATCCAACGTTGTGCGGGATCAAGCAACCACGCCATTGCCGATGCCACGACCGACGATTGGCTTGGATTATTTAACTCACTCGTGTTCATTTGTATTCCTTGCCTAGCCCCGCTCTCGCTCCCGCACTGTGGCGGCAACAATGCCGCGCAGCATGCCTGCAAAAATGAATTGATGCAGTGGGAAAAGAAGGTACCAATAAAGCAATCCCGATAATCCAACCGGATCAAAAATTGCCGTCTGGCGAATGGTGGAAACGGAGGCGTCTCCCTGCACTTCAAATTCCAACCAGGCTTTGCCCGGCACCTTCATCTCCGCCGCGAGTCGCAGCAAATGATCCGGCTCAAAAGCTTCGACGCGCCAAAAATCCAGCGGAGCGCCAACGCTCGGCCATTCGGGATTCAGCCGACCACGACGCATGCCGACGCCACCCACCAACAGATCGAGAAAGCCGCGCAGTTGCCACAACCAATCGCCGTAATACCAGCCCGTTTTGCCACCAATTCTGCGGATCGGCGCAAAAGCGCAGGCGGGCGGAACGTTAATCTGTGCAATCCGCGAGTCCACGATGCGAGCGCCAAAACGGGCGCCCCCCCAGGCTTGCTGAAGCCCGGCTGAAGAGAGCGCATCAGACCAGCGGGTTTGGGCGAACTCCCGGTCTTCATTGCGCAATGCTCTGGCAATAGCTTCGTTGATACCACGAGGCCGAATTTTGAAAACCCGGAGCGCAGATGAATCCTTCACAATCGTTTCATTGCGCAGGCTGTCAATTAGTTTGCGACCAACGCGCGCGTATAGCGGAGTTACTAATCCCAGCCATAAACTGGAAAGTCGCGGCGTCAACACTGGCACGGGAATGAAGGCACGCCGTAAACCGCGCTGCCGGGCGTATTCGCGCATAATGTCGCCATAAGACACCTGATCAGCTCCCCCAATCTCAAAGACTCCGTCTTGTTCGTCGGGTAATTCCGCCGCCGCCAACAGATATGCCACTAAATCTTCAATGGCAATCGGCTGCGCCAGCGTCGCCACCCAGCGCGGAGCAATCATAATCGGTAATCGTTCCGTCAAGGCCCTGATCATTTCAAAAGAAACACTTCCTGAGCCAATCACAATTGAGGCGCGAAATTCAATGATCGGCACGCCTGACGCGCGGAGAATTTCGCCCACTTCCTGACGGCTGCGCAAATGCGAAGAGAGTCCGGCAGAATTCTCACCCAGTCCGCCTAAATAAATAATCCGCTGCACCCCAGCCAACCGCGCCGCCGTGCCAAAATTTTCTGCGGCTTTACGATCCTCTTCCGCAAAATCGCCTGTCGAGCCCATCGAATGAACTAAATAGTAGGCCGTATGAATCCCCTGCAATGCTGACGCGAGCGTGTCTGAATCAAGCACATCGCCAGCAACTACTTCTATTTGCGCCGATACTTTAGCGAGCAGATAGTCTGGGTGGCGTGCCAGACAGCGCAACGCCCGCCCCTCGGCCTCAAACGCCTTCAGCAATCGTCCACCAATGTAGCCAGTAGCCCCGGTGAGGAGGATACGTGGTGTCGAATTAGGACTGGTTGCTAATGACTCGGCGACTATCATTGTTAGCTCATCGTTGGCTTCTGTGACGCAGAGCAGAGAGTCACATCCCTCCGCACTGCGTCATCATCGGTTGTCTCTGATTACTGGTCGTATTACTTCGGCAGGATCACACTGTCAATCACGTGGATCACGCCATTGCTGGCCATGATGTCAGTTTTGACAACATTTGCCTTATCAATCATTACTTTCCCCTTGCTCACAGTGACTGTGGCAGACGCCCCCTGGACAGTCTTTGCTGACGATAGTTTCACAACATCTGCCGCCGTGACTTTACCACTTACGACGTGATAGAGAAGGATACTCTTCAGTTTTGCCGGGTCCTTCAATAAAGCTTCGACCGTGCCCGCTGGCAGCTTGGCAAAAGCTGCATCAGTTGGCGCAAAAACCGTGAATGGTCCGTCGCCTTTGAGCGTATCAATCAAACCCGCCACTTCTAATGCTTTGGCTAGTGTTGTGAAGCTACCTGCTGCGACGGCGGTATCAACGATGTCTTTGTCCTGTGTTTTTACAGGCGCTGCCACAGCCGCTACCGACAATACAACCGCGATCATCAAACTGATCATTTTCGTTATCAAAACCATTTTCTATTCTCCCAAGTTAGTAAATTTGTATTTACCCAGGAAAAAATTCTCATCCTGGATTTTGAGATGAAGGAACCCATTTTCTTATTCCGCCAACTCACTATTGCAACGTTATGCTTTCGCTCACAGGGAATACCATAGCGATCCGTCAAGGCTTTGTCAAACTTATTTCCAGAAAAATAATAAAAAATACTCGACAAATAGTTGACAATTCATAGACAGGTCAGGTTTCGGTTAGAATTGTGGCGGCATTGAGTTGGCTACAGGATGGAGTTAATTGGACAAAAGAAAGCCGTGCGAGCTTTGCCAGGAAGTCTAACGGGAATGGAATTGTAGTTGTTCGTTGTAGCTCGTTTGGAAAAAGATCAGGCAGAGAACAATTAGCCGATCTCAACAGGATCGTAAATCGCCATCAATTTATCCAGCGTCGTGGGATACCTGGAAAAGGCTACGACGGCGTGGCTCTGACGACACATAAAATTAAATTTCTTGAGGTTGATAGTAGCTGCGCTCACATCTGGCCTCTCGCTATGGAGTCAGACGGCTACAGGGGCAGCAATGTGAGGGTGATGTTGATAATTGACGACTTCAAAATCGGCAAACTGATAATCAAAAATCGAATCCGGTTTGCGTTTAATGACGAGTTGCGGGAGCGGGTAAGGGGTGCGGCTGAGTTGCAATTTCACCTGCGCAAAATGATTGGCATAAATGTGGCAATCGCCGCCTGTCCAGATAAATTCACCGACGTTTAAATCGCATTGTTGCGCTACCATATGGATGAGCAGGGCATACGAAGCAATATTAAAAGGAACTCCCAGCATACTATCTGCCGACCTTTGATAAAGCTGACACGACAGTTTGCCTTCTGCTACATAAAACTGAAAAAAGCTGTGACACGGAGGCAGCGGCGTTTTATTCGCAAACGTTGGATTAAAAGCCACGACGATCATCCGGCGGGAGTTCGGATTGTTTTTTATTTGCTCAATCACCTGACTGATCTGGTCAATGTGTGTGCCATCAGGATTAGGCCACGAGCGCCACATCGAACCATAAATCCCTTGTCCCAACTCACCCTTTTCATCCGCCCATTCATCCCAGATCGAAACTTTATTTTCCTGCAAATATTTAATGTTTGCGTCGCCACGCAAAAACCATAACAGTTCGTGAATGATCGAACGCAGATGGACTTTTTTGGTGGTCACCAACGGAAATCCGGCTTGTAAATCGAAGCGCATTTGATAACCGAAAACGCTGACTGTGCCCGTGCCTGTGCGGTCTTCTTTGGTGACGCCGTGATTCAGGATGTGCGAAAGATAATCAAGATATTGCTTCATCAGTTGTGCCGTGAGTAATTAGTTTTAAGCGTGCCAGAAAATTAAAAGGAAAAAATACCACAGACAGAAAGCGGAATAAAAGGTTGACGGTTGCGGAGTGGTTCGGTACATTCTTGCACTTAACTACTGACTGATTATTGACCCCATCAACTACCGACTTGCTTTTCTACAAACCTGCAATTAATACAGGAAAGATTATCTGAGCTTATGAGTTATCAAAATTTAGATTTGCCGCCGCGTATTGGACGCCTGGGAGAGTTAGCCTACAACGTTTGGTGGAGCTGGAATCCTGATGCCAGCGCGTTGTTTCAATACCTCGACAAAACGCGCTGGGAATTGACCCAGAACAATCCGGTAAAATTGTTGCGCCAGATTAATGTTGCCAGGCTTGAAGCTGCCGCTGCTGATCCAGCGTTTTTGCGCCGTTACGATGGCGTGATGCTGGCCTTTGATCGTGCGCTTTCCAGCGAAGGTGACTGGTTTCCGAATACTTACGGCGCGTATAAAGATCGGACTATCGCTTATTTTTCAGCGGAATTCGGGGTGCATAATTCGTTGCCAATTTATTCGGGTGGCTTGGGCATTCTCGCGGGCGATCACACCAAAGAGGCCAGCGATATTGGCCTGCCGCTGGTTGGTGTCGGCTTTGTTTATCCTGAAGGCTATTTTCAGCAAAGAATTTCTGCCGCCGGGCAACAGGAAGCGCATTATTTACAGCTTGATTATTCAACGACACCGATTGAACCCGTGTTTACCAAAGACACGAGCGGCCCGATTAAATTCAACCTGGGCGGACGTGATATTTATGTCGCCGTCTGGCGGGTGCGACTGGGCTCGGTTTCATTATGTCTGATGAATGCGGACGTTGAAGAAAATCAACCCTGGGATCGGGAATTATCGGCTCGACTTTACGGCGGTGATCGTCAAACCCGACTCTTACAGGAAATGTTGCTGGGCATCGGTGGTGTGCGCATGTTGCGGGCGCTGAATATTAATCCAGCGGTTTATCACGCCAACGAAGGCCACGCGGCTTTTCTCCTGCTCGAAAGAATTCGTGAACTGGTCGCTGCCGGAGACACCTTCGACCATGCAGTTGAACAGGTCAGAGCCACCACCGTTTTCACGACGCATACGCCTGTGCCGGCGGGACACGATACGTTCCAATTCAGCCTGATTGAAAAACATTTTGAAGGGTACTGGGATCAACTTAGCATTAGCCGCGAACACTTTCTATCGCTTGGCAGCTACTCAGATCATCACGGCGGCACAAATTTCAATATGACTGCGCTGGCGTTGCGGCTGGCGGGACAATACAACGGCGTGAGCAAGGTCAATGGCGTTGTTTCGCGCAAAATGTGGCAACCGATGTGGCCTGACAAAACGGAAGCAGAAATTCCGATCACTTCCGTCACGAACGGTGTTCACAGTCCAACGTGGTTAGCGCCCGAACTGGGCCGGATGTACGCAAAATATCTGGGGCAGGACTGGCTGAAAAATCACGACGATCCGAAGTTGTGGGAGCGCGTCCACGAAATCCCTGATGAAGAGCTTTGGAATTTGCATCAACGTATGAAAGCAAGGTTGATGAGCTTCATGCGCGAACGTGCGCGCCAGCGCTGGATGACCGAAGGGACAGGCGCAACGCATGCTTTGGCATCCGGGACGCTCTTTGATCCTGAAGCTTTGACCATTGGATTTGCGCGCCGCTTTGCGACCTATAAACGTGCGTTGCTTGTGTTCCGGGATTTGGAAAGACTGAAAAAAGTTTTGCACGATTCGTGGCGTCCGGTGCAAATTGTTTTCGCCGGCAAAGCGCATCCCGACGACGCTCCCGGTCGCAATTTGATTCACAACATCTATGAACTCGCCCGCGATCACGGCATGGGCGGCAATATCGCATTTATCGAAGATTACGACATTCTGCTCGCCAAATATCTGTATCACGGCGTAGATGTGTGGATGAATAATCCGCGTCCGCCGCTCGAAGCCAGTGGAACCAGTGGCATGAAGGCGGCGCTGAACGGCGTGCCGAATTTTAGTATTCTTGATGGCTGGTGGTATGAAGGTTATCACGGCACGAATGGCTGGGTGATTGGCTCTGATCCGTTGCTTGAGATGAACGAAGATGAACGCGACGCCGCCGATTCTGAGTCGCTTTACACCACGCTGGAAAAAGAAGTCGTGTCACTTTATTACGACCGCGATTCCGACGGTGTGCCACGTGGCTGGGTGCAGGTGATGAAAGAAGCGATTAAGCAGGGAGCGCCAGCTTTCAGCGCCCGCCGAATGGTGAAGGAATATACAGAAAGATTATATTTGCCAGCGATGAAAGCGGCGGAGAAAAAGTAAAGCGCCTGATTCTGAATATTGGCTGGTAATTCTTTCCTTATTTTCCGCGCGGCTTTTTCGTGCTGGTTGAGGAATTTTTATTGAAATCTTTTTCCCAGGATTTTTCCGCCGCTACCAAATGAGCCGTCAGTAATTCTTTGGCGCGTCGCGCTTCGCCATTGCGTACAGCATGAAAAATTTGTTCGTGCCATTCAATCGCGTCTTCTTTATCGCTGGCACGAGCGATGGATTCGCGGCGTACCTGTAAGAGCAAAGCCGCGACTGTATTCATCACTCCACTCATGACCTTATTGCCCGCTGCCGCCGCCAACGCCTGATGAAATGCGACATCGTGCTTTAAGTATTTTTCAGGATCATTAAGACTTTTACGCATTCCTTCAACTTCAGCCGCAATCGCTTTTAAATGCTCAGAGGTTGCGCGTTCTGCTGCTAATTCGACCAATCCGGTTTCGATGATGCGGCGCGCCTCAAATAACTCCGGCGTTTCTGTGTTGTGAATCAGCGTCAGAAACGCCATCGGCTCGGCGAAAATTTCGGGCATTGATTCAGCAATGAATGTTCCGGCCCCAGGCTTGGCACGAATGATGCCCATCACTGATAAAGCTTTCAGCGCCGTCCGCAGCGAGGGCCGGCTGATGCTGAGCATCTCGGCTAACTCGCGCTCTGGTGGCAGGCGGCTCCCGGCCTTTAATTCACCCTGCTGGAGTAATTCTTTAATTCGTTGGACGACAAGTTCCGTAATGCCAGAACGGTCAATAGGGGCGAGTGCACGACTGAATTGGATAGACATAATTGGTTTCGCTATCTGTAAATTGGTATGACCAAGCTACTTTAGAGCTACCTGATTCCGAAGTCAATACGGGAGAAAGAAATTCCACTTTTTTGGACAATTTTCAAGTTTTCGGATAATCAGGTCTTCTTTGCCGGCTGTAATTTCATCCAGCCTTCGTCTCCTTTCTATTAGCAGGACTAGCTTTTAGAAGTAACTGAAAACTAAAATCAAATAATGGAATACGAGTTGCACAGACTGAAGCAGGCAGTAATTGAATTATCCTGAAAATTAAAACTAAGCTTTACGCACTAGATCAATTTGACGAACTTTTATCACTGAGGTGTCGCATGATTCGCAGCTTATCAACTATTTTGTTTCTCTTCTTACTAACTGTAAGTGTGTGGGCGCAGACCAGCACTTCACGTATCACAGGCACAGTCAAAGATGCTTCAGACGCCATCGTTCCAAGCGCCAAAGTGACGGCTAAAAACGAAGCAACGGGCGTAACTGTCACTCAGAATACGACAGGTGCAGGCGTGTATTCGTTCTCCGCACTTAACCCTGGCATTTATACGATTACGGTCGAAATAGCTGGGTTCAAAACGGTCAGTAAAACGGGCAATGTCCTGGAAATTAATACTCCATTGAGCGTGGACGTAACGCTTGAAGTCGGACAAATGACTGATATTGTTTCGGTCGCTGGCGGCTATGAACGTTTACAGACCAATAACGCCACGATTGGCAACGTCGTCGAGCAAAAAGCGATTGAGGCTTTGCCGCTTAATGGACGTAACCCGCTGACGTTAATTGTTCTTGAGCCTGGTGTCACGCAACGTTCAGCAGGTGGTGCGGGTTCGGGTATTTCAGTTAATGGGTCACGGGATCGCGCGTTTAATGTGACGATTGATGGAATTGAAGCGAATGAATCTTCTGTCCCCAACCCGGTCTCAAATCTTTACCGTATTAATCCTGACAACATTCAGGAATACAAAGTAACGACCAACAACGCTACGGCAGAAGAAGGACGCAATAGCGGCGCTTCAATTTCAATCGGAACCCGCAGCGGCACGAACGCTTTTCACGGGACAGTTTTTGAGTATGCGCGGAACACGGCTTTGAACGCCAAAGGATTTTTCTCGAACGCACGCAATACACCTAAAAACGAAATCAAACTTCATCAATATGGTGTCGAAGTTGGCGGCCCGATTTTTAAAAACAAAACCTTTTTCTTTGGCAGCTATCAGGGACAGCGGGTGAAGTTTACACAACCAATTGACCAGACTTTTGGCTTCCCTGTGATGTACACGCCGTCAGCGCTGGCGGGTAAGTTTCGTTATCTGAAAGGTGGCGTCAACTCTCCGTCTTTAGTGGATCGCAGAACGGGTGAATTAGCTGCCGGAGTTCGTAATTGTACCAGCGCAACGGATACTGGTTGTATTGCCACGTATGATATTTTTGCCAACGATCCGCGCAAGATTGGTATAGATGCGAAGGTTGCCACACTGTTCAATTCGTATCCCAAGCCGAATGATTATTCAACCGGCGATGGCTTGAACACCGCGACCTATTCGTGGAATCCGCCAACACAAAATGAAGGGCCGAATTACGCGATTCGGATTGATCATACGATCAATGAAAAAAATTCTATTTTTGGTCGCTGGTTGTATGCCGATCAAAATACGCGACAGGGTGATCCGCTGAATGGTCGTCCGCAGGTTTTCCCCGGCTTTGCGCCACTTGGTGAAGTTTTCCGCGCTACTAAAAATTTAGCGCTGGGCTGGCGCTCGACAATCACGCCAAATCTGAATAACGAATTTACGATGGGATTTGCACGATTTAGCTTCCTGTTCACACAGGGCGAAGCAAATCCGGCTTTCCCGGACATTCCACCGTATGCTTTCAATATAGCGAGCGTTCCATTTATCAATACGCCGCGAACAGCCCGCGCCGTCACGACTCCACAATTTCTGGATAACGTGACGTGGGTCAACGGCGCACACGTCTGGCGCGGTGGACTCAACGTGCGTTTTTATCAGCACAATGATCAGCGTGGTCAGCCAGGCGGAGTCAACGTGACGCCAACACTTTCATTTAGTGCGACAACATTACCGCCAACGATTGCTGGTGAGTCAGGGCTAGGCATCAATGCGACTGACTTAACTCGCCTGCGTAGTTCCGTTAATGACTTGCTGGGAATTGCGGTTCGTATCACGCAGCCGTTCATCGGTGATTTGAATAGTGATGCTTTTCTGCCCTTCAAAAAAGATGGCAAGGTTTCGCTCTTCGACGTTGGCACACGCCTGAAGCAATACAATTTGTTCTTTCAAGATGAGTGGAAAATACGCCAGAATTTGACGGTCAATTATGGCGTCCGCATGGAACTCAATACACCGCCGCGAGAAGCAGCAGGACGCGTTTTTGTACCGATTCAACCGATTGATGGTTCGCAAGGTCCGGTAACTTTTACCAGAGGGCCAAGCTTTTATAGTGCTGCGCATGATTTAGCCTGGGGGCCGCGCATCGGCATTGCATGGAGTCCTGGCAAGAGCGGTAAATTTGTGGTTCGCACAGGCTACGGCATTGCGTATGACCCGATTTCATCGTTTCAGGTCACAGCCGTGATGGGACGCCCTCCGGGACTGATCAGCACCTGTACTTCAACCGTTGGCGTTGCGCCACAGGTGGGTTGTCAGGGCTTGCCAGCGGCTGGAACAAGACTTTCTGAAGGATTCCCGCTGGAATTAGCTGCACCAACGATCAAGCCTTCATCGTTCCAGACGCTTCCGGCAGTTTTGCGCACGAATGCACCGCCAGTCACGGTCTTTGATCCGAACCTGCAATTGCCAACCGTGCATCAGTGGAACCTGAATTTCCAATACGAACTGCCCGGCGGCTTTGTCGCTTCAGCCTCTTATATCGGACGGCGTGGGACGCATTTAATGCGTGCTTACGACATCAACCAGATTGATGCAAAGCCAATCCTGAAAGATTTTCTGGATATGCAGTACAATCTGAATACTGCTACCAATTGTAATCCAGACGGCGTCAGCCAGCGTGTGACAACTACAGGGTCGCCAACTTGTAGCGGTGGGCGCAGGCTGAGCATTGTTAATTATGCGCTGACGACGACAGGCGCGAATACGTTGCTGGCTCCGAGCTTCGTTAATTCTGGAACAACCATCACTGATCTCAACCAGAATGGCGCTGGCAATTTCGCTGGCCGAATAGAAAATACAACGCTGGCGTTAAAGCTGCGACCAAACCAGCAATTTGCGCAGGTTACTTATCTGGATGCAGGCGGAGATTCTTACTACCAGTCAGCCCAATTCACCTTGCGCAAGCGTTTTGAGAAAGGGTTGTTATTTGGACTTGCCTACACTTTTGGAAAATCAATTGATAACCAATCTGTAGACCCGGTTGGCGCGGCTTCGGGTGGTGGCCTTTCGACTACGAACTCACGTACTCCGACGGATGCACGAGACTGGAAGGGAGAACGTTCACGTTCAGATTTTGACCGGACACATGTGCTGACCAGTACGGCTGTTTATGAACTGCCGATAGGGAAAGGAAAATCGGTAGACTTAAAAAATGGCTTCCTCAACGCTGTTGTTGGTGGTTGGGCCATGAACGGAATTTACACAAAGATGTCCGGCGAACCATTCAGCGTGACGAGCGGAATCTTTACCTCAAATGCTTCCCACGTGTCGCGGGCGGATATTGTCACGCCAATTACCGCACAGTTGCAGGATAAAGCTACTGTCGCCGGGCCAGTAGTTTTCCTGGATGCTTCGGCCTTCAGGCCGCCAGCACCTGGTTCAAATGGAGCCGGACGAAATATTTTTGTCGCTCCAGGTTATTGGAATATTGACCTCGGATTCAGCAAGACGTTTCAGGTTACTGAACGCTTCAAGCTGGATTTCAGAACTGAGATGTTCAATGCGTTGAATCATACCAATTTCGACAATCCGCGCGATGCCTCAACCGGGTCACCAAATATTCAATCAACGCTTTTTGGTCAGACCTGTTGTGCAGCAGTTGCTCCACCTACAACACAGACTATCATCCAAACAGGTGAAGCTTCGCGGGTGATTCAGTTTGCACTAAAACTGAAGTTCTAAACTATTTGGAATTTGATCAATCAGGCTGAGTGGTGAACAGTAATCATCATTCAGCCTTTTTTTATTGTGGATGCTTGACAGTGAATTCAATGATTGTGATGATAGCCGACGAAATTACATATTGATTGAAATCAAACTAAAGTCCACCAACTACTTACCTAATAATTTTGTCTCAAAATAAGAACTACTCTCACTTTTGTGAGCGGCTATTTTTGCTTTATGCCTGAAAACAGTAATGCGTTAGTACTTAATGAAAGTTATGCCCTCAACGAATTCTTTGATGAAATGTTCGCTGCGGCTAATCAGCCCCGTGCCCACTATCACACCCTGCTTGAGCGTTTAGCTTCACTCAGCGTTGAGGACATGAATGAGAAGCGTCGGGCCGCTGATATTTCATTTCTTTATCAGGGCATCACCTTTACGGTTTATAACGAAGAAGAGGGTATTGAGCGCATCTTCCCGTTTGATCTGATTCCGCGCATTATTCCGCGTTCTGAATGGGAAACGCTCGAACGTGGGCTGACCCAGCGCGTCATTGCGCTCAACCATTTTCTCCAGGATATTTATCACGATCAGCGCATCATCAAAGACAAACGCATCCCGGCTGAACTCGTTTTTGGTGCGAGCAATTTCCGCCGTGAAATGATCGGCATCAACGTCCCGCGCAATATCTATGCGCATATCGTCGGCACGGATTTGATTCGAGATGATGACGGCAATTATTTTGTGCTGGAAGATAATTTGCGCTCACCTTCCGGTGTGAGCTATATGCTGGAAAATCGGCAGGCGATGAAGCGTTCATTTCCGCGCTTGTTTGAGCAATATGGAGTCGCGCCAATTGATCATTATCCCCAGGAATTATTGGCAACGCTGCGTTCCGTTGCGCCGCACGAAGCGCACGATCCAACCGTAGTCCTACTCACGCCCGGCATTTACAATTCCGCCTATTTCGAGCATTCATTTCTGGCGCGGCAAATGGGCATTGAGATTGTCGAAGGCCGCGATCTGGTCTGTCACGACAATCGTGTTTACACCCGCACGACACGCGGCTTGAAAAGAGTAGATGTGATCTATCGCCGGATTGACGATGACTTCGTTGATTCGCTGGCTTTCAAGCAGGACAGCATGTTGGGCGTTGCCGGATTGCTTAATGCTTATCGCGCCGGAAACATTACGCTGGCAAATGCGGTTGGGACTGGCGTCGCTGATGACAAAGCCGTTTATGCCTACGTTCCTGAAATGATTCGCTATTATTTAGGCGAAGAGCCGATCCTGAATAATGTACCGACGTATCTGGCAACCAATGATCGAGACCGCGAATATATG
>JAYSTY010000470.1:0-5327 GCA_043719385.1 Blastocatellia bacterium | reverse complement strand
AATGGATAAAGCGTCGTCACCACCGTCATTGAACTGGTTTGTGTTTCCCAATCCAAAACTAAGGCTTGCGAAAGATTCAGCGCCCGGACTTTTTGCAGTAATGCACGATGGATTTCAGTTTCGGATTCGCTGGTTTGTAACATCGTGTTGAAGTAATACAGTTCGTCCAGTTCCCGATTGCGTACCAGCGTCGCGTTTTGCCGTTCGGAAAGCTGCAATGCCATCCGATTGAAACTGTTTGCCAGTAGCCCGAATTCATCGTGCGATTTGTCTTCGACATGCGGAGCCAGATCGCCCAGCGTCAGGCGTTCCATCGCCAGCAACATTTGCTGCACGGGTTCATTGATGCGCTCAGACAAGCGCCGACTGAAAACCAATGCCAGGGTTCCGGTCAATAGGCTGATGGCAATCGCTGTTAGCAACATTCGCTGATTTAATTGTTCGGCGTCAGTTTGTTTTTGCGCGACGAGTTGGGTCTGAGTGCGCAACATTTCTTTGACCTGACCGCGCATTTTTGCGGTTGTGTCCTCCGGGTTGTTATGCCAGGTTTTTAGCTGTGCCTGAAGATGTTCCAAATGTTCTTCGTTGCCGGATAATTTTTGAAGCGCGGATAAATCATCAGCAATAATTTCTGCGGTGACGGCTCGGCCTTTGCCCCCAGCAAAATCATCAAAAAGTTTTTTGTCTATGGCGTAAAGGCGATCCGTCACCTGATAAGCGTGCGCATTCCACGTGGCAATGCTCAGCATTTCATTCAATCCTCTGAGCAATGTGAAAGCGAGTACCAGCATTGCCACTAACAGCAGTGATGTGCCAAATTTGATTTGACTATGCAGTGTAAATAGTCGGGCTGTCCAAGCCTGGATTTGATGCATGCGATTATCCAAATAAGCGAAGCAAATACGAGAAAAACTTTTTCCAGGTCCTGTACGCCGGGGATAAAAACGGACAGTCGTGAGTGTTAAAAAAAATTAAAGCTCTTGGCTGCGTTGGAGTTTACCTAACCTTTGCGGATTGTCAAATAGCTTTTGCGAGTCTTCACACAGTTAATGGCACAGTGTATGATCGCACCCGCAAAATTCCTGTTGGGCATTTTTATGAATATGCCAATCTTATTGCTGCTCATTATTTTATTTTTTCATTCAACTGCTGCCGCCGCAATGATTGATAGCTGCGCCAATTTAAGTCTTTGCGAACGGTATAATCTTTCCGCAATCGTCTTTGCTGGTGATTTAGTGGCAATTGATAATGAAAAAGGGTGGGTGCGATATACATTTAAGGTGGAAGAATCATTCAAAGGCAAAATATCGCAGCAGATGGTTCTCTACACATACCGTGAGTCCATAGAATGTTTGGAAAGTCCATTTATACAAGGTAAGCAAAAGTACTTGGTATTTGCTAACAAAATACAAAATGGACGTTATGTTGTGTCTTATGATCGAGGAAAATTCACTAAACCCTTGCAGCAAGCAGGGACTGAACTTAAAATTTTGCGCAGCAATAAACATAATCAAAAATTAAGTCATCAGTATTGTTTGTTATTTCACTGATAGCTGCCCAACATTCATTGTTGCGAAGCGCGTCACTCGTGATGAAGTGGGTAAATCCAACACTGCAACGCGCTCGCAAAACGTATTGTTGGACAGCGTTACGTAAAAAAGAAATGTTCATATCTGAAAGATTAATCATGTTTGTTGTGGCACTAACGGGATCACTCGGTCAAGCTATTATTCTTTGGCATGATTTGGTTGATACTTATCCCTACAAAATGATGAGCCATCCTTCAGATTGGCTGTATGGGCGCATCGGCGTCATGGGATTTATCGCTGGCGTTTTAGTTTCGTTTTTTCTGGCTTGGTATCTATCAGGGAAAATTGTAACTTGGACAGCCGCGATAACGACATTAGCTTGTCCACTAACGTTTTTACTACTCTTTGTTGGGTTGCAAATGGCGATTGGTGTTGATTGGCACTCAACCGATAATTTTGATCACACTACGCCGATGGCTGTTCTCAAAGAATTTGCTCAGACAATATTTTGGCTTGGGTTGATGGGTTCGGGCTTTGGTTTATTTTGTGGCGGCATCGTGAAAACTCTAGTTAAAAGGCTAAACCCAAAACGGTCAATCACCTAAAGGCTGCCCAACATCCATTGCACCGGGGTGTGCGACACGACTTGTGTGGCTTTTGAGTGGGCTTGGGTGCACCCAGCTAATGTATTGTTCGCCGGAGCAAGAGGTGTAATTATTCTCGACAAAATAATTTTCTATTCATTGTTAGGATTGCTGGTGATTACGCTGTTGCCTTACGGCACGGTTGAGGTGTGGTCTACGGCAATTTGGGAGCTGTTGATTCTGACGCTGACGTTGTTGTGGGGGATTCATTCCGTCATCAACAAGCGGCTGGAAATTGCGGCGAATCCCCTCGTGTGGCCCATGCTTGGGTTATTAGTGGTCGCGGCGATTCAGCTCATTCCCTTTTCGTCCGGAACGCGCCGAACAATCACTTACGATTCATTTGCGACCCTGGATGCGGGCGTGAAGCTGCTCGTCATGATTCTTTTCTTTTTGCTGTTCAGTACCTTTGTCAATACGGATGAACGGCGGCGGAAAATTGTGACGGTGGTGATTGTGCTGGCTGCGACGATTGCGTTAATTGGGATCGGGCAGAGTTATTTAACCAAGCTGATCTGGCCGAAAGGATCGTTTGGGCCGTTTGTCAATCGCAATCACTTCGCCGGTTTTTTGGAAATGGCGGCTGGGCTGGCAGGGGCACGAATTCTTAGCCGCACCATCAAACGCGAAAAACTCATGCTGTACATTTGTTTTTTGATTCTGATCTGCACGGGCATAATTTTATCGGCCTCACGCGGAGGATTTTTGGCGCTCGGAGGCGTAGTAGTTTTTTTAGGACTATCGTCAATTCCTACACGCGCTGAAAAATCAGGGCGGGAAGGAATGGGAAAAAGCGTCCAACTGCGATTTGTCGCGGCCTTGATTTTATTAGTTGTGATGGCTGGCGGCGCGATGTTGCTGACGCAATCTGACGAGTTGATGCAACGCTTCGGTAATTACCAGGCGGAAATTAAATCGGCAGAATTAGCCGATGAACGTTTCAGTCGGAAAGAATTGTGGGAAGTGACAACGAGGATGATTAAAGATCACCCGCTGCTTGGTGTTGGGCTGGGAGCTTACCAGTATGCCTATCCGCGTTATGATCAAAGCTCCGGCATTCTACGCGCCGAGCAGGCACATAATGATTATTTACAGATTGTGGTGGATGCTGGTGTCGTTGGAGGAATCTTAGCTTTGGCGTATTTGATAATTCTTTTTGCGCGAGGTTTTTCGTTCACGCAAACCCGCAATCAAATTCACTGGGGAGTTGTGCTGGGAGCTTTGGCAGGATGTTTTGGCATCGCCGTTCACAGCTTTGTAGATTTCAATTTGCAGGTCACGGCGAACGCCCAGTTATTTGTCGCGCTGGCAGCATTGGCGACTACCAAACTGTCGGATGAAAATAAAAGCCGAACATCGAACGAATTAAGTGTTTATGCGGAATATGGTCGGTGATAGCGTCTGCTCAAATCACGCATTCAAAAAATCTCGTACTTTTTTCAAATCTTCCCACGCCTCACGTTTTTTGTCCGGCGAGCGTAATAAATATGCCGGGTGAAAAGTCGGAATCACTTTGACGCCCGCCAGACGGGGATAATCCTGTACCTCGCCGCGTAATTTTGTAATGCCAATTTTCGTTTCCAGCAAACCCTGCGTTGCCGGATTCCCCAGCGTGACGATGAGTTTTGGTTTGATCGCCGCAATCTGACGATAGAGAAAAGGGATGCAGGCTTTGGTCTCGTCGGTTTCGGGATTCCGATTGTCAGGCGGACGCGATTTTAAAATATTGGCGATATAAACATCTTCGCGTTTGAGGTTGATAGCCTCAATCATTTTGGTCAGCAATTGTCCGGCACGACCAATGAACGGGCGACCACTGGCATCTTCATCTGCGCCCGGAGCTTCACCGACAATCATCAATTTTGCCTGTGGATTGCCTTCGCCAAAGACAATGTTCGTGCGGGTTTTCCAGAGCTTGCAGCGTTGGCAATCGCCGAGATCAGCGCGAATTTTCTCCAGCGAATCATCGGTAATTTGTTGTTCGGGCAGGAGCGGTTCAGCTTCGCCAAAAAGAGCTAAATCAGTTGGGGCGTTATTTCGTGGCATTGGTTTTTCAGCCTCCAAAGCAATAATTGTTTTTTGTTCTGCGACAGGCGTGGAAACTAAAATTGAAGCTGTAACGGCTTCGTATACTGGAATAATTGGCTGATTATTTTCAGGTGCGCTTTCACCAAAATGCGTCAGGCCAAGTTCGCGGAAATACCGCAAATGCTCGGCTGCCTGTTGCATCAATTCACTCAGTTCTTCGGACGAATCCATCATTTTAAATTTTACTCTGCTTTTTCGTTCCGGCGTAAATTTACCACCGCATCCAGCACCGCATCCGCCAATTCCCTTTTGCGTTGTAGCGGCAATTCCAGGCGTGAGCCGTCACGTCCTAAAATCGTAGCGGCATTGGTTTCGACATCAAACCCGGCGTCCTGGCGCGTGATGTCATTCGCCACAATCAAATCAAGATTTTTGCTGCGCAATTTTTGTTCGGCGTGTTTGAGCAGGGATTCGGATTCCGCCGCAAAACCAATCACGAGGCGATGATTATTTTTGGGCAAAGCTCCCACGGCAGCAATGATGTCTTCCGTGGCTTCAAGCTCAATGGTAATTCCCTGCCGCCCATTTTTCTTAATTTTCTGCTCTGCTGATTTAGCCGGGCGGTAATCTGCCACAGCAGCGCAACCAATAAAGACAGTGCTTTCATCCGCTTTGCTCAGCACCGCTTCGTACATTTCTCGCGTCGAGCGCACGGCAATAGATTCTACCTTTTCTGGCGCAGGCAATTTTGTCGGGCCGCTGATTAAGATGACTTTTGCGCCTCGTGCCTGTGCCGCTTCTGCGAGCGCGTAACCCATTTTGCCCGAAGAACGGTTCGTGATGAACCGTACAGGATCAAGGTCTTCAACCGTCGGGCCGGCAGTGATGACAATATTTTCGCCGGCTAAGTCAGTTTTAGGTTTCGGGCTTCGGGTTTTGAGCAAAGCCAGTACGTTTTTGACGATGTCTTCAGGTTCGGCTAAGCGTCCGACACCGATTTCGCCGCAAGCCTGATAGCCGCTGCCTGGTTCAACCAAATGAACGCCGCGCTCACGCAGGATTTTTAAATTCGCCTGCGTCGCCGGATGATTCCACATTTCGACATTCATCGCGGGCGCGATCAAAA
>JAYSTY010000469.1:0-5328 GCA_043719385.1 Blastocatellia bacterium | reverse complement strand
AGTTTCGAGTTTTGCGTTTTGCGTTTCGAGGTGATTGTTCTTTACCTCGAAACGCAAAACGCGAAACTCGAAACCCAAAACAGCTATGAAGAGAAGAGCCAAAGGTTACACCATCAGCGCGATAGCCGATCATTACGGCATCCATCAGCAGACGCTGCGCCTGTACGAACGCGAAGGGTTGCTTAAGCCCTCGCGCTCAGAAGGTAATGTGCGCCTTTACACGGAAGAAGACATCGAGAGACTGGAATTGATTCTGGGATTGACCAGAGATTTAGGCGTGAACCTTGCCGGCGTAGATGTGATTTTAAACATGCGCGAGAAGATGGAACAAATGCAGCGCGAATTCAACCGCTTCTTCGAATTTCTTCAGGAATACGCCGCCAACACAACAACCGACCAGGACCCAAAAGCCAAAGAAGCACTCGTTCCCGTCCGCCGCCCATCCATTATTATTCGCAACACCAGTAAGCGGAACAGTGAATAATTTTTCCATCATTAAGCTCGCCCCTGGGTACGCAGGCATCCTGCCTGCGAAGAGCGCGTGCAACTGCGCTCTCCCACCTTATGTACGAGATCGTTTTCTCGTCAGGAATCTCCTTCGCAATCAGTTTGCTTTACTGTGCTCGTAAATTGCAGGCAGGATGCCTGCGCACCCAAAGTTTGTTCCTACAGATTCCAATCTTCTTTCTTGCCGCGCCCAACACCCAGCGCATCAGCAACCCGATTGATATAATTGAACCACGAAGCAATCAGCGTAATTTGTAAAATAGCCTGTTCATTAAATCCTACCGCTTGCAATTTGTTGTGATCGTCCGGGGTAATTCTCGTCGCGTCTTTTGTTAATTGGATAACGTAATCAAGCATCACACGATCTTGTTCACTGAGCGGAGCATTCGCATAATCATTACGCAACGCAGTGATTAATTTTTCATCCAATGTCACCATACGCAGAAACTCTGCGTGCGATTCCGTTCAGTAAAAACAGTGGTTCTGTAACGAAACCATCGTCGCAATCATTTCGTGCTGATCGCGGCGGAGTGGCAAATCCGGCGCAAGCATTGCGACATATCCAGCGAAAATATGATACATCGCGTCGGGAATGAGCGAGTGCGAAGCCACTACGCTATCGCCGCCAGGTGAGTTTCCTGAAGCGTATTCGGGTGGGTAAAGCGCACGTTGCATGTCCATCGCCAGCCGCATTTTCTCATTGGCTTCATCCATCGGGATTGTGCGAATCCAGGTCATAAAAATATTCCTCTCAATATGTAGCTCGTGCGCCTAGCGTATACACCAGTGAATCGGGATGATAAATTTTCCAGTCAAACCAGTAATCTTTCAGCACGGGAACTGGCTTCAATTGTTTCCCAGCCAACGCGCCGCTTACGCCTTTGCCGCTGAAATCCCACACAGTAGCGGTTTCGGCGTCTACGATCTGTAACGGATCAATATCGGGTTTGACTAAGAATTCTAATTCGCGTCCATCAATAATTCGTTCAAAAGCGCGCACCGATTTTTTGTCATCACCAATCACTAAAAAAATTGGCGTAGTGCCGATCATATCAAGGATTAATCGAGGTTTTTGCAAATCCTTAATTGGGTAAGCTTTGGACTTATGGTTGAGCGTAATGCCTGCCATCAGGGTACGCGGCGCAAACCTGTCCTGCGGATTTTTCGGTGTTACGACAGGCAATTTAGCATATTCTTCTTCCCAGTTCGCAACTTCATATTTTTTGACTACGCGCTCATCAGGACGCAGCACACGCCCATTTGGATGTTCGCGCTTCCAGACAGCGAAAGAAATTTCATCATTGAAAACTGAATTAAGCTTCCGACCTTTGAGCGTTCCGTGTATCGCTTCGCCTGTCACCTGTTGCCACCATGAACCCGTTTCTTCATCGCGCATGATAAAATTCTGGTTGTTGATTCCTGCCAGGTGGAATGTTAGTTTTTTGCCTTCAATTTCGGATTCCCACACCAGACCGGTGTGACAAAGCGTTCAGTAAGTCGCCGTAATTGGCTTGCCTCCCACGATGTCCTGAACGACGTGATGATAAGCCATCTGCCGCACCGGATATGCGACCGACTCACCATTGATTTCGACTGCCATCACCATGTCCGTATCCGCAATAAAATTTGCTTCACTTCCTTTAGCATACGCAGGATTGGGAAGCGGATTGAACATCCATTCAAAATGATTTTGCCGTGCCATCCACGTAGCCGCGAAGACAGGAACCAGCAAAAGTGGCATCGCTAAACGGCTCCACCAACGTGCGCCGCGCCACAATCGCCAGCATAATCCCAGCGCAATCATCGTCGTAATCGCTGTCACAATTGGCGACAAACGACGCAGCCAGAATGACCATGCGACTCTGGCAGACGTTTGTGCATTGAACGGCATAATCACGAAAACCGGAATTGCCACGATTGCGAATGTCAGAACAACAAGAAAAATTAGCCAAAGCCAGAGCTTCCAACGTCCGGCAGTGATTGTGTGTGGGGCTGTATTCATAATCCTGGAGCGCAAACCCAGGGAGCGCTACGGCTTAAAATCGCTGCCATACGTTTCATGATAAACCTTGATCGCCTCATCTTCGGAAGGCAACCGCAACCCGTCAGTGAAGCGATTCATATACGCAAAATTTCCACATTGTAATAAAATTTCCAACGCGCCTTGTGGCTGAAATTCTTTGACGAGCGCATCGTAATCGGCTTTGGTCAGCTTTGCTGGTTCACGGGTAATTTTACGGGCAAAGGTAACGGCAGTCATTTCGCGCGGCGTCAGCGCCGAATCATCTTTTGCCATCCCCATCAGTTTTGACGGATCAACCCCCAATTTTCGCAAACCTAATACCTGATGCAGCGTACAATAACGGCAGCCATTCGCCATCGAAATTGCAAACGACACATGCAATTTAATTTCGCGGCTGACACTTTCATAATTTCGCGTTGGAGTCGTATACGCTCGCCAGGCACGATTGATGTCAGGTACCAATAAAAATGCGCGTTGCGAATTGGCAATGCCGATATTCCAATTGTTGGCTGGCGTTTTTGCCGCAGTCAACATCTCAGTGACCGCATTCATTTCGCTATCAGAAACTAACGCCACGCGCGCCGGAGGTAATTCAAATTTTGTCGCCGCGATTTTCGCTACAGGTTCATCCAACGCCCATTTTTCTACGGGCAAATTTGTACCTTCGCAAAATCGCAGGAAGTAATTGAAAAAGCATGTCGTCATCGTGAGTTCGACTACCTGTGAATCATTGAACGAGGCGCGGGTCTTTTGAAATTCTGCATCACTCACACCATGAATGTCGCGGGTCAACAATTCGGTATAACGAATCGCTGCCTGTTCACTGGCTGAAAGTGTCACCATGTTCCCTGATTTCAACGCTGCCAGCAGCTTCTGCCCATTCTCTGAAGCACGTAACAATCGCTGTAAATGAATCGCCGGATACGCGCTGCCATACACCTGTGCAATCCGCAACCCCATCGCCATTTTCGTTTCTGGCGCAATCGTGCCGTTGTACAGATACGCCTTGAAAGTCGTGGCAAAAGGTTTGGCGGCGGTTGGCAGTAAAGATAAGGCGCGGACGTAATTTGGAATTTTGCCCGCTTCGATGACATCGGCGCCGTTGATAAATTCAGCGTTGGCATCCGCCAGCGGAACATTCGGCTGAGCGTTGAGTTTTTGTTGCGCCGCCTGATTTAAGGCGTCCAACGAAGTCAAGGAATTCTGCGCGAATGTAGTCGCACAGAAAATTACGAGAACGAAGAGCGTTGCTAGTTTCATAAAAATTCTTTGATTATTTATCGAGTTTATAATCCATGCTGAAGCGTCCAATTAAAATCGTTCCTTTGTCGCCGTTGGGTGGATTAATTAACAATGACCGAATCGGCCCCGGCTTGGTTTGCTTGATGGCTTTGACCGCGCCAAGATATTTGCCCGTTGCGGCCTCATAAAACTTCACCTCCATCGTGTCATCATCAATGCGCTTGTGACCGAACACGTATTCGCCGGGACTGAGAGATAAGTCGCCAATTTTGATGCCAACCTGCGTCATGAAAAATTGCGCGTACTTGCCATCTGCGGCGTAGCCAGCCGTAATCATCACGACTCCGGCAATGAATTTTCCTTTGCCGTTTGTCACGCCGGAAGCGGTACGAAATTCCGTTTCGATGCGCTCTTTTTCAACGGGAGCGCGTGCCGGAATTAATGCTCCGAGTTCTTTGCTGTTTGCTTGTCGCCAATCCTGTGCCGATAGCACTGGGAAAAAAGAAAAAATTAGCAGCGATAAAATTGTTACTTTCATGTTTATTTCACCTGATCCTTTGAGCGGTTTGATTGTGGAAGAACCCGGTCGCTACGGCTCCCGGTACTGTACCCGGAGCCGTAGCGATGGGGTTTCCGAGTACCAGCTAAAAAATAAATCGTGCACCGATTTGCATCGTTCGCGCTTCAAACGCCTGGGTAGACTTGCCAAAATTTCCGAGCGATAAATCCGCATTCGGCAAATAGAGGTTGACGTTATTGAGCGCATTGAACGCTTCAAATCGCAGTTGAAGTTGCTTCCCTTCGAGTACCGCAAAGCTGCGTCCGAGGGATAAATCAATCGTAGCATATTTCGGCCCACGAAATGTATTTCGACCAAGTGTACCTGACTGACCAGGTGTCGGCGCAGGAAAGAGGCTCGCCAGAAATAATCCGCTCAAAAAAGCCTGCCTGTCGAATGCAGACGTAATCGCGCCTACTGCCGGAGCGTTCGGACGATCATAAAATCCGCCGCCGACCGCGCCGCCTCCGCCATCACGATTGTAATCTCCGCCAGCGGTTGAAGCGGCTCCGTTCCAGACTGAAAACGGACGACCCGATTGTTTCGTCACAATGGTCGCCACCTGCCATCCATTGACGACCTGCGAAAACAATTTATGGCTCTGATCGAATTTGGGAACCCACAATAATTGCGCCGAAAAACGATGTGGAATATCAAACAGCGAAGGTCCGCGTTCACAGCGCAAACAATCAATATTCACCGCGCCTTTGCCCGGTTCTGAGTTGTCCGCGAATTGTCCCGTTGAAGTGTCCGATGAAGTATCCAGCCATTTCGACCAGCGATAATTTGCCTGTAACGAAAATTGTTTGGAAAGATTTCGCCGCACTTCAACCGTCATTCCGTGATAGATCGAATCTACGCCGTTCGTGACATACAGCAACGTACTAAAATTTGGATTGATGCGGTCTTCCTTGCCGTCCAGCAAATCTCCAGCGAAGCGATTCACATCGTCAATTCGCTCTAGATTCACGCCACGCGTTCCGGTGTATCCAACTTC
>JAYSTY010000468.1:0-5341 GCA_043719385.1 Blastocatellia bacterium | reverse complement strand
ATTAGTTTTCTTAGTATTTCTATCGGACCGAGACGATTGCTAGAGGCTATTCGACCTTTCCTAGAAGATTTATCTTCGCCAGCAGCTTTTGGCTTTTTACTTTTTGTCTCACTGACGGTTTTTGAATCACCAGGGTCTTTACTTCTAGATTTCGATACTGCGCTAAAAGGTTTGATTGATGTGCCTTTCTCCTTTATTTCTAAAAGTGCAATTATTGCGTAGTCTCGCCCGCTGTCACTTAGTCCATAACCATCGCTATATTTCACCAACTCCGTGGCATTAGCGATCCACGTTCTTGTATTTCCGTTATATGCTTTATTGTCTTGCAAGATAGTATTTATTGATTCACGAGTAGCATTTCCTTTATTATTGATCTCAAGCATATACAAAAAAAGGCAGGTCAGGCGGCGTGAGAAATCGCTGGTGCTATTATTTCCTCCTAATCTTTTATCGGTTAATCTGTAGGCATCGTTATCCCGTCGAAATAGTTTTCGTAAGATCGCATTGTCTTCAACCTGATCATCTTGTGGAGGAGGTGCTACTGTCTCCTCCTCATTCTTACCACTAGGGCCAGCAGCAGTTGACTGTGCTTCTTTTTGCTCGGCTCCAAATGGAAGCTTTCTTTGAGTATTAGTTTCTAAATTTTTATCCGATTCATCATCACTCTCTCTCCCCTTTAAGCTTAGGCCTGCGACAAGTACTTGTCCTAATACACCTGAAAAATGACTGCTTGTTACATCAGTAAAGTTTGCTGTAAGTCTTTGGCTACCAGATTTGCTTCTTCTAAAATCAATTGTATTTATGGCAGTATTGGGTGAGACCGGAGTTACAGAGATAAGGCTTTGTGATTGATTCACTGATAAGAAAGGTGCCCCACAGATAATGCAGAAACGTGCATTAGACTCAAATATTTCTCGACACTCTTTACAGCGAACCTGAGTTGGGCAGTTTGAGCAAAAAACAGCTCTCTCAGAAAATGGCGTCTGGCAAGACTTACAAGAGTGAGCACTCATATACACCTCAATATTCCTTCATGAAATCTACTTTTTTCAGAGCTTAAGGATGTTCTTTATACACTAAAAATATACAACTACATAATCTGTTTTGTCGCAACATGCGCTTTTCAGTTGCCACAAGTTCCAATACTTGCGACTGCATTTAATGTTAAAGATTATCTCGCCGTCGCATGATGCGTGGGCGCGGGTAGCGTGGGAAAGAGAGCAAGCACACCGCGATCTTGCCGAAGCACTCACCATCACCGAACGCGGTGAGATGCGCTTGCACCTTGCCGATTGTCATCTGGAATATGCCCGCCTCACTTTGGCGCAAGCGGACAAGGACAGAGCGCGTGAACATGGGGTGACGGCGAAAGAGATGATTGCGGAAAGGGGCTACCATCGGCGCGACAAGGAAGTGGACGAGATCGCGGCGCAGCTTGATTGCTGAATGACGAGATTGCCGCTTTCGCCGCCGCGAACTCTGACATCATGATTGCCTTTGCCAGCGTAGACCCGATGTGCGGCAAAGCAGCCGTTGACGAAGCCAAACGATTGATTGCGGCAGGCAGCATTCGCGGTTTCAAACTGCATCCACCGTTGCAACAGTTCCATCCGAACGACAAAAGCGTTTATCCGTTTTACGAAGTCATCAACGCAGCCAAATTGCCCGTGATCTTTCACACCAGACACAGCGGCATCGGCACGGGGCAACCCGGCGGCGGCGGCGTGCGGCTGAAATACGGCAACCCGATGGATATTGACGATGTCGCCGTAGACTTCCCGGACATGCCGATCATCATGGCGCACCCTTCGTTTCCCTGGCAGGACGAAGCCATCTCGGTGTGCTTGCACAAACCACAAATTTATATTGATCTGTCAGGCTGGTCGCCCAAGTATTTCTCGCCGACGCTCGTGCAATACGCGAACACGTTGCTGAAACATAAAGTGCTGTTCGGCTCGGATTATCCGCTGACTGCGCTGGATCGCTGGCTGGCTGATTTCGAGAAAATCGCCATCAAGGACGAGGTTCGTCCCCTGATTCTGAAAGAAAATGCACTGCAGCTCTTTGGCTTAGCCTAGCTGGTCGTCGGCTTACTCGCAGCAACAGGAGTGTGCATGTACCGCTTGATGCCGTAGATAAGCAGCAAGCCAACCAGCAAATAAATCACCGCATTGGCGCTCAGGCACGCGCTCATACCGTAGCGTTGCGCCGCAAAAGCAATAGCTGTCGGAGCCAGCGCACCGCCGAACCAGCCGATGGAATTCATCAAACCCACGGCGGTGGCGCGGCGTTCGGGTTTCACGACATCGTAAAGCGAAGCCCAGATGTTGGCGTCGTAAAAACCTTTGAAGAGTCCAAAGCCAATCATAGCCGCGATGAGTACGGGCAGAGAAATCGTCCAGCCAGTCAGGAAAATAAAGACAACGCCGCCCAACAATCCCAGCGCCTGCGTCATCATTCGTCCGCCGTAAAAACGCCGCACTAACCGGTCAGCTAAAATGCCGCCCAGGACTACGCCTAACATCGAAGCAATCTGCGTCCAGGCCGTGCCATTCAACCCCGCCATTGACAGGCTCAGCTTGAAAGTACGCAACAGGTAAGTCGGCATCCAGGTCATAAAAATTGAAGCGACGAAATTGGCTCCGACAAAGACGATCATCAGGATGCGCACCATCGGCGTGCGGAAGATTTCGACGATGTCCGCCCACAAACCTTTTTGCCGCCAATCCAAAGTCGCGTGTGTCTCATCTGCCACAGCAACCTTTGAAGTAGTGCGCGGTGGTTCTTTGAGCGCGACTAACAAAATAATTCCCAACAGCACGCCCAGCGAGCCAAACAAAACAAAGCTCGAACGCCAGCCGTGCTGTTCTGCCATATAACCTGAAACCGTGCCACCCGCGATGATTCCGGCATAGACGCTGGATTGATGGATGCCCATCGCCCGCGATTTCGTACCGCTTTCCTGATGATAGTCGGAGATCAACGCCATCGAAGCCGGAAAATAAAATGCCTCGCCCAAACCTTCCAGCGCACGTACTAAAATCAAATGCCAGTAATCGGTCGCCAGATAAGTCCCTGCCGTCACCAATGACCAAAACACCAGCCCGCCGATGATGAGAACTTTGCGGCTGATGCGGTCGCCGATAATGCCCGCCAGCGGCCCGGCCAGCGCGTAGACATACATAAACGCCGAGCCGACCCAGCCAAGCTGGATGTCGGTCAGTCCCATTTCTTTTTGAATCGGCGTGAAGACAGAAAACACCGCTTGTCGGTCTGCGTAATTAAAAAAGCAGACACACCAGAGCAATCCTACGACGACCCATTTGTAGTATTTGTTGTTTATCAACGACTCTCCTCAGAAAAAACGTAGGGCAGGTTCCCAGCCTGCCCTACGCTGATAACGCACCGCCCATTGAATTGCCCATAAAATAAACCCGTGAGCGATCAACATTGTATTCGGTCGCTGTCATTTCGAGAACGTTCATCACATCTTTCTCGCTCAACTCAGTCATTTTAATTCTTGCCGGAGTTAGGAGGCTGTCTGAAACGGTAGCGCCATATGCCAATCTTTTCGTATGGATAATTGCCATCAACACATATTATTTAGCAGATCATAAAGTATGAAAGAAAAGTACTCGCAACAGCAGGTTGGAAGAAAAAAAAGTGAAGTGGCTGAGGCGGATATTCAGGAAAATTGGGTAGAACCCCACAAAAGGGAGAAACGTCCCATAGAAATGCTTAGCTAACGCCTGAGACCTTCGAATCTGGCGGGGCGGTGCGTGTGTGGGCGTTGCCCTGCGTGTGCCACCACTGCGAGAGCGGCGGAATCAGCCCGCCATGTTATTCACTATCATCCCAAATTCGGGAAAATACGATCCCGCAAACGGACAGCATAAAAGCTTCCCAAATCCTGCCAGCCCTGTAACCTTATTCATTGCAGCATTGCCTCGTTAGTAATCACTGGCACAGCAGTTGATAGATGAAGCTGAGTATATTGGCGCAACTGAAATCCAGTCACTACATCTTTTGGTTAACAGGGACGAACTATGCAAACACTAATGCAAGACCTGCGCTACGGGGCGCGAATGTTGTTCAAAAACCCAGGCTTCACGTTGATTGCCGTCTTCACGCTGGCGTTGGGCAGCGGCGCGAATACGGCGATTTTCAGTGTCGTGAATACAGTACTTCTGCGTCCGTTGCCATTCAAGGAACCGGAGCGGTTGATGATGATTCGTGAAACGAAGCTGCCACAA
Organism: Blastocatellia bacterium; assembly: GCA_043719385.1. Lineage (GTDB taxonomy): Bacteria > Acidobacteriota > Blastocatellia > RBC074 > RBC074 > JAFDVL01. The sequence goes on along the minus strand of JAYSTY010000468.1, from coordinate 1,088 downwards.
TTCCCTGAGTTTTCAGTCGCGCCGGGAAATTTTCTTGATTGGAAAAAACAGAACTCGATGTTCGAGCGCCTCGTTGCCATTGGCCCGGCAAAGATGAATCTGATCGGTACAGGTGACCCTGAGCAGTTGGTTGGGATGAATGTCACCGAAGGCTTTTTGGCAATGCTGGGCGCACAGCCGCTGCTTGGTCGTGACTTTTTGAGAGAAGAAGATCAGCCCGGTCGCAACAATGTCGTGCTGCTTAGTCATGGATTGTGGCAGCAGCGTTTCGGGGGCAATCCGAATATCCTGAACCAAAGCATCTCGCTCAATGGGCAAAGTCACACCGTGGTTGGTGTGCTGCCGCCAGGCTTTCAGTTCCTGGACAGAGAGGTTGTTTTTTGGAAGCCAATGGGTTTCACCGCTGAACAAGCACAAAACCATGGTGGGCATTCAACTTTAGCGCTCGGTCAACTTAAAACAGGCATCACACGCGAACAAGCACAATCGGAAATGAGTGCCATCGCCGAAAGGTTGGCGCAACAGTATCCCAACTCCAACACGGGTTGGAGTCTGAAGATCGTCTCTTTGCTGGAAGGTACGGTCAGAAGCGTCAAACCAGCCTTGCTGATGTTATTGATCGCGGTCACATTCGTGCTGCTGATTGCCTGCGTCAACGTCGCGAACCTGTTGCTGGCGCGTGCGGCTGGACGGCAGAAAGAGATTGCCATTCGCACGGCATTGCTCGCGGCACTGGTGTTGACGAGCTTGATGAAAACCCTGTTGTTCGGCGTGAGTGCGACCGATCCGTTAACGTTTGGGTTGATCGCCCTGCTGTTGCTGAGCGTGGCGCTTGTGGCTTGCTGGATTCCAGCGCGACGGGCAACGAAGGTTGATCCAATGATCGCGCTACGCTGTGAGTAAACAGAAGTCAGGAGAAACAGCCGCAGGCTAAATTCCGACTTCTGACTCCCGACTTCTTTTCCCGCCCGGCAATGGGCGGTCTCGCTGCATCAGGGCATCGTTTGCGCGACGCCACGCCGTTCGAGATTTACCTCAACAACCCGAAACAATTTCCGTCAGAAGATATTGTGCGTACCTGCCGCTGG
>JAYSTY010000467.1:0-12860 GCA_043719385.1 Blastocatellia bacterium | reverse complement strand
GCAGGCAGAGCGCGAGCTTGCCTCCGGCGATGTCGTAGTCATGATGAGTGATGGTTTGCCTGAACGATTCAACGATGCGAATGAAATGTTTGATTACGGAAATGTCAGATCGTTACTGGCGTCAGTTGGAAATCTTGCGCCGCAGGAAATGATTGATCGGTTGGTCAGCGCTGGCGATGAGTGGGCAGGAACTCGTGCGCAGGATGATGATGTGACGTTTGTTGTGCTGAAGATGAAGTAGTGTGGAATGCCTGCGTTCGCAAGAGACACGCAACACGTTACCTCGTAGCGTTCCTGCGCTGAACGCCAAAGCGATGTCGAGCCATCGCACTCCACAACTATTTCTCCGCCAACGCATATTCAAATTTATACGAATGCTTCCCCTCCGCAATAATAATTTCCATCTTCCCCGTCAATCCTGTTAGTTCATCCGTACCGGAATCAGGCACAACCGTCACACTCAAGCCTGGTTCGCCGCGCTTCATCGTGCCAGTATGTTGGAGGACAAATGTACCTTTGTGACCGTGCAATGTGCCGCTGACTTTTTCGATGGCGACATATCCGGCGGAGCCTTTGACAGTTGTCATCCCTGTCAGCATCTGCCCTTTGCTGACGGCTTCGAGGTCGCCGTGAAATTGTTTGTCTATTAATAATCTGGCGAGCATTGGCTCATCAGGATTATCATTTTGCGGGCTGAGCTTTACTTCAAATGTTCCATTCGCTGTCATTACTTTTTCCTGTTGTTTAGTCTTTTGATCTGGCGCAGGAGTCTGTGGAAACGAGAAGCTCGCCAGGTTAATTGCCAGACAGAGACCTGCGATGAGGCGTGTTCGGATTTTCATTTTGTTATTATTTGCCTGGGTTTCCTTTTTTCATTAAGCCACATTCGTTTTATCAGTCAGCTTTTTATGCAGGACAAATTCGTTGTAATAAGTCACCAAAATAAACAGCAAAGCAAACATTGAATTTGCCTTACCCCAAAGTAATAAGTCAGGGACAAGCAAAAATTCAATGACGTTCATTGTGGCAACGATGATGATTTGCGTCATTGCATTCAGCCTGGTTTTGATACCACTTAGAATCCAAACCGCCATCAGTACTTCTGCGCTACCAATTATTTTCGTAAAAAGTCCGGCGTATTCATTGCCTAAAATTCTTCCAATAATCTCCTGATGTCTTGGCACTAAATTTAATACTTTGCAAAATAACCCATTGGCAATCCAGACGGTTGCAATCAGAGAACGCAGGATTTTATGCAGTGTTTTTACAGGCATCTGACAGAATAGGCCGGACTGTGCTGACAGGTGACGGGCAGGCCTAAACCTCCAGTTTCCACGGCGAGCGATATTTTGCTTTCAGGAACGGTTTGATTTCATTTTGCTTTACCGTCCAGTTCTTTTCATCCCATTCGAGCATCGTCTTGTGACGCATCGAAAGATTCGACAACAGACACACAGTCGAAGAACGTACACAGGTTTCAATGTCGCTCATCGGCCTGGCGCGTGTCTTGAGACACTCCACAAAATTCTGCCAGTGCGGCACATTCATCTGGTTCATCTCGTTATCTTTTTCAAATTTGACGGCTTCGATTTTTGAACCGTTATTTGGGACGACGTAACACGCGCCGCGCTTCACGACGAGTGTGCCTTCGGTTCCGTGAATCGAACTCGCTGCGCCTTCGCCAAACATTGGCATTGGATTAGCGGTACGACTTTCATACGTCAGCAGAAATTTCGGATAGCGAAACGTTGCCATCATCGTGTCGGGAGTTTCGGTGTTATCGTCCACATATAATTTACTGCCCTGCGTTGAAATCGTCGTGGGCATCGGTTCGCCAAAACACTGATGAATCGGATCAATGAGATGTACACCCCAATCCGTCATTGCGCCACCCGCATAGTCCCAAAAATAACGAAACGTTGGAAACGACGTCACGCCTACTCCCCAGCGATTGAGATTGAACGGCACTTTTGGCGCGGGTCCTAACCACATATCCCAATCGAGTCCCGCAGGTACGGCAGCGTCAGCAGGTTTGCCCCAGCCCTGTTTTTTCACAGATCCTGATTGCCATGTATGGCAAAACGTAATGTCGCCGAGCACGCCACTTTTTACAATCTCCGCCGCTTTTTTGAAATAGCCGCCGGAGCGTTGCATCGTGCCAGCTTGTACAACGCGATTATATTTACGCGCCGCCTGCACCATCTTCTGCCCTTCTTCGACATACACGCTCGCGGGTTTTTCAACATAGACATCTTTACCAGCTTTGCACGCTTCGACAGTCATATACGCATGCCAATGATCCGGCGTCGAAATGCAAACTGCGTCAATGGATTTATCAGCCAGAATTTCGCGGAAATCTTTCACGGCTTTTACGGTGAGTCCGCCTTTGGCGGCGGAAGCCACTGCCTTATCCAGCGTCGGCTGGTATACATCACACACCGCGACGGGCTGAAGCCCAGGCGTTCGCATCGCGTAGCCAAGATTCCCTGATCCCATTGCGCCAATGCCGATATGACCAAGCGCGATGCGGTCATTCGCGCCTTTCACGCGACCCGTAAAAAGTGAAGTCGTGAGCGCCGCGCCAGCGCCCTTCAAAATATCTCTTCGTTCGATCATTTTTGCTCCTATCAGTTCAGACGCAAGGAGGCGTCTGTCGTTTTGGTTTGGTAGGCGTTTAGATTAAACGAGAATTTGCGTCAGCGCTACAGTAAGGCTTCCAATTTTTCCTCAATACTTAAATTAACGTTCAACTCAGGTCATTCATGATCTCCTGCAACTCTTCGACCGCAATGCCATCAAGCGCACGAGTCGGCGGACGCACAGTTGTATGTTTGATAATTCCTGATTTTTTCAAATTGTGCTTCATTGCGGATACGCCCAGTCCCGGTTGCAGTTCAAAACGAATTAGTGGCAGGTGACGATTGAATGCAGCGCGTGCTTCTTTGTATTTTCCTGCTTCGTATAAATTCCAAACCTGAACAAACATCGGCATCATATCGCTGCCCGGCATCGTGCCGCGTGCGCCGCGTTGCAATTCTTCTAAAAAGAAATGCCCGTTCAAGCCGCCAAATATCGTCATCGTATCGCCCACGGCCTGTTTGACTTCGGTGACTTTCAGCGCGGTCGGAGGTGCTTCGACTTTGGTGAGTTTCACGTTGGCGCATTCTTTTGCCATCCGCGCCATTTGCGCCGCGCCGATGTTTACGCCCGTCAATAACGGCGCATCCTGAATCATGATCGGAATGTTCACTGCATCAGAAATGGCTTTGTAGTAGCCAAACAAATCTTCGGCGGAAGGCTTCAAGAAATACGGCGGCAGAATCATTAAACCGTCTGCGCCTGCGTCTTGAGCGGCCTTGGATATTTGCACGGCGACGTATGTTCCAGTGTGCCCGGTCGAGACAAACACCGGCACACGCTTGCGCACTTCTTTAATAATCAGCGGCATCAATCGTGCTTTCTCAGATTCGCTCAGCGCATAACCTTCGCTGGCATTACCAAAAATCGCAATGCCATGCACGCCGCAATCAATCAGGTAATTGATCAGCGCGAGTTGGCTGCGTTCGTCAATTTCGTATTGCTCATTAAAGGTGGTGAGCGCAATGGGAAAAATCCCTTCGTAATTATTCATTCCAGCCATGCTCCTAATTAATTCGTAATAAATGGTCGTAATTTTTCTTCGTCAATTTCAATGCCCAGTCCCGCGCCGTCGGGAATGCCAACAACGCCTGCTCCAACTGGCAAAGACGCTTTCAATAAAGTCTCTGCAACCTGCCAGACTTTTGGGTTGCATTCGACGAACATCAAGTTCGGGATCGAAGCCGCTACGTGCAAGGCCGCTGCGATTTGTACGCCGAGGCCGATGCTGATGTGAAATGCGACGGGAATATTGTGCAGTTCAGCTAAAGCACAAAGTTTCAGGCCTTCCGTGATGCCCGTGCGCCCGATGTCAGGTTGAAAGATTTCGACTGCGCCTGCATCAAAAAATAGTTTCATCTCCCAACGCGTCCGCCAGCATTCACCAATGGCTACAGGCGTATCAATGCTTGCGGCCAGTCGCGCATGTCCGTTCACATCTTCGGGTTTGAGCGGCGCTTCAAACCATGAAACTTTACGAGTATCGAGTTCGCGCCCGAAACGCACGGCGTCGGCTTGCTCCATCCGCCAAAGCGCATCAACCATAATTTTAGTTTTGCTGTCTAGCCGTTCACGCAAACCATCGTGCAGTTGCAACAAATCTTCCGGTTCGCCATCCATAAAAAGCTTGAAGGCGTTAAAGCCGCGCGCTTGATATTCAGCCGCTTGAGCAATGCGCGCGTCATCGTCAGCGCCTGACAAACCGGAAACATACGCGGGCAATTCATTCACGAACGGCCCGCCCAACAAATCGCAAACTCGTGTATTCAGCGCCTTGCCTTTGATGTCCCATAGCGCCGTATCAATGCCTGCAATCGCGTCGAGCAAAAACGATCCGATGTGACCGCGCACGCGCATGGCGTTATACATGCGTGACCACAATCGTTCATGCGCCAGCGCGTCTTCGCCCAATAAAATCGGGGCTAAAATCGTTTTGATGATCGTGCAAACGACTTCAGGAGCGACAGGCGATTGCGCTTCGCCCCAGCCGATTAGTCCGGCATCGGTTTCGATTTTGATAAGCGCCGTTTCAATGTTCGTTGAATAAAGCGTCTGATACGTCGCGGCAAAAAGATAGTCTGAATTGCCTGATTGTAACGGCGCAGGCGAGCCAGCAGTGCCACGCGCTTCGGCAATGTCGCGCGGTATTTTAATAGCCAAGGCTGATACGTTAGTTATTTTCATCGTGCTTGAATTTGCTTATTAGTGATTGCCTCACCATTCACCAGCCAGCGCATGCATAAATACGCCAACGGATGCAGCACGCCCATCAGCACCAGCAACGGCGTATAGGAATATTTATCAATCACCTGACCAGCAAATGATTGAAAGATTGCACCGCCGATGCCGCCGCCAGTGGCTACGATGCCATGAACAGTGGCGACAACATTGCGCGGAAAAATATCTACCGTGAGCGTCACAAGATTAGTTTTCCAAGCCGAATGTGCACCGAGTACCAAGCTGATAAGTGCCAACGAAAGCGGCGTCGAAGGCTTGAGCAACAAAAATAGTCCGAGCGGCATTAGCAACGCTGAAACCAGCATCACCCACTTGCGCGAGGCGACCGTACTAAATTTTCGCGCAATCAATTTGCCTGAATACCAACCACCTAACACGGAGCCGATGTCAGAAATTAAATAAGGAATCCACACGACAAAACTCATGTGCTTTTCGCTCAGGCCTTGTTGTTCCGTCAAATATTTCGGCAACCAAAATAAATAAAACCACCACACCGGATCGGAAATAATGCGCGCCAGCAATAAGCCCCACGTTTGCGGATAGCGGAAGAATGAAAGCCATGGAGGGGAGATTGTGAGACCGGGAGATGCCGTGATTGCTTCGTCGGATTGAAGCAACTCCAATTCTTCAGCCGTGATGTTCGGATGATTTTCTGGCAAGTGATAAAACCAGAACCATGCGATAGCCCACACCAAGCCTAACGCACCAGTTACTAAAAATGCTGAGCGCCAACCCCAACGGTCAGCCATCCAAATGACCAGCGGAGGCGTGATGACTGCGCCTGTCACCGTGCCTGCTTGTACCAGTCCATTCAGCGTCCCGCGATCTTTGGGCGGAAACCATTCGGCGGCGACTTTTTGCGCGGCTACAAAATTTGCAGACTCCGCCGTGCCGAGCAAAAAACGGACTGCGCTGAAACCAAAAAACGAACTTGTCGCCGCGTGCAACATTGCCGCGATTGACCACCATCCGGCGGCTACGCCATAAATTAATTTTGTTCCGTAACGATCAATCAGTAATCCCGCGACGATATACATCGCGGTGTACGGAATCAAAAACGCCTGCGAAATCCAGCCGTATTCCGTATTTGTCAAATGCAATTCTTTTGTCAATCGCGGTGCTAACACCGACAGCGTCTGACGATCCATGTAGTTGATGACCGTGCTCAAAAAAACGAGTCCGGCAATCCACCAACGCAAATTGGGAATTGGCTTTCTCATCAAGCGTAACAGCGCACTTCAAAAATCCGCGCCAGCTTTTCGCCGTTGGTTTCTTTGACGTGGACGCGAATTCGTTTGGCATTTACGGATTGAAAATTGTGGCGGCAGATGCGTTGATGATTGTTGTCTACAGTTGCGAGTTCGACCCAGTCTTTGCCATCTTCACTTTGATATTGCAGCGAATATTTTTTGACGGTTTCGGGTTGTTGTGCACGAATGATGCCTTTGTTGGCTTCAGCAGAAGACGATAATGTCAATTCGCGCTGGAAGCCGGAATCAAAGGTGAGTTGCACTTTTTTCAGCGATTGTGGTTTGTCCCAAGCCAATTCGAGCCACGCGCCATTTTCTCCCAGCGGAGCAGCCCAGCGATTTTCAAAGCTGTTCGGGATCGCGCGCGTCCAGCCGTTGATGACGCTGGCGGCTTCGCAATTTGGCTCTTCGGCTGAGGCTGAGATTTTTGCTGAACGCGCCAAATCAAGCGCATCTTCGTTCTTCAAGCCTTTGATGGATTGATCGTCGCGCAACAAAGTTTCCTGCAATTCTTTGAGCTTGGCTTTGTTTTCATACAGCCCGCGCGGCAATAATTTATTCTGAATACACAATGCCGCCGCCGTACCAATCGCCTGCCCTTCGACTGCGCACGTACCCATCACCCGCGTAGAGCTAAACGCCGTATGCGTTGCGCTGATGTTGCGTCCGGCCATAAATAAATTGCGAATGTTTTTGCTATACAAACTGCGAAGCGGGATGTTGTAAACGTCTTTGAGCTTGATCGAAACGAACGGCGGCAAGCTCGGGTCTTCAAAACCTGTCGGCGGATGTTCGTCAAGGTTCCAGCCACCAATACAAACCGAGTCATCAAACTCAGGATTCAAGCCCATCAAATCCATTTGCGTCAGCATGTGATCACCGACCAGACGACGTGCTTCGCGTTTGCCAGGCAGCATGCCTACCCAATCCATCGCCCAGTTCGCCGCCGCCGGATATTTGCCCGAATTTTTGACGTAATCCCACACACCCATGACGATACCGAGCAGTTCAAAACGAATGCGTTCGTTGTCACGGATCGTGTTGATGTGTCCGCCCCATTCAATCCACCAGTAACCGTATTCCCACGAATTCACAGGCCGCGATTTCAAATCTTTTTCAGTAATCTTGCGCGCCCATTTCGGCGGCGTGAACGGCATTGGCTTGCCGTAATCACGCGACGTGAACAGGATGCTGCAACCTTGCGTTTTGTTGTCAGCAATTTCGGGCGCAAGCGATTCGTTGAATTCGGCGCGCGACTCGTGGCCGACTTTGAATTCTGCGCCTGCTTCCAAGCCCAGGCGGCTATCGCCTGTGCAATCGGCAAACAGTTTCGACGTAATGCGATAAATGTGTTCCGTGCGATCACAACGCGCTTGCACACGCTGAATCACGTTGTCTTTGACTTCGGCGTTATACAGCGTCGTTTCGAGCAGCAGCGTAATGTTCGGTTCGCTCACGACTTTGTCATAGAGCAGCAAATCCCACAGCTCCCAGCAGCGCTGCGGATTATTCGCCGCGTCATCCAAACGAATTTCTTCGAGCAAGCCGCCTTCGCGCCAACCAGGACGGCCTTTGTGATTGTTGGAGCCAACGACGTGCATTTTGACTTCGCTGGAAGAATTGCCGCCAAGCCGGGAACGGTCTTGCACGAGCACAACTTTCGCGCCGTGTCGCGCGGCACTGATCGCGGCAAGACAGCCAGCGAGTCCGCCGCCAGCGACTAAAACATCGCAGTTCAACTCTACGAGTTTCATATTGCGTTCAAGCGGAGCCGCCGCCAGATTGCCTGCGGGCGCAAGACGTTGCATCTCTTGCCGAATTTGTTCAGCCGTGCGCTTGTCCTGGTCTTGTGCCAGCGCATCCACTTTGATGAACATCGAATAGCCGGTCGCTCCGGCAGCCGTCGTCAAAAAGTTTCTTCTTTTCATAACGTCCTCACTGCAATCGTTTAATCTAAGTTGACAGGAAAATGGGGGCAGGAAAAATTTCTCGCGATAATAATCAGGCACAGGGGAAAGAATCGCGTCCCTGTATCTGCAATTTTTCCTGCCCCCATTTTCCTGTCACCCTCTCCTCTCAGATGGGAACTTCACCCATCCGCCGCTTTCCACCGATTGATTCGCTATCAAAATCGTTGCGCAATCCATCATCCCAACATTCACATCGCAAATCGTTTTCACGTCCTGCCGCCGCACGTGATCAATGAATGAAATCAATTCGTCGCGTGTGTCGTTGCCTTCGGCAATATCAATTTCAATCGGCGCGCCGCGATGCGCCCACGGATCATTCGACAGCTTCAACGTCTTGCCCGCAGTCACTACCGCAGCGTTTGCATCCGCAGCGTTCTTGCCGCCTTCCCAATTCACCGCGTCAGTACCTTTTTCCTGAAACAACAAGCCTTTTTCGCTGGTCAGATAGAGGCTGCCTTTCGTACCCATAATCAATTCGGCAGCGCCTTCATAAGCGTTGTTGCAAATCGAAGTGTAATTCGCGCGCACGGTGTAAGGCTTGCCGTCCGCCCCTTTCAATTCGTATTCATACAAGCACGAAATGTTGTCGTAAACTTCGCGCCCATCGCGGAAATATTCAATCCCGCCCGAAGCAATCACGCGTTTTGGATGTGTGCCGAGAAACCAGTTCGCCACGTCCATTTGATGGCTGCCGAGTTCAGCCATCAATCCAGCGGAATAGGCTTTGTACAAACGCCAGTTGAGCTTGCGTTCGAGCTTCAACCAATTCGCATTGCTTTTAGGTACAGGCACCGGACGCCGCCACGAATTGTTGCGATGCCATTGCGACTTGATCGAAGTCACTTGCCCGATCATTCCCGCCGCGACCATCGCTTGCGCTTGTTTGTAAATTGCATTCGCGCGCCGTTGCAGTCCGACTTGAAACACGTGCTTTGAAGCGATGACTTGCGCAACCAGCTTTTTCGCTTCGTCAACGGTGAAACACATCGTCTTTTCCAGAAAGACATCACAGCCCGCACTCAGGCAATCCGCCGCGACTTGGTAATGCAAGTACAAAGGCACCGCGATGACGACGGCTTGCGGCTTCAGTTCATCCAGCATCTTGCGGTAATCGCTGAACGTCTTCGCCTGCGGCCCGGCGTATTTCGCGCCTTGTTCCAAATGCGGCGGATAGTTGTCGCAAACACCAATCAGCGTCAATTCATCAATCGTCGTTAGCGCACGAATCAAGTCAGAACCGCGCCCGCCCGTGCCGATAATTGCTACGCGAACCGGCGCGTCTTCCGCACGCAAGAGCGCACTCGAAGCCAACGTGGCTCCGGCGGTTTCTAAAAATGTACGGCGTGTGATGGACATATCGAACTCAAAACCAAGCGACTTGCAAACTCGCATCAGCCATCGTCTTTAGGTAACGGCTCACTTTTTCTTTTCCCATCGCCAGCAAGGCCGTAGAAAAAATTTCAGCCTCCGCTGCATTCTCAGCGAATACAACACAAGCATCAGCGCCACTCACCGACGTGCCCGAATGCGGATTCACGATGTCAGATTGCGCCTGATGAACGTGTCGTATCGCCGAACATGAGAAGCCACGATTTTTCAATGCTATGCGTTTCACAATTTCTTCTGGCTTGAGCGGATGGCGAATAGCTATCGGCCATTCGCGCTCACCAAGCGCCAGCACCGAACTCGTTCCGCCTTGTAACAACGCATCATTCACACCAAAGCGCGATAAAATTTCACGTCCACAATCCAACGCATAGCCTTTGCCTATTGCGCCTAAATCAATCGCCAGGTCAGTTCGCGTGAATGCCACCGTACAGTGTTCGGCATCCAGCATCAAACCGTTTCCACCAGTCGTCGCGGTCACATCAAAATAACCATCTGTCATTTCTCGCGCCTGTTCGCAACGCACCAACAAAGCAAATATTTCTCGGTCCACACGAATTGCTTTTTGACTGGCCGCGCGATTCACGCGGGCGATTTCGCTGCTTGCATTGAACCGCGACAGCGCCGCATCCAAACGTTGAATTTCTTCGCATACCGCGACGGCAACGGCCTCAAGATGCTGCGCATCAACGCCGCGCAAGATCACATCAAAGCGCGTACCCATCGCCTCACAACTTCGCTGATACTCAATTGCGCTCACAATAAAATCTGTTTTACGACTTCGCCATGTACATCCGTCAGGCGGAAGTTTCGCCCCTGATATTTGTACGTCAGCCGTTTGTGATCTACGCCAAGGCAATGCAGGATCGTAGCGTTCAGATCATGCACATGAACGGGATCACGCGTGATGTTGTAACTGAAATCATCTGTTTCACCGATGGTGATGCCCGGCTTAATACCTCCGCCTGCCAACCAAATCGTGAAGGCACGCGGATGATGATCGCGTCCGTAATTTGTCTCGGTCAGTTTGCCTTGCGAATACACCGTACGCCCGAATTCTCCGCCCCAAACAATCAAGGTGTCATCCAGCATGCCGCGCTCTTTCAAATCCATCAGCAACGCTGCTGTCGGCTGATCGGTGTCGCGGCATTGGCCTGTGATCGCTTTCGGCAAATCGGCGTGCTGATCCCAACCACGATGAAAAAGCTGGATGCAGCGCACGCCACGTTCCGCCAAACGCCGCGCCAGAATGCAATTGGCGGCATACGTGCCGGGCTTTTTCGCATCGGGGCCGTAGCGCTCCATTGTCTTTTCAGATTCTTTGGAAAGGTCTGTTAAGTCAGGCACTGAAGTCTGCATGCGATACGCCATCTCGTATTGCGCGATGCGCGTCAGCACTTCGGGATCGCCGAATTCTTTGGAGTTTTCCTGATTCAATTTGGCGAGCGCATCCAGAAAATCACGGCGCACCTGTTTATTGACGCCGGGCGGATTCGAGAGGAAATGAACCTTGTCTGCGCCGCTTTGAAATTTCACGCCCTGATATTGTGAAGGCAAAAATCCGCTGCCCCACAAACGATCATAGAGCGGCTGGCAATCGGGTCTGCCGCTGCCGACCGAAACCAACACGACGAACGCAGGCAGGTCGCTGTTCTCGCTGCCGAGTCCGTACGACAGCCACGAGCCAAGACTCGGTCGTCCGGCAATTTGAAATCCGGTCATGGAAAACGTCACAGCCGGATCATGATTGATCTGTTCGGTAAACATGGATTTGATGAACGCGACCTCGTCTACGATTTTGGTCGTGTGCGGGATCAATTCGCTCAAGGTTGCGCCTGATTGACCATGTTGCGCAAATTTATAAATCGAAGGCGCAATTGGAAAATTGGCTTGATACGCAGTCATTCCGGTCAATCGTTGCCCTTGTCGAATCGAATCGGGCAAATCCTGCCCACGCAATTTTTCAAGCCGTGGCTTCGGATCAAACATATCCAATTGCGATGGCGCGCCTGATTGAAAGAGGTAAATGATGCGTTTTGCTTTCGGAGCAAAATGCGGCAGGTCGGCTAAGCCTGGCAATGCGGGCTTGCTTTGCTGTGACGTTTGCGCGAGGCCGCTGTCTTTGAAAAGCATTGCCAGCGCCGCCGTGCCGATGCCCATCGCGCTGCGGCTGAAGAAATGCCGCCGCGTCATCATCAATTGAAATTCGTTTTGTGGGTTCATCGCACTCGCCTTTATTGTCGCGTAATCGCTTCGTTCAAGTTAAGAATCAAACTCGCAATTGTCGTATATGCCGCCAGTTCTGACGGATTCAATTTTCCAGCATTGCGCTTTTCGCCCACCGCTAAAAGCTTCGTTGCTGCTTGCGGGTAGCGCCGAAAATGCCCGATCTGTTTGGCGAAATTTTCGTTCAATACAATGAGTTCAGTTTCGTTCGGCGCACGCGAAACGACTTGGCGAAACGCCCACTTGAAACGCGCGTCAGGAGTTGCGCCGCCTTCCGTCAACATGCGCTGCGCCAGCATTCGCGCGGCCTCAACAAACGTCACATCGTTCATCAGCGTCAACGCCTGCAACGGCGTATTCGTGCGGGTTTCGCGCACCGTGCAAAACTCACGCGCCGTTGCGTCCAGCACCAACATATTCGGTGAGAGAATGGTGCGCTTCCAGAATGTGTATAAGCTGCGCCGCCACAGCGCATCGCCTTTTTCCTGTTCGTAAACCGTCGAACCAAAGACGAGTCCTTTGTAAACATCGGCAGGTTGATAGGTTTTGACCGAAGGCCCGCCGAGTTTTTCTACCAGCAGACCGGAAGCAAACAACGCTTGATCGCGCAACATTTCAGCCGGTAAGCGAAAGCGCGGCCCGTGCGCAAACAAGCGATTGTTTGGATCGTGCTGCAATAGTTCCGGCGTGATCTTGGAAGACTGCCGATACGTCGCACTCATCACGATAGTTTTGAGCAATGCCTTAACGTCCCAACCATTGCTATGAAATTCTGTCGCGAGCCAATCCAGCAATTCTGGATGTGACGGCGGTTCGCCCTGTGCGCCGAAATCTTCGACGGTTTTGACGATGCCGGTGCCGAATAACATTTGCCAGTAACGATTCACTTGCACACGCGCCGTCAACGGATGTTCAGCGCTCACCAACCATTGCGCCAAGCCCAAGCGATTGTTGGGAAATTCTTTCAGTATTGGCGGTAACACGGCGGGAACACCGCGATCAACTTTCTCTGTCGGTGCATCGTATGCACCGCGCCGCAACACAAACGTAGGTCGCGCTTCCGGCATTTCCTGCATCACCATGACGGTTGGGAAGGCCGCTTCGAATTTGGCTTTTTCCTGTTTTAGCGCAGCGAGTTTTTCTAACGCCGCAC
>JAYSTY010000466.1:0-2214 GCA_043719385.1 Blastocatellia bacterium | reverse complement strand
TTGTTTTTAATGATGCCAGGGTTATCTGTGAGGGCGTAAACTCCATTCGTTATCCATTCAGGATTGAAAATCATGCGGTCGAATAAACCTTTGAAATAGATGATGACCCCAATGTCATTCAGAAATTCCCGAATCGTGTCTTGACTTATTTCGTCTTCGACTTTGTTCTTCTGACAATACGTTAGATATGCGTAGTTGGTGATATGCGGGATAGCGTTATTTTTCATCCCTTCAAGATGATCTTTAATCGCAAACCAATCGGCTGGAAATGGTTGATGCAATTCTTTGAGCTTGCCAATTTCAGCCAGCAAAGCATCCTTAAATTCTGCCCATTTATTGTCATACCCGTTGATCTTTACATTACTGCAAACACCATAAAATCCTTTGATATTCTTGAATTTCTTCTCTAGTTCGGTGCGATTGATTTCAAAATAGCCCTGCCCCTGCTGTTCGTCATCACGCTGGTTCTGGTCTATTTTGCTGCCGACCACAATAACGGGCGAATCGCCGCCAAAACTTTCAATTCGTTTCAGCCATTCTTCCGTTGTATTTTTGTCCTCGTTGCGTCTGGCATTCACCACCAAAATATAAATTGTGCGTTTGGTAAAAAAGAATTGATGCGTAGAGTGCATGATTTCCTGGCCGCCAAAATCCCACACATTCAGTTGCACTGTTTGATTATTGATCGGAACATTTTTCCAGGGTTCAATCTTAATGCCAGTGGTGCTTTTTGTTTCAACGTAATCATTGTAAATCAGTCTGCGAATCAAAAGTGTCTTACCGAAATCTGCTTCACCCACCACCACAATCTTTGCTTCATTTAACGGTCTGGTTTCGCCTGCGGTTGTTTTGAAATAATAATTGATTATCTTTTGTGCATTTTGCCAATCATCCAAAACCTCTGCGGGGATTTTGCCCTGCAATTCTTTATTTTCGCGCAGATCTAATATTTTCAGGGCTTTCAGTTCCTTCAGAAACGACGCGTCACTGATTTGATTGTTCCTTAAATCCAGCGTCGTGAGTCCCTTCAGTTCCTTCAGAAACGACGCGTCACTGATTTGATTGCTGCTTACATCCAGCGTCGTGAGTCCCTTCAGTTCCTTCAGAAAGGAATAATTTTCTAAAAGGGCACTATTAAGCCGAAGTTTTTGCAAATGACTGAAGGTCGAAAGAAAGGTATCAGGCAAGAGAAATAGCGGGCAGAAATCAAGCGCCAGCCCTGTGACAAAACCGTTTTCGTCAACACTATAGTTGCGAACACCTGTTTGGAAATTTACCTGAAAGGATTTTTCGGTCGAGAGTTTTTCCAGTTCGACACAGTTGAGCGAAAAACCAAATATTTCTTCAATTTGTTTGATACAGGCTAAGTCGTTCACGGCAAGTCCTCTCAGTTGAATGACAAGGTAGAATTTGTAATCAGATGTTTATGGACAGGAAATTTACTGGCTTTGTGAATTAACTTCAAGGACAGGTTAGGCAATTGCCTTAGTTAGTATCCATCGCAATCGGTTTGCGCGGGTCAACCAGCCACCAACACAACGCACCGAAAAAATACAAAATGCCGCACACGTACAATGGCGCAGACCAACTGCCGTATTTTTCTACGAAGAGCGCCGCTACAATCGGGCTGAGAAATCCGCCGATTTGTCCGGCGGTATTCATGCACGCACTGACGGTTCCGGCGTGATCTCCGGCGATGTCGGTGCAGGCGCTCCAGCTTGCGCCGAGTAAGAAATTAGACGAAGCAAGCGCGAGTGAAATCAGGACTACCGCAGTAATGTTATGTTGTGTCGCTGTCCCGATTATCAACAGGACGCTGGCAAACAAATAACAAATACTGCCGACGCCGCAACGCCCAACGCGCAGGCCGAACCGCTTCGTAGCCCAATCCGTGGTGATCCCGCCAAACAAATCCGCTGCCGCGCTCATCACCAGCGGTAAGCCCGCCATCACGCCCAGCATCGTCGAAGTGAAGCCACGCGCATTTTCCAAATACGTCGGCATCCAGGTAATAAAAAAATAAAAGCCATACGTTTGCGTGAAGTACGCTAAGCAAAGGGCGATCAGGCTGCGATTCGTCAGGATATTTTTCCACGCCGCCGCACTGAGTTGATGTGAAGTAGCCTTGCCGCGTCCGCGCTGAATATGTTCAAGCTCAGCGGGTGAAACAGATTTGTGCTGCTCCGGTTCATCGCGGAACCACCAGTACCACGT
>JAYSTY010000465.1:0-5356 GCA_043719385.1 Blastocatellia bacterium | reverse complement strand
CAATTGCCGCTAATACCAAAGCGGATTTGCGATAGGAGAAATTATGATTTTACAAAACGCTAAAAAATTGCTGAGAATATACTCATTGTTTTTTTTAGTAATTCTGTGCGGAGCAATGGCTTTTGCACAACAACCGCAGCCAACAAAAGAGAAAGAATCCAACTTCGTGGATTTTACTGGCTTCAAAGGCAAAATTTTTGAGTTAAAAAACCGTGACCCACGTGATTTAGTTACGATCATTGCCCCGCTTGGCAGCGGCTTCAAGGGCGCAACGATACAAGCCAATAGCGAGATGAAAACGTTAACAGTGCGCGACTTTCCTGAAAACATCGCAGTGATTGAAGAAGCGCTTAAAAGATTGGATGTCCCTGCTCCGCCGCAAGCCAAACGCAACATCGAGCCTAATTCAAATATTGAACTACATCTACAGGTTCTATTAGCGCACAATGCAATTGGCGAAACGGATGTAGCAGTACAAGAACTAGACAGCGTAATCAAACAACTCAAGAATACATTTCATTACAAAACCTATTCGCTATTATCTTCCATTATGCAAAGATCAAGCAGTTCAATTATGAGTCGTGGCGTAATTTCGGCGGCTCCTCCATTAGTTGAAAGAGCGGCGGACGCAAGTTATGAATTGGTAGTGCAATCCTTTACGACAAATTTTTATTCTGAGCAATCTCCTATTCTCATGTTACGGAACTTTCGCTTTGTAATTGCTGATCCGTTCAAAGTTTTCGGCAATGCTGAGATTATGAGCGATGTCACAATCAAAGAAGGAGAAAAAGTTGTCGTCGGCACTGCGACGATAAAAGATAAGGCCTTAATTCTTGTGCTTTCTGTAAGAATCATTAAATAAAGTATTCTCAAAATTTGACCTGCACGGAAGGGCGATCTTCACAGGTCGTCCTTTTTGCTTTGCGATTCGTAGCTCTATTTTCTAAATCAGGCGGCGATGATCTGTGCGAACCAGGAGGAGGAATTTTGACGCAGCGATTTCAGTGGCCTCCGCTCAAAAATGACAGTAACCGCAAAAAGCACAAAGTCTCTTTTGTCGAACGCGGCGACGTGATTCGTATTATCAGTGCGCGGAAAGTAACGCGCCGTGAATTACACGAGTTTGAAGAAGAAAATTGAATTGCTGAGCGACGAGGATTACGATTTGAATGATGAGTTGCGACCTGAGTATGATCTCAAAGAGTTGCGGGCTTCGGCGCAAAAAACTAATGGCGTCAGCGTTCAAATCGAGCCGGACGTAGCCTTGTATTTTCCCAACAAAACCGCCGTCAATGAAGCTCTGCGCACGCTCATCCGCTTACGCAATCAGGGAGCGTTATCTCAGTAACCAAAAACTTGCTCCTTTTTGCTTTGCACTCCCTACACCTGCTGCGCTATAACTTTCCTTGCACAAACGTTTCCCTAAATCCTAAAACCTGAGAGGTCAAAATAGAATGCGCAAAGCTATCCTGCTGACATTCCTGATTACTGTAGTGACAATAGCTCAACCACAACGCCCTGAACCAATTCCGCTTTGGCCTAATGGCGCGCCGTTAGCAAAAGGTTCTGCGCCTGCGGATATTCCTTCGATTCAAATTTATCAACCAGCGCAAAATCTGGCGACGGGCGCGGCGGTGGTCGTTTGCCCTGGTGGAGGTTATGGCGCACTCGCCGATCACGAAGGGTATGATTATGCGAAATTTTTGAATGGCATTGGCGTCACGGTAGCGGTATTAAAATATCGCATTGCGCCATATCAGCATCCGGCCCCAATGATGGATGCAGCGCGTGCGATTCGTTATTTTCGCTCCAAAGCTGGAGAGTTGAAAATTGATCCGAACCGCATTGGCATTATGGGTTCGTCGGCGGGCGGACATTTAACGGCGACGCTGGCGACACATTTTGATGATGGCGATGCGAACGCGGCTGATCCGATTGACCGCTTTAGTTCGCGCCCTGACGTAGCGATTCTCTGTTACCCCGTCATCACGATGCGTGAAGATTTTACACACAAAGGTTCGCGCAAAAATTTACTTGGAACCAATCCTGATCCGCAGCTCGCAGATTTGATGTCGAATGAAAAACAGGTGACAGCGAAGACTCCACCAACTTTTATTTTTCATACCATGGATGACGGCGCGGTGATGGTCGAAAACAGTTTGCTGTTTGCTGAGGCGTTGCGTAAAAATAAAGTGCCATACGAGATGCACATTTACGAACACGGCAGGCACGGCGTAGGCTTGGCGCCCTTCGACAACGCACTGAATACGTGGCCGAAATTGTTGGAAAACTGGTTACGGGCGCGTGGCTTTATTAAGCAATCGTAAAATCAAATGGCAAAAGGCAAATATCAAAAAGCAAAAGTAACTTCGGAAGGAAGCCGATTTGAATTTCTTAAATCAAGTGCCACCCTTTTGCCATTTAACTTTTGATATTTGCCTTTTGATTTCTCAGAAAGGACTACCATGATTGAAGACTTAAACTCTCTCTTTCCCGAAAAGAAAACTTCCCGGCGCGGCTTTATTGCAACTTCGCTTTGCACGGGCTTTGCACTTGCCGTCCAGCCGGTCAATGCGCAGGATCTAATCACTACCGACACCACCGGCATCGTCGCAGGCGAAGTGAAAATCCCGACAAAAGACGTAGCAATTCCCGCCTATCACGCGATGCCCGCGAAAGGTAAAAACTTTCCGACGGTGCTGGTCGTGCAGGAAATTTTTGGCGTCCACGAACATATCAAAGATGTGTGCCGCCGCTTTGCGAAGCTGGGCTATTTGGCAATTGCACCCGAAATGTATTTTCGCCAGGGCGATGTTTCCAAAGTGGAAATGAAAGATATTTTTCCCATTGTCGGCAAAGTCCCTGACGCCCAGGTGATGTCTGATTTGGATTCCGCTGTCGCGTGGGCAGGCAAAAATAAAGGCAATACCAAAAAACTTGGCATTACGGGATTCTGCTGGGGTGGACGTATCGTCTGGCTTTATGCCGCACACAATCCCAACGTCAAAGCTGGAGTTGCGTGGTACGGGCGTTTGGTTCCAGGACAACCTGGCAATCCATTGCAACCAAAACATCCGATAGATTTTGCCGCTACATTGAAAGTTCCTGTGCTTGGTTTGTATGCAGGCAAAGACGGCGGGATTCCGCTGGATTCCATTGAAAAAATGAAAGCAGAACTCGCCAAAGGAAAAAGTAAATCGGAGTTTGTTGTATACCCTGATGCGGGACACGGCTTCCATGCCGATTATCGCCCTGGCTACAACAAAGCCGATGCGCAGGATGGATGGAAACGCTTGCAGGAATGGTTCAAGAAAAATGGAGCAGCCTAATACAACGATGAAGGCGGAACGATGATTGATGAATGTTCATCGTTCCGCCTTCATCATTCATCATTTTTATTTATGTCATACGCACATCGCATTACCGGCAAAAAGAAAATTAAGCTCAAAGACTTCGATCCCGATCATGACGCAGGCCTGACGCGTGAAGAAGCGGAAGCCAAAACGGCGAAGCTCGCTGAAGAATTGATGAAGTTGCAGGAATTACTTTACGCGGCAGGCGAACAAAGCGTGCTGATCGTATTGCAGGGGCGCGACACTTCGGGCAAAGACGGCACGATTCGCGTGGTGATGGGGCCGCTCAATTCTGCCAGTTGTAATGTCGCTTCATTCAAGGTTCCGACCACGCATGAACTGGCACATGATTTTCTCTGGCGTGCGCATGCCCAAACGCCGGGGCGCGGACAAATGACGATTTTCAATCGCTCGCATTACGAAGATGTGCTGGTCGTGCGCGTTCACGATCTCGCGCCTAAAAAGGCCTGGAAAAAACATTACGATCACATCAATAATTTTGAGCAATTGCTGCTTGATTCCAACACTATCGTCCTGAAATTTTATTTGCACATCAGCAAAAAGGAACAGGAAGAGCGCCTGCTTGAGCGCGAGCAGGACCAGACAAAATATTGGAAGCTGTCCGCAGGCGATTGGCAAGAGCGCGAGTTGTGGGATGATTACACCGAAGCTTACGAGGACGCGATCAATAAATGCAGCACGAAAGACGCGCCCTGGCGCGTCATTCCCGCCAACAAAAAATGGTTCCGCAACTTAGCCGTCGCCGAAGCGATTGTGGAAGCGATGAAACCGTATAAGAAACAGTGGTTGAAAAAACTGGAGGCGATTGGCCATCAGGAGAAAGCAAAGATTGAAGAGTTTCGGCATCCGGTTAAAAAATAAACCGCGTCAGTTATTGCGGCGTTGGTGGTGCTGGAGCCGTGATCGGCTCAAGTGAGAAATTCAGCGTCTTTTGTCCTTTCGCATCGCGCCAGGTGCCAAAATAAACGAGCTTTCCTTCCTGCACCATACGGCTGATTTCAAATTTTCCTGATTCTCTGCCTTTGGGAGTTTTCTCGACTAATAAAATCTTACCTTCGGAACTCACAATTCCATTTAACGCTAATTTATTACTGTTGGTATCGTAAGCATAACTGCCTTTGGCTTTTCCATTTTGAATGGTGAGATTGAGGTGAATCGGCAGGTTATCAATTTGCCCGCGCGCATCCACTATTGCCAACCCGTCAAATTCATTACTGGTCGGTTGCGAAGCCAGCGCCGTCGAAGGTTTCAGTTTCAAATCATTAATATACTTCTGCGTTTTTATTTTTTCTTCGGCATTGGCTTCCAGCAAAATGTATTTGTCATACGTTGTAATGGCTTCCTGGATTTGCCCCTGCTGTTCCTGCAACACGGCTAAGGATTTCACAAATGAAGCTCGATCCGGCTTAAGTTCAATTGCTTTGTTAAGCGTATTTTTCGCTTCGTCAAATTTTTTCAACGAAGCGTAATATTGATACAAATTGTACCAGCCCCACACAAAATTGGCGTCCGTTCTGGTCGCCTGGTCGTAAGCAATAAAGGCATCGCCTGGCCTGCCAGCCGCCTTGTAAGTTTGTCCCAACGCATTCAGGGCCAGCGCCCAGTTATTTTTCAGCTTATTGGCTTTATTGAAATTGTCGGCAGCTTCGCTAAATTTTTTGGCATTAAACCCAACCTTGCCATTCGCAAATGCGGCTCGTGCCTGAAGCTCTTTATCATTTGGCGTGATTTTATTGAGCAATTGATAGGATTGCGCAACTTTGTTCCAATCCACGTTCGGATCGGCTTCGTCGTTGAGCGCCCGAAAGGCTTCATCACCAATTTTGCTCACCCTGGTTTTGATTGCCTGGTTTACTTTGGTCAAATCTTCTTTGCCAGGACTCGATTGTAAAAACTCTTCGTAAAATTGCGCGACATTATTTGCCGGATTGAACGGATCAGGTTGATTCAGGGCCTGCTCAATTTGGACAGACGAGGAATTT
>JAYSTY010000464.1:0-12901 GCA_043719385.1 Blastocatellia bacterium | reverse complement strand
GGGTTTATGGCATAAGTTGCAAAAACAGCTTATTTAGCCGCAGTAAACGTAACGTTGTTTACGAAATAGTTTCCGCTAAGCGTTTGGCAATGAGGGAATAAACATTGGGATTAAAGGCCAGGCCGACGTGCGTGGCAACGACTTCAAAATTTGTTGTCAGGTCTTCGTTGACGCAAACCTGCCAGTCTACGATGCCGTCGGTTTTGGTATAAATTGCAGTATTTTTGACTGCGGCTGGAAATGATTTTTGTAAGCCGCCGACAGCCTCGCAACTACAAAATCCAGTGTAACAATCCGGCTGTTTTTCCCGCAGTTCCTGATTGCACATGATTTTTTCACGGACGCGATTAGCCATGGCAATGACCAATGGATGAGAACGAATGCCGCGAAAGGGCGAGCCGAGCGTGATGACAGAAGCGACGTTTTCCGGCTTGTTCGCAATCACCGAACGCGAAAGAATTCCGCCCAAACTATGCCCAATCAAGTGAACTTTCTGGCCTGTTTCATGCGCGGCTTTGGCCACGGTCTCGGCTAAGCGCTCGGTCAAAACATTCAGGCATTCTGCATTCCAGCCAATCTTTGACATGTAAGGGTTGTAGCCGATGCGCTTTAACCAGAAATTCATTTCGTACAAATAATGATCCGTACCCATAAATCCAGGCACTAGAATCACGGCGGATTTGTCGCCACGCGGGACGCCGAAACCATAATAAACAGGCGAAGTTTTGAGGGCTAAGAAATCCAGTCCGACAAATAGCTCGCGCCAGATCGGACGATTCGCAGCGGATTTCTCACGCGTAAAAGTTGCGGTGGTAGCGGTAGACATTGCGGGATTGCTCCTTTAGTTAAGTAAAGCTAACAGTTAGTTTGCATTGTTCAAATGCGGGGATATTCAAGAGATACCGTAAACCATCTGTTCGCGCAACTTTTATTTTTTTCGACCGGGTTTTATTTTGACGGATTTAGCCGTGGCAGCTTTTGCATTACCGGCTGCAGCAGTAGCAGCTTTGGCTTTTATGATCTGCGGTTTAATTTCTTCGACTCCGGCAGCGGCGCGTAATTCGTAAAATGATTCGTACAGGAAATCGCGCAACTTTTCGACATCCGGCATCGCGTGGGTGTCCGCTGTCAGCCCAAAAAATAGATACTGATCGTAACTCATAATCGCGCAACCGCATCCGACCGCATAGCCGACCGGAACATACGGGTAATACGCCGTCATCCGCTGGCCCATGGCATAAAGTGGCACTTGCGGCCCCGGCACGTTGGTGGAAACAATATTGTAAACCGGCAAAGGCAAATTTGAAGGAGCGAGCGCACCCGCCAGGGCCTGCACTGGAGCCGGCATAATGCCCATCAAAGCGGAGCCGAGATTCAGACTTTCGGCTAAGCGCCCGCCCTTTAATGCAACCGTTTTCTGATTGATATATTTTATGCGCTCAACCGGGTTTTTAAGGTCGAGCGGAATTTCAACCGGTAACATCGAAACGACATTCCCAAGCGCCGTGCGCTGATCGTTCTGCCGCAAACTAACCGGCACCATCACGCGCAAATTTCGCCCGGCAACAGGTAAGTTGTGATGTTCGGCATAGCGCGAAACAGCGCCGGATAAAACCGTCAGCACGACATCATTGACCGTGCCGCCCAGCGCTCCGCGAATGGCGCGCGCCTCGGCAAAATTGAAAGTATTCCAGACCAGTTTTCGTTCGCCGGAGCAGGCTTTGTTGAAGGGCAGCGGATTGGCGGGAGAAGCCAGGCGCGGAAATTCAGCGCCGATATTTTGCATCGCCTCACGGGAGGGCTGATTCGTCATGGCTTTAGTCAAATTGAGCAGGCCATTTTGAAATTCCATCAGGCGCTCCATGCCTTCGTTCATACTGCCAATCATCGCATCAAAAAATCTCCGCGTCGGATCGGCCTGCGGTTGCCTGGGAGGAGCTTCCGGTTTGGGCGGAATGGGCGGCGGGGTCGGCGAAATATCCATAATAATTTTGAGCAATTCAACCCCGGACATTCCGTCCACCATGGCGTGATGCACGCGTGCCACCATCGCACAATTGCCGCCTTCCAAACCAAACACCCAATAAATATCCCAGAGTGGTTTGGTGCGATCCATCATCGGCGTAAAGATTTTACCCGCGAGTTCGCTCAACTGCGCTTCCGTTCCCGGCGCATCAATTTGGACTCTGAAAATATGTTTGCGAATGTCGAAATTGTGATCCTGTTCCCAGGTCGGATGACCAATATTGAAGGGGTCAGGCGTGATGACTTGTTGATAACGCGGCAGCAAATGAATTTTCGCATCTATCATCCTGACGAAATCATCAAAGGGAATTTCGCCTTCAAAGACGCTAACGCTGCCGATGTGCATCGGGCATTCCTTTTTCTCGAAGTAAAGAAAGCTCGCATCCATGGAAGAGAGGCGGCGGTTTAGATTTGGCGTAGACATATTTTCTTTCTGGTTTTGCTATTTTTTTAGGCTTGCGATTGTGTGTCCAGTATAAAGAGTGAATAAATAAAAGCCTTTGGGAGGCAATCACTCTCAATTCTCAACTCTCAACTTTCCACTCTTTGGCAGCCAGAAACCCTGAAAGGATATTTTCTACTCAGGAGTTGAAAATTGATAGTGGAGAGTTGAGAGTCCTGTTAATTAATCGTCTAATTTACGCATACTATCCCCTCAACTCGCCGCCCACACATCCACCAGATAGCGATTTTGGACGGTCAGATTATTCAGCCACTGTTCCGCCTCAGCATTCGTTGCGCCTGTTTTCTCACTGTAAATTGCTGCGAACGTGCGCCGTACATCGGGAGCCATCCGGCTCGCATCGCCGCAGACATAAATCACTGCGCCGGCCTCAATCAATTCCCAGACTTCAGCGCGGCGTGTGTAAATTTCATCCTGTACGTAGCATTTATTTTGCGCGTCAACGCGGGAAAAGGCAGTCATCAATCTGGTGATTCCCTGCTCTTCAAATTGCTTTAGTTCGTCTTTGTAAATGAAATCCTGTTCCGGGTGTCGGCAGCCGAAAAACAATAACGATTCGCCGATTGCAGTGCCATTCTTTTTTAAAGCTGCGCGTTCCTGCAAGAAGCCGCGAAAGGGTGCAAGTCCGGTGCCAGGGCCGATCATAATAATTGGCGTCAGCGGATCGTCCGGCAATCTGAACGCTGATTTCGTATCCTTCACAAACGCATAAATCACGCTGTCTTTTTCCTGTTGCCGCAGGTAGTTCGTGCAAACTCCCGCAAATATTCCACGTCCTGAACGTGCGGTGCTTTCGATTACGGCAACTGTTATGCTACAGATTTTTTCATCGGCTGAAGGCGAGGAAGAAATTGAATAGTAGCGTGGGCGCAACGGTGGCAACAGTTCGAGATACACTTCAAAGGGAAGCTCGCAAGCCGGAAATTCTTCCAGCAAATCAAGCAGCGATTTGCGCGGCGTCAGCACATCTGCGCGGTAACGCTCGGCGCTGATTTCGTCTTCACCTGCCAGCGCCATCAGCTTAATTTTTTCCGGTGGACATTCAGTGTATTGAATAAGCGTGTTGAGTTGCGTGCGCGTGGCAACATCCTGCAATTCCACGTAATCGCTGAGCAGGCGATAAACTGAAATTGTTTGATCGGCAGGTAAAAATGTTTTGCGCTGACTATTTTTACGGAGTCGAATGTAAGTATCACGCTCAAAGCCAAAACGGGCGGCAACTCGTTTGACCAAATTTTCCTGATTGTGCGGGATCACGCCCAAATGATCGCCAGCGCGATACGTGACGCCTGCGGGCAGTGTAAATTCAAGGTGGCGAGTTGAGCGGTCGGAAGCCTGCGCACCTTCTTTATTGTGTAATTCACGATTAACCAGCACAGTCATCGGCTTCGCATTGAATGAATCTACAAACGGACTCATTTGCTGTCCCGTCACAATTTCAATTTTGTAGAGCGGCTTTGCGGCCCCATCCGTGAGTGGCGTAATCGCAAATTCCTGCGCCACCGCAACACGGGCAGGTTGATACCATTTCTGGAAAAGCCCGTCGAAATCTTCCCGCGCATCACCTTCGCCCAAAGCGTGAATTCGTTTGGCGCCAAGTTCGCTCAGACGCTCGTCAAGGAAACGTGGCACGGCCTGAAACGTCGCCGCCCAATCCCGATTGCCGCAACCGAAAACCGCGTATTTCACTCCGGCTAACGAATCCGCCGTCAGTTCAGCGCTGCGCAACCATTCACAAAATTGCACGGCATTGTCCGGTGGCAATCCGTTGTATGACGCCGAAGTGATGACGACTAATCCTGCTTTCGGCAACCGCCCCACATAATCATCAAGCGGTGCAACCTTCGCCGCAAAACCATTATCTTCGCCGTCCTGCGCCATCCGTCGCGCCAGCTCTTCCGCCGTGCCCATGTTCGAGCCGTAAAGGACAAGAAGCGGGGTTTCATGTTTGATGCGTGGTCGGTGGTCGGTGGTCGGTGGTCGGTGGTCGGTGGCTAATGACTGATTACTGTCAACGATCAACTGTTCTTGTTTGCCGCGCTCGGCATCCGTCCGCAATCTGACTTTAATTTTAAAACCGTCGGGCTTCATCGTCAGCGTTTCTTTGATCTTCAATTCGTAACGCGTATGGTCTATCAACTTGAAGCGTTGCAGCATCATCCCTAAAACAAGAGTCGCTTCGTGCAAGGCGAACTGGCGACCGATACAGGCGCGTTGCCCATTACCAAAAGGCTTGTACGCATTGGCAGGCCGTTTGGCTTCGGCTTCAGGGCTGAAGTTGTCGGGATTAAAAAGCTCGGCATCCTCGCCCCACACGCTCTTGTCACGATGCAGCATCGGCAACAGAATTGAGACATTGTGCAGCGGTTTAATTTTGTATTTGCCGCCAATGATGGTCTCTTCTTTCGCCGCAATGCCATAGGCCGGAGCCGTCGGCCACAGGCGCAATGTCTCTTTCAAAACTTGCGAAATATACTGAAGCTGATTGACCTGCGCGTAACCTGGGCGCGCCGCTACATCGCCACCTAACACACGGTCAACTTCATCGTAAGCCTTCGCCAAAACTTCAGGATGTTTCAGCAGCGCATGCACGGCAAACGACAACAAGCCGCTGGTCGTTTCGTGACCCGCGATCAAAAATGTAATCACCTGATAGCGAATGTTGATGTCATCCAAGCTCTCGCCCGTCTTACGATCTACGCCGCTGAGCATACAACTCAGCATGTCCGCTTTGCTGGAATTGTCTTCGCCGCTCGCCCGCCGATCCTTGATGATGCGATCCACCGTTTCGTTCATCGTGCGAATGTCGTCCTGCAACTGGCGATCACGACTGGAGCGAATGATGCTTTCGCCTGGCACATCGCGCAGCACATCCATCGTGATGCCAAGCGCGTCTGCCATTGCGCCAACAAACGGATGCTCGGTGTCGTGATAGAAAGAATTGAAGCGAAAATCGAAGCCGCTCAACCCAATCGTGTCCACTGTCAAACTGGTCATATCACGCGTGACATCAATCTCTTCGTCAGGGTTCAGCCGCTCCCATTTCAGCACCAATTGTTCAGCAATGTCGAGCATCATCGAGTGGTAACTGAGCATGGCTTTGTGGCTAAAATTCGGCAGCAGAATGTTGTGTGCTTTCGACCAGTTTGGCTCATTAGTTTTGGCCGTGAACAAGCCATCACCGCCGAAGCCGCGCACGATCTTCAAGGCTCCGCGCACTGCTTTGTCAAAGCGTTTTTCATCGGACAATTCATCCACCAGTTCAAAGCCGGACACAACGACAACCACGCGTCCGCGAATTTCGAGCCGATAGATCGGCCCCAATTCACGCGCCATTTGAATCATGTCCTGGACGGGATTGGTCGCGCTGAGCGTTAACAAATGTCCCAGCAAAAATGTTTCGGGTGGTTCAGGAATGCGAGCTAATGAGGTCATAAAATCAAAAGGCAAATAGCAAAAGGCAAAAAGCAAAAGTAAAATCGGAGGGCGATGCCGACAGATCAAAAGAAAAAAGAAAGTACCGACCTTTTGCCTTTTGATTTTTGCCTTTTGATTTTTGATTTATTCAGTCAGCCCTGTTACGTCATACGACATCACAATTAAATCGTGGGTGCGGCCATTCCGATCCATCACGTAATCGGGCAACAGGGATTCAGCGCGAAAGCCCAGGCGTTCAAAAACAGCGATAGCTCCGCGTTGTTCCGCCGCCATTTGCGCGACGATTTTCAGCAACCCTGCCGCTCGTGCCTGGGTGAAAACTTCATTCGCTAATAACGCCCCAAGCCCAATGCCGCGCACATCCGTACTGACCAGCAGGCGCATATTACCCAGATGCCGCGCCCAGCTTGTTTCACTGCGTACCAGCGTCCCCATCCCGATCATGCGGCCTTCCACTTCGGCAACAATAGTTGACGTGCGACCAGAGGCGAAATGACGCATCCAGCCATCCACAACTTTGGGATGTGAAATATCTACGGGAAGAAACAGCAAATCATCGGCAGGTAAGGCCTGCGCAAACGCGAGTACAGCGTCGCGGTCGGTCGGCTGCATCAGGCGCAGCGTGACGGTTTTATCTTTGAGTTTGGTCGTCCAGGGAAATTTGTTTATTTTTGCGGATTGAGCAGACATTCAGAGTCTCCTAAAATAAAAATTGCGCGAACTGTCAGGTAGTGATCAGTAATTTACTCTTGCTGCGCCGGAAAACCAAATGCGCGTGAAGAGCGACAGAGCGAAAAGGCGAAAGGGCGACGGGGCGAGCAGAAGCTAATCGCTTCGTCGCCCCGTCTCCCCCTCGCCGTTTCCTTAAAATAATTACTTCGATGAACGCATGAACGGAAGCTGCGTGGCGAGATCAAGCCAGCGCTTTTGCACATCAATGTAATTCGTCATCGCCTGTTGCGCGAAATCTGCCAGCGCGGCGGCAGGTGATGATTCATCAATGCCGAGGCTGGTTTTCACCGCTTGCAGGGCCTGCGCATTTTGCTGCGCAGAAAATTCCAGCCACTGTGTCTGGGCTTTGACAAATGTTTCCATGCCCTGCCCTAAATAATCCTGCATCGCAGTCATCATATCGCCCGGCGTCACATTGATGCCTTCACGGATCGCGCTGAACATCTGGCTGCTTTGTTGCGAAGCCATTTCTGACCAGCGTTTTTGCGCTTCGACAAATCCTTCATAACCCTGACGCGCCCAATCGCCCAGCGCCGGCGTTGGCGCATTGCGATAAAAACTCGCGCCTTCTTCAATCGCCTTGAGCATCAGCGCATTTTGCTGGGAAGTAATTTCAATCCAGTTTTTCTGCGCATTCATCAGGTGAGTAATGACCTCGTTCGCCCACTCCGCCGCCTGATTATTGTTATTTGTTTCAGGAGCCGGAGCCTTTGCCGCTCCCGCTGCCTGACCACTTTTACTATTTGTTGCTTTTGCTTTGCTTGCCATAATTGTATTCCTTTCTAAATGGTGGTCGGTTATCGGTTGCCAGTTGTCGGATTTTTCCGACCACCGACCACCGACCACCGCCTACTGTTTTTTCTCTTCCAAATCGCGCAATTCTCTCCTCAGGACTTTGCCAACTGCGCTCTTCGGCAAAGCGTCCATAAATTCGATGTGGGAAGGCCATTTGTATTTCGCCAGCTTATCGCTGCAAAAGGCCAGGATTTCTTCCGCCGTCGCTGTTGCGCCCGGTTTCAGGACGATAAAAGCTTTGACCGCTTCCCCGCGATAACCGTGCGAGACGCCAATCACGGCGCATTCCAGCACCGCCGGATGCGTGAATAATACTTCTTCGATTTCGGTCGGATACACGTTGAAACCGCTGACAATAATCATGTCTTTCTTGCGCTGGACGATGAAAAAATATCCTTCTTCATCCATCCGTGCGACATCGCCGGTGTACAACCAGCCGTCACGAATCGTGTTCGCGGTCTCTTCCGGCTTATTCCAATAACCCTTCAAAATTTGCGGCCCGCGAATCAGAAGTTCGCCTTCTTCGCCAATCGGCAGTTCGCGTTCGCCGGTTTCCAAATCGACAATTTTCAATTCCGTGCTGGTCATCGGGAAGCCAATGCTGCCGGGTTTGCGTTTCGCCAGAATCGCCGTTGATGAAGTAATCGCCGATGTTTCGGTCATGCCGTAGCCTTCAAGCAAAGGCGCACCGCTCATCGCCTCAAATTGTTCGATGACTTCAATTGGCAACGGAGCCGAGCCGCTGTTGAAGCGATGAATGCGATCAAGCCCGCAATTCACAGCTTCGGGATTGTTGATGAGCGAAATAAACAGCGTCGGCACACCAGGGAAAAACGTCGGATGATGCGTCTTAATCGCATCCAGCAAAAGGTTCGGATCAAACTTCGGAATCGGAATTTGCATCGCGCCCAGCCACACGCCATAAATGCAGCCGACCACCAAACCATAAATATGAAAATACGGAATCACCAATAAAATTGCGCCTTCGCCGTGTTTCACGATTGGCCCACCCCACAACGCGCATATCACCGTCGCCGAAAATAAATTGTAATGCGTGAGCATCGCGCCTTTTGGCACACCTGTCGTTCCACCTGTATACACCAGCGCCGCAACGTCTTCTTTTGCATTGATGTCAACACTGGGAACGGCAGCCTTTTCGATCCCGGCGATCAGTTCAGAAAACGAGAGCGTCCCTTCCGGTGCAGGCGGCGCAGTTTCCGGCGCAGCGGAATAAGCCTGTATATTAGTCGTAATAACTTTTTCAATTCCGGTGTTCGCCAATACGCCCTGCACCAATGGCGACAACAGATCAAGCACGATGATGGCACGCATCCCGGAATCTTTAGCGACGAGTTCGACTTCGCGCGCCGTGTAAATCGGATTGATGTTGGCGACGATGGCCCCAAGCCGCGTAATCGCAAAAAAGCTGATCACATACTGCGGACAATTCGGCAACATCACACCAACGCGATCACCTTTGCTGATGCCAAGTTTCGCCAGTGCGGTAGACAGCTTATCAGCCTGCGTCTTTAACTCTTTGAAGGTCAGTTTCGCGCCCAGAAAGGCTGTCGCGGGTTGATCGGGGTAAAGTGCCGCCGACAAATTCAGCGCGTAATAAATTGGTTGCGTGGGGAACGTGACTTCCGCCGGAACCCAGTAATCATAACGTTTGAGCCAGGGTTTGCTGCCGTAGACCGATGTGTTGTTCGCTGTTTCCATAATCCTCTCGTGAATGTTCGGTAAGCTGACAGCCTGTTATTTTCCGGCTGTGCCAATTACCGCTTGGTCTTCAAAAGTTTGCCTCAACAAGCAGGAGAATAGCAGATCATTTCTCCCTGTCAAGCGTTTATTTCGCAAATGCGAAATAAAACCCACAACCTTTCTATTTACAGCAAGAAAGAGATTTTCTTTTTCTCTTCTTACCACAGGAATTACTTATTTTAGTGCATTTATGATAACTCGCATTTGCAATATCACATTAAAGCTTTCTATTGCTGCAACATAGCGTAAAATAATAGACTTTCGTGCCGCAGCTATGTTATTTTCTTGCCTATATGAAAAAGCAGGCAACCAGCGCAGATCACGTCGTCATTAAGCGATACGGCAATCGTCGGCTCTACAATACTGAAACGAAAAGTTATGTCAATTATCAGGACTTGCTGGAACTGATCCGCGCCGGGCATGACATCGAAGTGATTGATTCCAGCACGAAAGCCAACGTGACAAAAGCGGTTCTGGTGCAACTCATTCTGGAAGAAGAGAAGAACCAGAACAACATACTGCCGCTGCCATTTCTTTTTCAACTCATTCGCTCCAAAGATGGCGCCGTCCATGATTTTTTCAGCAATTATTTATCCAGCAGCTTCGACGCTTACCTGAAAACTAAAGAGGAATTTGATCGGAGATTTAAAGGCTGGCTGGAAATGAGCGCGAACGCTCCGCAAATGTGGGAGAAATTTATCCCTGGTGCTGAGGCCGTCAAAGATTTTTGGGGCGTAGGCAAAAAGGAAGACGAAAATAAATAAAGTAACGGATAAGGTCTTCGCAGGAGTAGCGCAAACTTTCCAGTTTGCGCTACTCTTTAATTGGCGAGTTAGTTTCTGCTTATCACACTTTAGTAATTAATTTGCGTCGTTAATTTGAATACCTGATCGAATCCTTAAAAACGTCTCTAAATATTCAGGATAATACTGATCAGGAACACTGGTAATAAAATATAGGAAACTGCCATTGCTGAGTTTGGTGAGATACACATCTATAATCTCCATTCGGTTAGGAGCAGTTGATTCTCTTCGGAGTCTGGAACCTAAGAATCCACGACCAGCAAAACCTGTCGGTATTGCGTTTCCGACCTGTTGCGAACCTTTGCCTGCCTTACTGAGTGAATTCATCAAATGCTTCATTCCCTGCTCAATAGTGTCGCCGGGCAGTTGGATGACTCCTATTCTAACCCCATACTCAACTGTGATAGTTGCACCCTGTGTTGAATACCCACCATTGGGAGCAAAGTCCAGATTGCCTCCTTCAGGTATCCGTCGCCAGTTATTCGGAACACTGACCTCAAAAAGATTGCCTTGTTTGTAAGTGCGAAATCTGTTGGAAGGCTTCTCTGGTTTTTGAATCGAAGAAATTGTTGCCTGCTCATTTTCCCTCGGACGACGAGTTATCGTAGGTCGTATATCGTCACTGTTTGCAGTGCTTTTGGCAACAATCCGAGGCGACGCAGAGCAGGTCTGAGCTTGGAAGGGTTTGCAATTTTCACAATCCTGGACTTCAACTAACATCTCACTGCCAGCATCAAACGCTACATTCGCTCCCTGCACTTTATACTTGATATAGACAACAGAGGTGATGGCGGCAGTCCCGGCCCCAGCCGCTGCGCCAATCGCTGCTCCTTCACCGCCAGCGACTACGGCTCCGATAGCCGCCCCGGCCAAACCACCAAGAATCGATTTACCAATCACACTCTTTAAATTATTTTCTTTTTTGACAACGTTCCCTTCTTCATCAACCATTTCCTGACCTTTTGAGTTGGTGATGGATTTGAGAATTGATTTGACCCTTTTTGATTCATTGTTATGAACATGAGTTTGAAAGACAAAGGTCAGTTCAGATTTTCCTTTAATTGAGCCACCCGATTTTGATTCAGTGATGAACCCTTCCAGAATATCTCCTTTATTTTCCTCAGGTGCCACTACCTGAACGACAACTTCATCCCCACACTTTCCGGTTCTGGTACTGAGAGGACCAAGCAGCTTTACACGCAAGATGGTAGTTTTCTTTTGAGTAATTGAGGATTTGATAACGTACTGGCTCCCAGCTAAGCTATTAACTGACAGACAGAGCAGGATGACAATCAAGTTGATTAATGAACGATATCGTTTCATAATTTCTTTTCTCCATTATTTACAAAGTTCGCCAGCGAATAATGATTCCTGTTGTTATTTTCTTTGTGCCTCTTAAGACCAGTTTTCTCCAGCCATTTGAGGGACTGGGACGCCCCGCCAGCCCGACACAACACTGAGGCTCCACTGAGTCAATCAGAACAGGCCAACCCGGTAACTGGCTTCCAACATCAACCAGCTCATTTTCTGCTAATGCCTGATTCAATCGAATCACTCCATTGGTTGCCCTTGGGACAGGCGTCGGACTCGGCGGTGGACGCAAGGGCAGAGGCGTTGGTGTTGGCTCAGGTGTCGCCATCGGTTTCACAACGACTGAGCGAGTATTCAGGACTATTTCATTTGCCTTGCTATTATTCTCAATAACCGGAACAGGCGTCGGAGTAGATTTTGGTTTCTCTGGCTGAACATTCCCGCTTTTGACTACCGGATTGGAAATGTCTCTTTCTTTAGTCGCCTCAATAACAACCGATGGGGACGGTGATGGTGACTTTTGCTTCTCGTTCGGAATTGAAGCGGATGGCGTTGGAGCTATGGAAACTGTCGCTCTCACCTGCGATGTGGTAATAGCAAGCTGCTCACTACTGTCCGCTTTACGACTTAAAACGAATCCTTTTATCGCTATCATTAGAATGATAACTAGCGAGAGTCCGGTCCCTACTATCATCATCACTGATTGTCGCTTAGGTTTTAATGATTCCTGTCTATCTGGTATTTTAATAATCTCTATTTTTGGCGTTACAGCAATGGGAGGGTTACCTGCTTCTTTAGTCGAAGGAAGAAGGATTGGCGGTTGATTGTTTATTTGAATAACGGGTGCTGCAACGGTAAGGGCTTCAGGCTTTTGCTTTTTTAGCAATTGCGGAAATTTCGGCGTCTTCTTCTTAATACTCTGTAGCTCTTCACCACAAAACCTGCATTCAGACTGAGTCGTAAAGATAGTTGCGCTAACTACCTCGCACGAATGCGCGAGCCGAATAGCATTTGCTGCCAGTATTGTCAGACACCCAATACATTCAAATGATTTCAATTGAACAGTTGGAAGCTGTCGCTCTGCGTAAGTTGTTTCAAGAGTTAAAGTATTGCAGTCATGGCATTGATAAAGTTTGACTGCCTGCCGCTTGCAGGCCGGACACTGAGTGTAGTTATCTTTATTTTCCTGCCAAAATGTTTTACAGGTTCGACAAGAAAAGCAATGAGTTGTTCCTTTGGGAAAGCCCTCCGCCATTGGTTCCTGTCCTTCAATGCAAATAATTTTTGTAGCTGAGCCTGAAAACGCAGTCGTGACGCCGTGTTGATGGCAGTAGAAATATTTAGATTGATTGGTTTTCATACTCGACACGTTTTACCAGAAAATCTGTCTTGTCACTTTTGGGACAACACCTATAAGCTTTTCTTTGCTTTTCTGCCAACCCTACCGAGATTTATTTCTTTCGTGACAGCATTTTTGTTTTCACTATGTTTATTCCTGAAAAATTACCATGTAACTCTGCCTGCCAATGGCAAATGTCTGATTGACTTTGCCCGTAACCTGAACTTTTCTGCC
>JAYSTY010000463.1:0-2219 GCA_043719385.1 Blastocatellia bacterium | reverse complement strand
ATTTTTACGTTGGCGTAGACCAGATCAATTTGCGCCTGCCAAAAAGCCTGGTCGGGCGTGGCGATGCAGATGTGAATTTAACGATTGATGGACGAGCGACAAATACAGTCAAAGTTAATTTCAAATGAAAGAAAGCGGCATATTAAGTTCCGGGCTGGAAAGCTTTGTTGTAAGGACTCAAATAAATTTCATTGTCGTAATCCACAATCGCCAACTTAACGAGTTGCAGCCAACCTTGCCGACCTAAAAGATTACGATGAACTTGCCTATCCGATGCAAAATAAACAAAAGTATGAAAGGTAATCCCTAATGTTTGTAGCATTATTTCGTGTCCAAATGCCGTAGATTTTCCTGTCAGAGTTGCCATTGTTTTTTGGATTCCACTCTCAATATCAATCTGAAGATACTCGCCAATTTCTCTTTCAAATAAACAGTATTGCGCACCTGTGTCAATTTTCGCTTCGGCTAGAAATTCTCGTTCACCACGACGCAGAATTGTTTCAATCGTAATCCCCGAATCCGAGGCTGAATATTCATGTCGAATGTCAAAGCTAAGCTGAGCAGCCACAGATTTCTCCGCCTCAAAATCCCATGTACGGAGCTGCTTTGCTGGATTCAGGGCGTACAACTAAAGCCCCTATTATTCCTTTTTTTTCAACTTCTGCCATTACCTCTTTGAGCAGTAATCCGTGACTAATTAAATTATCGCCGTCCAGTGCTACCCATTGTCCGACAAATTGATCTTGATTCTTAGCTAACCACGCATTTTCTTTAGACCGATCTTTTGGCGTGTACGTGCCGACAATGCGTGGCTTCATTGGAAGCTCATCTTTTTCTAATGAAACAACCGAGCCGTTTAATAAACGGCGCAATTGTTCCTGCTGTTCAGGACTCAGAGTGCGAATTTCAGCGACAACTTTTTCAAGATTTATATCT
Source organism: Blastocatellia bacterium (assembly GCA_043719385.1). Taxonomy (GTDB): domain Bacteria; phylum Acidobacteriota; class Blastocatellia; order RBC074; family RBC074; genus JAFDVL01. The sequence continues at coordinate 1,283 of JAYSTY010000463.1, read as the reverse complement.
GACATATATTTATTTCCCTTTCCTGAATTTCAAGCGAAAAGAGGATCATAACTGTAAAGAATAGCTCAAAAATATGTAATCAAAAATTGCTCAACAAAGGCAGTTAGACTGCTTACCTCTGGCTCTGATATTTTGCTCCAATCTGCATGCATAGCGCAATTCCGAATTTTTACCATTGCGGCAAGAGAGTTCTTTAGTGTTCCACCTACCAAGCCTTGTGATTTCAATGTATTGACGATCTCAGCCAAATCTTTGTCATCTATGTTAAGCCCTTGTTTTTCCGCATATCTCTTGAGTGTATCTTCAAGTGCAGCAGAAGCTAAAACAGCAGCGACATCTTTATTTCCCTCTGCCAATACGCGCTTGGCTAACGCCACAAAATCTTGAAATATCTCACCAGAAACGGCTGTTCGTAGATCAATGGAAAAACCTTGAGAATAGTCTTCAGCAGCGGCTTTCATTATTCCAGTTGCCTGCCAAATTACATTGTGAAGAGAAAAATCTTTGAGCTTAGTATTGAATTGAGAATAATGATCACTTTCTATTCCAAAAGCTAGTTTAAGTATATTAAGGCAACTGATTCCCCATTGATAAGCTTCTGTCTCGTCCACTTCATATTCTGTATATTCATCATTCCCAACGTTCCTGTACATAGAAGAACGATTAGGTTTTTGATGCACTATTTCTCTTACTTCTGGAGGATACTCAGATAAGTCCCGCAATCTTTCGGAAATTTTTTGGTCAATTTTCATGAGAACCTCAGATGATATAAGCTATTTCAACTTCGCCCCATTCGGCACATCTTCTAAAAATCCTGCTAACACAGGTTTTCCTTCATCGCCAAGCGACGCCGCCAGGATCATGCCTTGCGATTCAAAGCCGCGTAATTTTCGTGGAGCTAAATTTGCTACGACGATGACTTTGCGTCCGATTAGTTTTTCGGCTTCGTAATATTGTGCGATTCCGGCAAGTACCTGGCGCGGTTCGGCTTCACCTAAATCAATCGTGAAGCGCAATAATTTGTCCGCTTTCGGTACCGGTTCGGCGGTCAGAATTTGTCCTACGCAGAGTTCGACTTTGAGGAAGTCTTCAATGCCGATGTAGGCGATGCCTTCGGGAGCGACAGGAGCGATGGCGGGAATCGGCGATGGGGGGACGGGGGCGATGATGCTCTCGGGTTTTGTTTCTTGTGCGCGAGCCTCCTGGCTGGCGGCTTCTTCTTGTTTGATTTCGTTCATAACTTTCTTTTTATCCAATCGTGGGAAAACTCCTTCAATTTCTCC
>JAYSTY010000462.1:0-12931 GCA_043719385.1 Blastocatellia bacterium | reverse complement strand
TCTCGTTGGTGTTTTCATAGCTTCTAATTCTACCAGATTCTTTATGCCAACCTACTTAGTTAGCAGTAAGTAACCTTTTCATTACTTGTCGCTCAAATTCTGATTCAGTTTTAGTTAGTTGCACCTCATGCGCCTTAAGATACTCTTTGGGGTTTTGCGCATATTTGATTAGCCGATACCGTAAGTCTTCAGCTTGTAAATCGTGTTCGATTTGTAGCGAATGGACAACCCAAAGTTGATTTTTAGCGCGGCTTGCGGCGACATTAAATCTTTTCCTAAAACGATCTTCACGGCGCATAGAAAGGGGCGTGCCGGATTCAGCAGAGCTATCAACTACTGATAAAAATATTACGTCTCGTTCATCTCCCTGAAAATTAGAGGCATTTCCACATCTAATATTACGGCTTTTAAACTCTGTGGCAGAGAGTTTATCTTTAAGAATAGTCTCGATAAATGTTGCCTGGGGGTTCCTTTTTCCCTCACCAATAAGCGAAATAATTCCGAACGTTTGCTTAGCATATTCAGGTTGTTCAATTGCTGCTACTACCAAAGACGCTATTGTGATGGCCTCGTTTTTATTCACCTTTGAGTCCGAGAAACCAGCAGGGACATATTGGGAGATTACAGCAGGTAATAGCTTACTGTGTGTCGAATCGCGCAATGGTTTTATTTTTCCTTTATAGGAAAGAGTATTGCTGAACTGAATAATTTCAGGGACACAGCGGAAATGCTCTAGCAGACAAACTGATCCATTAAATGACTGCATGGCCAGATCGTAAATAGAGAGCTTCCCATCATAGAGGACTGAGTTTGGTATTCCCTGTAAATATGTATCAATCAAACTCTGAGAGGCTACTACTTTTTGACCTACTGCATCAGGGCTAACCTGCTCATCATCTCCCACGACAATAACTTTCTTCCCCAAATATAAAGCTATTAGTCCGGTGACGTCACACTGACTAGATTCATCAATAATAACAACATCAAATAGCCCTTTTGTTGGTTTGTAACTTTCTACGACTCTAAACATTGGCATTATCCAAACAGGGACAGCCGGACGGCAGTTTTCCATTTGCCTTCTAGCTGCAACACGTAGCTGCGGAACTTTTTTACCTGTTCCTGCGCCAATCCTCTTCATGGTGTTAACCCAACCTATCAACGCTTGCTTCTGCTCCGAACCTGTTCTCCTGATTTGGTGCGCCCAAGAGGATGCTTCAATTAATTCTGAAGTGACTTGATGGAGATTAGAAACCAGTTTGCTTATATTTTCCTGAATATCTTCTATTGAAACCCTTCCGATCTCGTCAATTTCCTCATGCAATTCTCGCCAGAGCCAGGCTTTCAAAACATCGCCTGGAGGTAAATCATTAGAATGAGGTGAGATTCTTTGACGAATTGCACGCGACCAACCGGGGGCAATTTTTTCGAGGCGCGTCAATAACTCTCGACGTTTTATGTAGCTTTGATGACGTTGATGAAGATCATTAATCCTATCGCTAATTTGTTGGTAAAGATCAATATTGAGAGATTCAACCGCCCTGAGCAGCTCAGCCAGCAAGCTCCCTGTCTGATTTGCGGATGGCTGTGTCCTGATGCGCGATTTGTAGTTCGACAACTCCCGCCCTATTTCATTGCGCCGCAGTAACGTAATCCTAGCTTTAAAAATTGTCGGTAGATGGTTTTGAGCAGCCTCTACCAATCTAAGCAATTCTCCATTTGATTGAAGATTCAGGGGCATTTCCTGAAGTAGCTTTTCCCAACGAAAACTTGTATCTTTTAGTTTCCTTTCAATTGGTAGCCAAGTTTCTTTATACCAATTTAGCAAGCTTTGCATTAGTGGGACAAATTGCTGGCAGGACTCTTCAGCTTGCTTTCCAAAGCTCTTTGCCAATGGCGCACCAAGCGGAGCTACCTGCCGATCCCAACGAGTAATCAAATTGTTTCTTTGCCGTTCCAGCTTCGCAGATTCTTTGAGTGCCTGGAAATGAATTGGGGCTGTCGGTCTTTTGCCATCAACAACGCACTTTTCAATCACAGCTTTCCACTCTGAATGCATGAGTAAGGTCAGGCGACCTAGACCACTACCTTTATCGAGATGATCCGTAATTTCATCAAGGACTTTTAGTTGTTGATCTATTGGTATATCAGGCGCAAGCTGTGGCTCGTATTCGAGCATCAGTGTAAGACTTCCGCTTGCTGTCTTTACGACCTGATTGATTTTTTCAATCAGGTCATCCCAGGGCTTACGATAAGTTTCATCTCGACGACCATCATTGATAAGTGCTAATTTCAGCGGATCAGTTAGTCCTTGAATAATCGGCATCATCGCTTGCTGTGTTTTAGCAAGAATTGTTTCCGGGCTTTCGCTTGAAAGCATCGTTAATGGTTCCCAAAGATCGGCGCGATCTCTGATTTCGATACCATTCAGTTCTCTATACTGCTGAACCAGCTTGGCAAAATCGTGGGCAGGAAGTACTAATTCAGGTGCAGGTAATGATAAAGCTAGATCAGTTTCATCGTTCAATGAAACTGACCGATTGGTTGAATAAAGCTCGGCAATGTCTTCTTCGCTAAGAGGTAAACTATTGCCGAGTAAGATAGGCTCAGGTATCCAATCATCTATCCCTTTCCCTTCCTGTACAATACGTGCAGCTTCAGATGGTGCGTAGGTCTTTCCGCCAACAGACAAGTCGCGGTATTCATCCGCCCTTGCATGATAAAGTTTTTGCCGCATTTCCTTCAGCTTTGTGATGATTCCATTTCTCTGCTTCCTGAATTCCGCTGCACTTCGTTCAAATGTTGAAGCATCGTTATTTAATCGTTCGGCAATTTCTCTGATAGAGGATGACATCTGTTGCTGGCTTTCACTGTCGCTTTCGAGAACACTCACACAAAGTGATTGAATACTAGGGTCAACTTTATCCCTCAGAGTCTTCAGTGCTTGTGTGGTGTGACTCGTCACCAGAACAGATTGACCGTTAGCTAATAAATGCCCAAGGAGATTCGCAATAGTATGAGTCTTTCCAGTGCCAGGCGGACCTTGAACAACCACACAACCATTACGATCCAGATTTTTTGCAATTAATAATTGTTCAGGGTTTGCATGCTTATTGAAAAGGATTTCTTCGTCTTCATTACCCCCTCCAGATAGTCTAACAGTCGAAGAATTTTGTGTTGTGCTAATGCTTTCTTGACCTCCAGCAATATTGAGTAAAGCTGCTGGAATTTCACCTGAGCCTAATTCAGATATTTCTTCAAGGATTGATTCGATAGCGTTAGTGAACCCAAGACTTCCAGTTCTTAAAAAGATTACTGGATCACGCGCCAATCTGGGGGAGTCGGATTCTCCCTTAATTTCACCATCTGAAATAAACTGTCCATCTGAAGCAAGTTGCTGAACGAATTCTTTGAAAAATTCCGACGTTGCTTCACTCTCCAATGGATGAAACTCTTTCTGTTCGATTTCATTACGAGTCTGAGCAATAATTTTGGGATCAATTTTGGGGTTGGTTCGCAATAACGCAGTATACAATTCAACAGGGTGGGAGGTTTCTTGAAAAATGAATTCAGGGACTTTGGGATTGAAACTGAGTTGTAAGCGCTGAAGTAAGATTGGATGATGAATACTGCCAGTTGGCAACCGCCAACTTAAAATTCCATCACCAAGCACAAGCTCTAAAAGTCCAGCCTCACGCTCAATCAAACTGTACTGAGTATAGACACCCTCAAAAACTTTATAGGCGTTTCTGGCTGGTTGTTCACGCCTTGCCCATTCATCTCTTTCCGCAAGCCAGCGATTAAGTAATGCTACTCTCTTTAGGTCATCTTTGAGATAGATTTTGATTTCGTTTCCATCAGGGTCAATTGTAGTATCAACTTCAACGAAAGATGCCTCAGTATAGCAATCATCCCATCCAGTCAATATCCAATCCTTGATTTCATCTGGAGGTAAAGGAGGTAACTCCAGTTTTGGCCTACTAATTTTAAGAACAAACTGCTCAGCTTGATCCTGTAAATTGCCCTTAACTATTGATGAATGTTCAGGAAGTTTATTTAAGAACAAGCTCCACTCTTGATCCTTAATCTGGCGAATGACCGGATTGCGTTGCTGGTTGAACGCCTCCAGATATTGGAATAATTGTTTTACTCGGTTTTTTCCGACCTCGCTCTTACCCATTTGTTATTACTCTTATGATTTCTTACACACCGAGAAAAACGTGAATCAGATAGTGCCTAAATATTTCTACCTGTTAGGAATAGCAACAAGCACCATAGTAGATTGCTTCTGCGTTTAGCCAGCGACCCTTTAAGACAAAGAGGATACAACGGCGATAATGACTACCTTAGGGGATATGTGGGGCTGAATCCTTGATGCCACTTTTCTTTGCGTAACCTTATTTTCAGTAATAAAAACACAATCGCTGAAGATTATTAATGAAAATGTCTATCAGCAGATTGTGAGGCTTTTCGGCGATTTTTAAGGCGGAGAGATAATAACAAGTTGACCTGCGGTAGACAAGAGTTTGGCTCAACATCGTTTGAAAAGCTACAAGCTAGTGTCATGATACTTCCTTCAGACTCCAGTGAAGAGCGCGATGACTTCTGCCGGGATGGGTTGGGATTTGATGCGTTCAGGATTTTCGGGATCGCGCACTGTCCAGACGCGTGTCTCGAAGCCTTCTACTGCGAGAATATCGCCGCGCATGATCTGATGACTAACATCGAAACTGCTGCGCCGAAATTCGATGATGGTGCTGGCAATGGAAACTTCATCGCCGAATTTTGAAGGCACAATAAAGCGGGCGCGAGTGTCTACCATCGGAATACCGAGCAGCTTATATTTGGCAATCATTTCCGGCTTTGGCAACCCGACGGCGGCAAACAACCCCGCCGTACAAGCATCAAACCACGCGAAGTAACGTGGATAAAAGACAATGCCCGCCGGGTCGCAATCGCCCCATTCAATTAATAATTGCCGTGTATTGGTGAACATGCTTTATTTTTTGCCCGCCTTCGTGATGGCAGCGAAGATCGAAGCTGCTATTACGGCAGGGGTCTTCCCCGTAGTTTTGATTGTTACTTCAGATTCAGCGTAAAGCGGTTCACGGCGTGCCAGCAGTGCTTTCAAATCCGCCATCACGGTCGGGTTTTGCATCAGTCGAGTTTCCCTGGCGTGTTTCATCCGCTGCACGAATTCCTGCGGTGTGGCGTGGAGCCAGATCGTGAGGCAACGTTCTTTAATTAAATTCCAGCTTTCCGTGTCGGCGACAACTGAGCCGCCGGGCGCGAAAACACAGCCGCCGGAGGTTGCAAAAAGTTTAGCCAGTGCGCCCCGATCAAGGCGTTGATAATAGCTCTCGCCGTGCGTCGTGAAAATTTCTCCCAGCGGCATCCCGGCGGCCTCTTCCACCCATTTGTCCAATTCAATAAATCCTGTTTTGAGCCGTTTTGCCAGCAGCGGGCCAATGGTTGATTTCCCGGCGCCACGAATGCCAATCAGGGCAATAAACTGTCGGACGGGTTGATTTTCCTGACGTGCTTCCAACCATTGATGAAGCGCCTGCCAATCCTCCTCCGAACACTGACTTAATAAGCGCCAGGTTCTGGCTTGTAACGAACGATCACGATCATCGGGAGGGATGAGATCAGCTAAAGATTTTCCCAATGCTTCCGCCACACTGGCTAAGCGAGCGATGGAAATATTGCCGGTGCCGCTTTCCAGTTGATTAATAAAGCGGGGCGAGAGTTCGGCTCGTGTGGAGAATTCGCGGACCGTCAGGTTCCTGTTTTGGCGCAACGCCCGTACACGGGCACCGACGCCGGCGAGTAATAAATTTTTAACTTTTTGCTTTTGCATACAGTGGCGCATTATAATGCGCCGCAATTAGTTGTCAATTGCTAACTGAAATATACTGCGTTTGCGTAATTTAAAATACTTGTAGTATATTGCGGCTTCTGGCGCAGACAAAACTAACAATAAACCCTGGAATATATATGAGCATACAAACTGCGGATACATCTGAGCGAACAATTTCGGAAGCGGCCTGGGAAGCGATTCAGGGCGCGTATGATTTACAGGTTCACGTCGCACCTGATGTCATTGAACGACGCATTGACGATCTGGATTTGGCCAAAGAATTTCTGGCGCATGGCTTAAAAGGCTTCGTCTTGAAGTCGCATTATATTCCGACGGCGGAACGCGCTTCCGTTGTGACGAAAGCCGTGCCGGGGATTGAGGCGTATGGCGCGATTACCCTCAATCACAGCGTCGGCGGACTCAATCCCGTGGCGGTCGAAATTGCCGGACGTTCGGGCAATAAAATTGTCTGGTTTCCGACGGTAGACGCCGCGAACGAAACTGCCGGACGGTTGGATGGTGGCAGCGACAAGCTCCCGTTCTGGGCCAAAATTCAGCGCGAAATTGCGGCGGCTGGCATTACGCGACCACCGATGACGGTGCTGGATGCTGAGGGAAAAATTGCTGAAGATGCGCGGCAATGTCTGGAACTGATTGCCAAACACGACATGATTGTGGCGACCGGACATCTGGGACGGCATGAGATTTTTCCCCTCGTGAAAGAAGCGCGGACGTTAGGAGTCAAGCGCATCATTGTCACCCATGCCGAATTTCCTTCGCAGAATCTGACCGCTGAAGAACAAATCGCGCTGGCTGATTTGGGCGCGATCATTGAGCATTGCTTCACGACGTATCACACGAACAAATCTCCCTGGGAGACAGTTTTTACCAATATTCGTGCGGTTGGAATTGAACGTACAATGCTGGCAACTGACCTCGGACAAAAGACCAATCCCGGAGTCACAGCAGGGTTTGCAGAATTTTCGCAACGCTTGCTGGATGCCGGATTCACGGGCAAAGAAATTAATCTCATGGCGGCGACGATTCCAGCGGGACTGGTTCACTAAAATGCGGAAGAAGGGCTGACAGAAAAATAGGGGCAGAAAAAACAGCAATTTATTTCTGTCGAACCTGCTGTCACGGCAATTTCCTGATTTCGCCTTAATTTTTTCTGCCCCCATTTTTCTGTCAGCAAATTATCAATTATGGATCAAGATTTAACGAACGAAAGATTATTAGTTGTCAGCGCCCACGCCGCAGATTTTGTCTGGCGGGCCGGCGGAATTATTGCCTCCTACGCTGCACGTGGAGCGCGGGCGCGGGTGCTGTGTTTGTCTTACGGCGAGCGCGGCGAATCGCAGGGGCTTTGGAAAAAAGAAGGCATGACAATTGAAAAAGTCAGAGAGATTCGCCACGAAGAAGCGACGAAAGCCGCCGAAACATTAGGCGCGGAGATTCGCTGCTTCAATGTTGGCGATTATCCGCTGGGCATCACGCCGCAACTCACCGAAGAATTGGTGCAGGAATTTCGCAGCTACCAGCCGACCGTCGTGCTGACGCATACTCCGGTTGATCCGTATAACGGTGATCACACGGCGACTTCGCGGTTGACAATGGATGCGCGCGTGTATGCGCAGGCGCACGGTTATCCAAGCGAACACAAACCGCTGGGCGCACCACCCGTCTTTTATTTTGAGCCTCATCAAACCGAGATGTGCGGTTTCACGCCGGACGTAATTTTTGACATCACGCCCGTGTTTGAAACCAAACTCAAAGCGATGCACTGCATGGATGCGCAGGTGCATCTCTGGAACTATTACACTGACACCGCCAAACGGCGCGGGACGCAGGGCGGACGCAATTCCGGCAATCCGGCGATTGTGTATGCCGAGGCTTTTCAGCGCGTCTATCCGCAGGTCACTGATAAATTATTCTAAAAATGTCCGACAAAGCTTTAGTTTGTCGCTGCTTCGCTACTGGAGTTTCTGGCGAAAACCTCGACAAACTAAAGTTTATCAGACCTCGAAAAATGAAACATCAAATCATTCGCAACATAAAACGGGCTGCTGCCGAAGTCATCAACACACTGGGCGAACAGGGGGTGGCCACAATTCACGAAGCGCAGGGACGCATCGGATTATTGAATCCATATATGCGCCCGATTTATCCATCAGCAAAAGTTGCAGGCTCTGCCGTGACTGTCTCGTGTCAGCCTGGCGATAATTTAATGATTCACGCGGCGGTCGAAGTCTGTCAGCCGGGCGATGTTTTAGTAGTCGTCACAACTTCGGAATCTACGGATGGAATGTTTGGCGACCTGCTGGCGACTTCGTGTCAGGCGCACGGTATTCGCGGCTTGATTATTGACGCGGGCGTTCGTGATGTGGCTGATCTGACGACAATGAATTTCCCCGTTTGGGCAAAAGCAATTTCCGCGCAGGGGACAGTGAAGGCGACGCCGGGTTCGGTGAATATTGATGTCGTGTGTGCTGGCGCAATCATTCGCTCCGGCGATGTGGTTGTCGGTGATATTGATGGTGTCGTCGTTGTCAAAAGAGAAGCTGCCGCCGAAGTCGCGCAGCTTGGACAAAAGCGTTTGGAAAAAGAGCAGAAGTCCCGCGAGAAATTGCAAGCGGGAGAATTAGGCGTAGAGTTTTATGGTCTCCGCGCAAAACTGAAAGAACTAGGCGTTGAATATGTTGATGAATAAATAAATCAGCAACCAAAGGCTGGTGGCAAACGCCTTTCTTCATGACAATCGAATTTCCAGCTACAAACAACGCATCATAAAAAAGGAAGGCAACAATGACGAAAGACAATTTTCTTTACACCCGCCGGAATTTTCTTGGCAGCACGGCTTTGGGAATCATTGGCGCTTCTGCGCTCTATACGCCCGGAGTTTTTGCCGATCAATTACAGCAAACACCGCGTCAAACCGAGGGGCCGTTCTATCCGACGAAACTGCCGCTTGATACCGACAACGATCTGCTCGTCATCAACAGTGGGATCACGCCTGCGGTCGGCGCGATTACCCATCTGACCGGACGCGTAGTCAATTTAAAAGGCGAGCCGGTCCGCAACGCTGTCGTTGAAATCTGGCAATGCGATAACAATGGAGTTTATCTTCATCAGGGCAGTGATAACGCCGCGAAGCGAGACGCCAATTTTCAGGGCTTTGGGCGTTTCGTTACTGGCTCGACCGGCGAGTATTATTTCCGCACGATCAAACCCGTACCATATCCCGGACGCACACCGCACATTCACTTTTTAATTAAGCAGGGCGACAAGCGGATGCTGACGACGCAGTTGTATATCAAAGATTTTCCGCAGAATGAAAAAGATGGAATTTACAAGAGCCTGAAAGGGCGCGAGGCGGTCACGGCTGATTTCAAACCACTCAAAGACTCAAAAATTGGCGAACTAACCGCAAATTTTGAAGTAGTGATCGGAATGACACCAGAAGAACCGGAACGCGGTGGCCCCGGCGGACGACCGCCAGGCCGTTAAGTAATTCGACAGTTCGAAACAGTATTACGAGCCGTAGCGAGTTATTTTGGTTGCGGTGAAATTTCGCGGTAACGATGCGAACTCGCTACGGCTCGTAGTACTGTTCCGCTGTCGCGCTCCGAACGCTTTACATAATTCTCACCTGCAAAAAATATGATTAATTACAAAGAATGGGCCACGCCCCTGACGATTGGATCATTTGTTGTGACGGGGCTGACAGGCATCCTGATTTTTTTCTATCTGGATATTGGGCTGATCAAACCTGCGCATGAATGGCTGAGCTGGTTTATGGTGTTGGGCGCAGGCTTTCATATTCTGGCGAACTGGAAAGTCTTTACACGTCATTTCTCAAAGCGAATTGGAGCCAGCATTATCGGCCTTTTTATCGTTCTGACCGTCCTTTCCTTTGTTCCTGTGGGACGTGGCGGTGACAGAGAGCGGCGCGGCGGTCCGCCCTTTATGAAAGCCGCTCAATCCCTGATTGATTCGCCGCTGACGACTGTTGCCAATGTCGCCAAACGTGAACCTGCGGCGGTGCTGAGTGCGCTCAAAGCGCAGGGAATCACCGTGACCAGCGAACAGCAAACGATCAAAGCGATTGCTGAGGAAAATAAAAAGAACGACATGCAGGTGCTGGGCATGATTTTTGAATAATATTATGAAACATCTCCTGTCATTGGTAATAAAAATCTCCTTTTGCCTGCTGGCTGTTTTCGCGTATGCGACTTTAGCCGAAGCCCACGTAACCCGCATCGTGATTGAGCAAAAACAATCTCCGGCTTATGAAGGAAAATCTTTTGGCAGCGTCGGGCAATACGAAATTTTGACGGGAAAAGCTTACGGTGAGCTTGATCCGAAAGACCCGCACAACACGATCATCACTGACCTGAACTTCGCACCGCGCAACGCTCGCGGGATGGTGGAATACGTCGCAACTTTCATGCTGGTCAAGCCGATAGATGTTGCCAAAGCGAATGGAATTTTGCTGTACGCCGTGCCAAATCGCAGCAATCGCATTTCGATTCCAGCCTTCGGTGTAGCGGGTGAATCCGGCGATGAATTTTTTCTCAACCGTGGCTACATCATTTTGCACAGCGGATGGCAGGGCGATATTCCGCCGCGCGCCGGAGCCGAAACTATCAGCGTCCCGATTGCCAAAAATCCTGATGGCTCCAGTATCACGGGCGCAGCGCTCGCAAGATTTTTTAATATGCCGAGCGGGACGAATACGCTGCCGTTGCCCCTCGCACACGAAGCCGCGAGCCTTGATACATCGAAGGCGACGCTGACCAAACGTGCTTCAGAAGAAGGCGCAATTATCTCGATTGCGAGCAGCGAATGGGCGTTTGGCGATTGCAGCAAAACGCCTTTCCCCGGCGCTCCTGATGGCAATAAAGTTTGTGTAAAAAATGGTTTCGATCCGGCGTATCTTTACGAACTGAGTTACACCGCAAAAGACCCGTTAGTGTTAGGAATTGGCTTTGCCGCGACACGTGACATCAATGAATTTTTTCGTCGCGCTGCGAAGGACGACAGCAACCAAGCCAATCCAATCGCCGGAAAAATTACGCATGGAATCGCGCAGGGAATTTCGCAATCCGGCAATTTTCTGAAGACGTTTGTTCACCTCGGATTCAATCAGGACGAAAAAAATCGCATTGTCTTTGAAGGCATCAACGATCACATCGCGGGACGCCAGTTGGCGATGAACATACGTTTTGCAAATCCCGGCGGCGCAGCCGGAATGTATGAGGCAGGCAGCGAACCTCCGCTGTGGTGGGGCGCATATGAAGACAAAACACGCGGCAAAAAATCCGCGAGCATGCTTGACCGATGCAGCGCGACAAAAACTTGTCCGAAGATTTTTGAGACCTTTGGTTCGTCAGAATTTTGGGGTTTGCGGATGTCACCGAATTTGCTGGGGCTGAATGCTGAAATTGACATTCCATTGCCAGCAAACGTCCGTCGTTATTACTTCCCCGGTACTACACACGGAGGCGGACGCGGCGGATTTAGTACGGAACCAATCGCCGCGACAGGCGCGTGTGATCTGCCGAATAATCCCAATCCGCAATCAGAATCAATGCGTGCTTTGATCGTAGCGCTCACGAATTGGGTGATGAAAAATGCTGAACCGCCGCCTTCGGTGTATCCGCGTTTGGATCGCAGCGATCTCGTGCGACCGAATCACAGCGCGATGGGTTTTCCGTCAATTCCGAACGCGCCGCTGCCTGACAATATGATCAATGCTTTGCCGGATTATGATTTCGGCAAAGATTTTTTGTCGTCAGATTTATCCGGCGTGATGACGATGCAGCCGCCAGCGATCAAAAGATTTTTTCCGCTGCTGGTTCCAAAAGTTGACGCAGACGGCAACGAAACCAGCGGCGTCGCTTCACATTTATTACAGGCTCCGCTTGGAACGTATCTTGGCTGGAACGTGACGCGCAGTGGATTTTACAAAGGGCGCGGTTGCGGCTTCGCTGGAGGCTTTATTCCCTTTGCGAAAACGAAAGCGGAGCGCATGGAAAAGAGCGATCCGCGCTTATCACTGGAAGAACGTTACAAAGATCACACAGGCTATGTCGCGGCAGTGAAAACGGCAGTCGAAAAATTATCCACGCAACATTTTCTTTTACCTGAAGACGCTGCGCGCATTATTCGTCAGGCGGAAGACAGTAACGTCCTGCGCTAGGCAGGTCTGGCGAGTTTTTCAAGCTCTTGCAGTATAGTATTTGCATCGAAAGGAGTTTTTCTATGTCTGCTATTGCGATAGATATTTCCGAATTGGATATTTCGGTCAAAGACTTGCTCGCCCGTCTCAAGCTCGACCGCGAAATTGTTATCACCGACAGCAACCAACCGGTGGCGAAACTTACTGCCGTCAATGAGCCAGCCGCTGCTACGCCCAAACGTCGCCAGGGAGGGCAGAGCGACAGCATCGTTTGGATTAGCCCTGACTTTGACGAACCGCTGGAGGATTTCAAGGAGTACATGCCGTGAACCTGTTGCTTGATACGCATACCTTTCTGTGGTTTGCGGGTCGCCAGCAATATGCGCTCTTGCCGCAACCCACCAGAGACGTACTCGAAGACGGGGACAATGCCCTGTTTTTAAGCTATGCCAGTATCTGGGAATTAGCGATCAAAGTTTCTATCGGCAAGATGCAACTCACCGAATCAGTCGCCGATCTGGTGCGCTTTCAACAAACCAGAGTCGGCCTTCAGCTTTTGCCCTGTGAACTTGGTCATTTCGATTTGATTGAGCATCTACCGTTTCATCACAAAGACCCTTTTGATCGGCTGCTGATCGCGCAGGCGCAAGTCGAAGGGCTAACCATCGTTGGTGTTGACGCGGCCTTTGACTCTTACGGCGTCAATCGTCTTTGGCTGACCTGATAAATGGAACTCATTCAACTAAACGATAACGTACTAATTCGCAGCAAAATTCTTGCTGTAAAAATATCAATCAAAGCACTGAAAGGAATCTTAAAATGAACTTTACTCACCGCTACGGGATCGTAATTTTCGCGCTGCTGCTCTCTGTGATGACGGCAGAAACCTTTGC